>JBARBP010000199.1:0-12618 GCA_049793195.1 Occallatibacter sp. | reverse complement strand
GACACCGAGGGCCATCCTTCCAATCGCCGCGGCGATTGGAAGGATGGCCCTCCGTCGTGTTTCGGATTCAGCAGCGGACCCTTACTCGACGGGCTTGGCTTTGCCGTCTTTCAGAGACTCGTCGACGATTTTTTTGACTTTGCTCCGGTTCTCTCTGGAGAGCTGACCCATCTCGGCGCCGAGCTTGCCCATTTGACCGCCGAGCTCGCCCATCTGGCCGCCGAACTTTCCCATGTTGCCGCCAAGCGCTCCTTGCTGGGCGCCAATCTTGCCCTGCAGTGCGCCGAGTTCGCCCTGGATTCTGCCGACTTCGCGTTGCAGATCGCCGAGGTCCTTCTGACTGATGGTCCCGCCCTGTTTTGCCTGCAGACTGGCGATGGCAGCATTGAGTTCGGCCATCTCCTTGGAGAGGTCGGGAATGGGTACGGAGATGTCGCGCATCTGCTTGCCGAGCTCCCCCTGCTCTTCACCGAGTGCATGCATCTGCTCGCCGAGGGAGTGCATCTGTCCGCGAAGATCGTCCATGGGTTTGTTCATGGCCTCGAGCTCGCTCACGGTCGCGGGGTCGTCAACAATGTAGGACTTGCCATCGTGACGGAACCAGAGGAAATGTCCGTGGGCAACTTTGCGCGCTTTTTCGATCTCCTCGTCGCGATTTTCATCGGAATGGCCAATGAAACTGGGCTTGGAGCCCGGGTCGCCGACGATTGCATAGGGCTCGCTATAGAAGATGTCGGAGCCGCGATACTGCTCCGTGTCCGCTCGTGCCTCGGCGATCTCTGCGGCGATCTCTGCGGCGATCTCTGCGGACATGTTGGGGTCGACTTGGACGTGAATCGCATCCAGGGGGATTCGGAGGTTGACATTCGGCATGGGCGGCATCGGTGGCATGTCTACGATGAAGGGATTCGGAGGCATTGGAGCCATCGGACCAGGGCCCGGGCCGGCTTCGCCGGAGGGCTGCGGCTGAGGCGGGCCCGGCACGGATTGCGGTGTCGGTCGCGGGACCGGAGCCTCGTCGGGAGCTGGCATCGCGGCGGGCGCAGGCTGCGCGACCTGCTCCGGCGTCGCCTGGCCAACCACCGTCGGTTGCGATGACGGTGAATCCTGGGCCTGGGGTGCGGCATGGGCTTGCTGTGTTGGCGCGGCAGCGGCTTCAACCCGGACCAATACGGTGGCGGCGACCAGCGCGACGGGAACCAGGAAGACGGCAAGCAGGGCGCGGCGGCCGCCGGCGGCAAACGACTGGCGGAAACTGGATTCGTTCAAAAGGCGCTCAATGCGCCGGGCGAGATGACTGGTGCGGGCCATGGCAACTCCTGTGAGGGTTGGGCGCGGGAGAGCCGCGAATTCAAGTAGGAGCTGAGCGTAGGAGGAGCGGCTCGCGGCCTCTTCCAGGCCGGCCCGGTCGCTGATTGCCTCGCTCAATTCAGAGAGTTTTCGCTTCAGCCACCATCCCAGCGGACTAAACCAGAAAATGGCGGCATATAAGCCTGCAAAAAGCTGCAAATAGAAGTCCCCCTGGCGCACATGTGACCCCTCATGCGCCAAAACAACCCGCAGCTTCTCCCCCCCCCACTCGCGGAAGTCAACGGGGAGAATGATGCCGGAACCAACATTCACCGGGGAGGCGACACGGGCGCTTGAGCGAACCGCCATGCTGTTGGCTGTACCGGACTTATCCAATGTACAAATCGGATTCGCCGACATCCAAAGTTTGAGCGCGGAGGTCAGACCAAAGAGAAGACGCAGGAGCAGAGCGGTGAGGACTCCGATATAAAGCAGCCACGCTGAGGCAGCCACGAGCAAGGCCGTTCGATCCGAGTGCAATCCAGCGGAACTCAGAGTGGGAACCGGCTGGTTTGTGTAGATTGCCGGTTCTGGCGTGGAGTTTGCCGGCAGGTAAGATTTTGAGATTGAGTTTTCCGGTCCTCGGGAACGGTCTGCTGCGGCGGGAATTGATTTGGGCGCTTTCGATTGAGGTGTCGCGGGAACCCTGCGCGGCGGGGCTTGGGTCCTGCGCGCAATGGACGAGGATTCGCGCGGAGGAATAGCTGACGAAGCGCGAGGGGCGGCAATCGCGGCTACGGACTTTTGAGGCTGTACTGGCAGAGGCTGGGCAGTCGAAGTTCGCGGGAGCGCCGGAAGGCGCAGCGCAGCCAGTGCCGAGAGTCCTTGCCAGTGAGGGACCAGGGGCATGGCGAGAGCTGCGATAAGAACCAGGCCCCATGCGGATTTCTGCACGAGCACATTGCGGACGCCGAGGAGCCGCAGACTGACCCAGACAGCGATCGCGGCAAGCAGGGCGCGCATGGCGGCTTCAAGCATGAGGGGAACCGGGGCTGCGATCATGACATCTCCTTATGTTTCGAATCAGAGCGCGGAGCCGTGACGGAATGCGTTCTTGCGGCGGTGGTGTTTTTCGCGGGCGGGACGGTTTTCTGCGTGAGGGCGATGCGGTCGGCGAGACGCTGCAATTCTGCGCGGTCAAGGACCTTTGAGTCGACCATGCCGACCAGTAGAGCTTCGACGGAGCCCTCACAGAACCAGTCCACGATGCGTTTGACGGCGCGGCCGGCAACCCGCTGCCGGGACTGTGCGGGACGATAGAGGAAAGTGCGGTTTTCAACGGAGTGAGCGAGGTAGCCCTTCTCTTCAAGTCGGCGCAAGACGGTACGGATCGTGGAGTCCTTGAGGGGCCGGCCAAGCTCTTCGCGCACCTGCTCTGCCGTGATCGTACCGAGGCGCCAAACGATGAGGAGGATGCTGCGTTCGAGTTCGCCGAGTCCGGCGGGGTCGTGACCGGGTGTAGTGTTACTCATCATAATGTTACTTACTGTAGCACATAAAATAGGTGAACAGTCAAGAGGGGCGGTAAATATCTTTCTTGCAGCTTTTACGCGGCAGTGCCGGCGGTAGGCTCGGCGGCGCCCAGCATATCCGGATTGTCGGGGATGAAGAACTGGAAGACAGTCCCTGTAGTTTTTCCGGAGGCAGAACTGCGGCTGCGCAGATGGATCACGCCGTGATGTTTGGCGATGATCTCGTGGCTGATCCAGAGGCCGAGACCAGTGCCGGTAACTTCCTTGGTTGTGAAGAAGGCCTCGAAGACACGCTCGCGGATTCCCCTTTCCATGCCAGCCCCTGTGTCGGCCAAGGCAAAACGGACGCCATTCTGTAACGGATCTTTCCAGTTTCGGGAACGACGAGCGCGGACAAGCAGACGGCCGCCCATCGCCGACGCGTCAATGGAGTTGCCGACCAGGTTGGCGAAGACCTGGCGGATTTCTCCGGCAAAGCAGAACAGGTCAAGCTCAGGGTCGTAGTCTCGTGCGACTTGAAGGTTGAGGCTGTTGAAACGGCCCTGATAGAGACTGAGTACGGAATCCAGCAGGTCCTTCATTTTGGTGCGGGCCGGTAGCGTGGTCTGGCGATAGAAGCGAAGGGTCTGTTGGGTGATCTCGGCAATGCGACGGACTTCGTATTCAGCCATGGTGACGTAATTCAGGGCCGGATCCTGGAGCTCGCAGTAGTTGCGGAGAAGGAAAAGCAGGTTGGTAATGCCTTCTAGAGGATTGTTGATTTCGTGAGCGATTGAGGCGGCGAGGCGACCGGTGACGGCGAGTTTCTCAGCCCTGCGGAGGGCTTCCTCGCTGCGCTTACGATCACTGGCGTCGAGGACGATGATGCCTGCCCAGCGAATCTGGTGTGGAGTGGTCCGAACCGGGTAGGCGCTGACGAGCCAGGTCCATGGGCGACCGAATCTGCTTCCCTGGCCGCTCAGTTCGAAGGTATGCATCGGCTCCTGCACCGTGAAAACATCGAGCAAGGCATTTTCAAGTTGATGAGCCACCGGTTGAGGTAGCAGTTCTGGCAGCGTGCGCCCGAGGTGCCGGCTGAGAGACACACCGGTCATCTCGGCGAAAACCGTGTTGACTCGGGTAAAGCGGCAGTCGCGGTCGAAAAAGGCCAGCCCGATGGGAGCATTGGCGAGCATGGAGTCAAGCAGAGAGAGGGTGTCGTTCAGACCGGAGCGCTGCTCGGCAAGCGAGGCGACCATGCGGTTGAAGACCTCAATCAGGTCGCCAATTTCGTTTTGCACACCAGCCGGCAAGGGGAAGTTCTCGTTGTCCTCGAGCGTGGTCATAAGGGAGCGGGTACCGCGATGGAGGATGGCGAGTGGACGGGAGATGGAGCGGGCCATGAGGAGAACCAGGACGGCGGAGGCCAGCATCCATATGATCGCAAAGACTGCGGTATCGCGAAGGATAGAATTGAGTTGATCCTTGGCCCAGGTCTTGTCGAACTGAACCCACGCGTAGCCGCGCAGCTCTTGGTTGGTGTAAATGGCCGAGACGCTCTCCCAGCGGTTGCCATCGAGAACGAAGAATCTGGGATCGTCCTGGCGGACCAAAGGGATCTGCGCCCGCTCCTCAGTCTCGAGTCTGGACTGGTCGGCCTCGCCTTTGCTGATGAAGAGGACATTGCCAACCGGGTCGGTGACCTTGGCGACGGCGACTGTGGGCGCCTCGCCCATCATCTTCACGGACAAGCCAACCCAGCCGGGCCGATTCTGGAGCAGCGCTTCACCGGATTGCAACGCCACCGAAGTGACCTCGTACAAGAGGCGGGTTCGGGCACGCATGTGCACTTCAGCCGTCTGCTGACGGACGAGCAACATGGCAAAGAGGCCGATGGACAGAGTCTCAAGGAGGAGCAGTCCGGCAAGCATTTGCCAACGAATTGTGCGAGGCCACCAGCGCATGAGGAATGCAACCGAGAAGAATTGTGGGATTCAGTTTATCGGATGGGCAGGCTTTTGGGTTTCAGACTTTATCTCTTACCATCATCTTGGATGCAAGTGCGACGGCAATCTGGCGGCCATGGAAGCGGCCATTCTCAATAAAAATCTCGCTGGTGCGGGAGCCGGCTACAATCACGCCGGCGAGGTAGATGCCAGGGACGTTGCTTTCGAGGGTTTCTGCGTTGCAGACGGGGAGCCGGTCGGGGCCGTCGAATTGAATTCCGATGCGTTCAAGGAAAGTGAAGTCGGGGTGGTAGCCGGTCATGGCGAAGACGAAGGCGTTGGGGATGGTGGTGCAGCCGTTCGGAGTCTCAAGGATGACTGCGTCGGGGGTGATTTCGAGAACGTTGGTGTCAAAAAAGGCCTTGACTTCGCCGTCTTTGATGCGGTTTTCGATATCCGGCTTGATCCAATACTTTACGTTCGGCGTGATACCAGGCCCGCGGTAGATCAGCGTGACGCGCGCGCCGCTCCGCCACAACTCCAAGGCCGCAATGGCCGCGGAATTCTTCCCGCCGATGACGGCGACGTCCATTTCGAAATAGGGATGGGGATCGTTGTAGTAATGATGTACCTTACTGAGGGTTTCGCCGGGAATGCCCATCCAGTTGGGCAGGTCGTAGTAGCCGGTGGAGATGACGAGCTTGCGCGAGTGGAGTTCGCCGGGGCGACCGAACCGGTCGACGGTGTGGACCACGAAAGCACCGTCGGCACCGGAGACCCGGTCGACATGATGGTACTGACGTATATCGAGTTTGTAGTAGGCAGCTACCAAGCGGTAGTACTGTAGCGCTTCATCGCGGGTGGGCTTGGCGTTAGGGCTGGGAAAGGGGATGCCGCCGATTTCAAGACGCTCAGAGGTGGTGAAAAAAGTCATGTGGGCGGGGTAGTGGAAAAGGGAGTTGCAGAGGCAGCCCTTGTCGACAAGGACCGTGCGGAACCCTGCCTTCTGAGCTTCGATAGCGCAGGCCAGACCGGTGGGGCCGGCGCCTACGACGAGGAGATCGAAGGGGGACTGCTGGATGAATTGGGGCTCTGAGGGTACCGCGGTCGCGCCGTTCATAGTTCTAGATTAGGCTATCGGGCAGCCGAATGAAATTGCCTTCCCGACCTGCGATGCGGGCTCGCCTTTTGCTCCTGCACACGGATAATGTATCGTCTCTGAGGAAGAGTATCCGATGCTTGCTGCCGAACTGATTGCTCCCCTGACATTCCGGCTTGTTGACATACCGATTGACAATCCCGGGCCGGGCGAAGTGCAGGTCCGCATCGAGGCGGTGGGAGTCTGCGGGTCCGATCTGCATGCTTACGCAGAAGGCGCGGTCGGCGGCACGCCCAACGTCTATCCCATGCTGCTTGGGCACGAGCCCGCGGGGACCATCATCAAAACAGGGGCCGGTGTCACCGGACTCGCCGTGGGCACTCGTGGGGCGCTTGAGCCCGCACTCTACTGCTATCACTGCGAGTTCTGTTTGAGCGGGCATCACAACGTGTGCGCCAATATACGCTTTCTCAGCAACCCGACCTACCCCGGTTTTTTTCGCGAATTCGTCAACCTGCCCGTCTCCAACTTTCTTCCCATCCCGGCCACGCTGTCGTTCGCTGAAGCGGCCCTTTCCGAGCCTCTCGCGATCGCCATCCATTCTCTCCGACTGGCGTCGATCCGCCTTGACGAAACGGTAGCGGTTATCGGGGCCGGCCCCATCGGGCTTTTGACGATTGCTGCATTGCGCGCCGCCGGAGCAGGGCGAGTCTGGGCGGTCGAACCCCTGGCGCATCGGCGCGCGCTGGCTCGCGCAATCGGCGCCGACGTTGTGCTCGAGCCCGCTGAAGCAGAAGGTGAAATTCTTCGCGGAACCGGGCAACGCGGGGTGGACTGCGCCATAGACTGCGCTGCCGGAGAGCACACCACCACTCAGGCGATTCATCTCACGCGCAACGCGGGCCGTGTCGCGCTCACGGGCATTCATTCTACGCCGATGGTTTCCATGGATGGGTCCTCGATGCGCCGCAAGGAGCTCACCATCTTCAACGTCCGCCGATCGAACCACGAAACCCGTGAGGCTCTGGACCTGCTCGAGGTGCACGCTGACTGGTTTGCCCCGCTGCTCACCCACGCGCGGGAGCTTGACCGCATCGACGAAGCCTTCGCCATCTCCACCGACTACAGTGACGGTGTCGGCAAGATGATGATCAAGCCGTAGCTCGCACTAACGCATCGGCTGGGCGCAGACACGAGACGTAATCCCTGCGGCCGATCATTCACACCTTTTGAAGGGTGGGAATACTTGGGTCGCCTCATGCGGCCTTCTCTCTAGCCTGGCGAAAAGCCGGCCGCCGGACAAGCTCTCCCTGCATCCATTACCCTAGAGAGTTCGAGGAGTTCCCATGACCATCATCCGGCAGGAAGACTTCATCGCCAGCGTTGCGGGCGCCTTACAGTACATCAGCTATTACCATCCGGTGGATTACATCACCAGCCTGGTCAAGGCCTACGAGAAAGAACAATCGGCCGCCGCCAAAGACGCGATGGCGCAGATTTTGATCAACAGCCGGATGTGCGCCGAGGGCCATCGGCCGATCTGCCAGGATACTGGAATTGTTACGGCGTTCATCAAGGTCGGCATGGGTGTGCATTTCGAAGGCCCGGCGGACGGCAGCCCTGCGCTTGATGTCCAGGGGATGGTCGATGAGGGCGTGCGGCGGGCATATCTCGATCCGGATAACAAGCTGCGTGCGTCGATACTGGCCGATCCTGCGGGGGCGCGGAGGAACACCAAGGACAATACGCCAGCCTGCGTTTCGGTCGAACTCGTCAAGGGCAATACGGTCGAGATCACCGTTGCGGCAAAGGGCGGCGGTTCCGAGGCCAAGTCGAAGTTTGTCATGCTCGATCCTTCCGATTCCGTTGTTGAGTGGGTGCTGAAGACGGTGCCGACGATGGGCGCCGGTTGGTGCCCGCCGGGGATGCTCGGCATCGGGATCGGCGGGACATCGGAGAAGGCGATGCTGCTGGCCAAGCAGTCACTCATGGACCCCATCGACATTCAGGACCTGATTGCTCGCGGACCCGTAACGACCGCCGAAAAGTTGCGCGTGGAGCTCTACGACAAGGTGAACCGGCTCGGCATCGGGGCACAGGGACTTGGCGGGTTGACAACTGTGCTCGACGTGAAAGTGCTCGACTATCCGACGCACGCGGCCAATCTGCCGGTGGCGATGATTCCCAACTGCGCGGCGACGCGTCATGCGCACGTCGTGCTCGATGGCAGCGGGCCGGTCTATCTCGATCCGCCCAGCCTTGACGACTGGCCGAAGCTGACTTATGACGTGTCGGGCGCGCGGCGTGTCAACCTCGACACGGTCACAAAGGAAGAGGCGGACTCATGGAAGCCCGGCGAGGTGCTGCTGCTAACCGGCAAATTGCTTACCGGTCGCGACGCCGCCCACAAACGCATGACCGACATGCTGAGCCGCGGCGAAAAACTGCCAGTCGATTTCAAAGGACGCTTCATCTACTACGTTGGCCCCGTCGATCCGGTGCGTGAAGAGGTCGTTGGGCCGGCAGGGCCGACAACGGCAACGCGCATGGACAAGTTCACGCGGCAGATGCTGGCGGAGACGGGGCTGCTGGGCATGGTGGGCAAGGCCGAGCGGGGCCCCGCGGCGATTGAAGCGATCAAGGAATTCGGTGCGGTGTACCTGATGGCCGTTGGCGGTGCGGCCTATCTGGTGTCGAAGGCTATCGTTGGATCGCGTCTTGTGGCCTTCGGCGACCTGGGCATGGAGGCCATCTACGAGTTCGACGTCCGCGACATGCCGGTCACGGTAGCCGTGGATTCAAAAGGCACCAGCGTCCACCAGACTGGGCCTGCGGAATGGCAGCGCAGGATAGCTGGAATTCCAATTCTACAGTGAGGCAGAGGGCCAGGGTTAGTGGTTAGTTACGGGGGTACCCCCCTCCCCCAAGGGCCAAATTGCTCTGCTGTTTGGACTTACGGAGGGGTACCCTAAAATCAAGAAGGCGTTAGAGTTATACGCAAGTTCCGCTCAATGCAGGGGTTAGGAGCTTTTAGCTTTCAGCTCCCAGCTCCTGCTGGTGGTGGATGGTGGTGAAATGATTGTGCGCCAAAGGCGGGTAATTATCTGCAGTGTAAATAGGGAATAGGTCTCATGGAATCAACAGTCTGAAAATACGTCCTATTTACATTTTTCTGGGTGCGGCAGCGCCCCATGCTGGCCTGCAAACAGAGAACGGAGTTGGGGACCAGGAATCAGAAAGCCCCTCGGTTGAGATTCTGCCTTTCCCACTCATGCGGCAAAGGACGTCGTGCCCCGACCCAGAGGGTCCCCCCGGCGTCCAAATGGGGCACGGATTCTTTCTGGGGACAGGGTTGGAAAAGCCCCTCGATTGCGGGTTGTGGTTTCCCACCCATCCGCGATGAAGCCGCGGATGGATGGGGCACCCAGATTTTTCTTCGAGATCAAGAATTCCCGGGCGTGGTGGGTTTACGCGTGGTTGATGTAGCCCATGCCGGTCAGGACGCCGCGCATGTAGGCCATGCTCTCGATCACGCCGGGCATGGGGTCGTCGGCGTGGATTTCGTACTCGAGGTCGACGAAGCCGGGGTACTTGATGTCGATGAGGGCCTGAAATATCTCTCGAAAGGGCAGGATGCCTCGCCCGACGGCGACCTGGCTCGCCTTGTCCTGGAAGCTGGTGAGGTCCTTGACGTGCATGTCGTAGAGACGGGAACCGGTGGCGTGGATGGCGTCGACGAGGTTGGCATTGGCGCGGGCGGCATGGCCTATATCGATGCAACAGCCGATGCGCGGATCGAGATCCTCGATGGCCTTGAGCACGTCGAAAGGCGACGGGAAGAACTTATCCTCCGGGCCGTGGTTGTGGATGGCGATCCTGATGTCGTATTCCCTGACGAAGCGCTCGATCCACTTGAGCGACTCGGGAGTTGGGTCGCCGGCGACGATGGTGCCGATGCCGGCGCGCTTGGCGTATTCGAATTTGCCGCGGATGTCGGTCTCATCGTTCTTGGGGAAGTAGATGGCGCCGGCGGCGTGAAGCTTGATGCCGGCAGCGGCGTATTCGGCGACGGCCTGCGCTTCAAGCGTGGGATCCATCGGCAGATGATCTTTGGCGTCTTTCGCGTTGAGATCGGTGACCCGGAGATCTTTCAGGTAGCCGATCATCTGGGCGCGGGTGAAGTTGCGAAAGGTGTAGCTGCAAATGCCCAGCTTGATGGGCAGGGGTTTGCCGGTTTCAGGCAACGCCTCGGCAAGAGACGGCGTTGCGCTGGAGGCAACAAATGCGGTGGCCGCGATCGCGCTGGATTGAATGAAATCGCGGCGAGAAAGCGTATTTTTCTTTCCTGCGGGTCTCATCAAGTTCTCCGGTGTGTCGATTCGACGGCCGATTCAGTGATGACCCTGGGTTTGTTGCCGAGTGTTTTCTTTTATTGCTTGCCGAAGCGGTAGACAATGCCGCCGGTGAAACCGAGGCTGTTCTGTATTGTGGAGCCGTAGCCGGTCATAAAATACTCACCACCCAGGCGGAAGCCGATGTTGGGGGCCAAGTTGTATTCGCCGATGGCGCTTGCACTGACGGCGAAGGTGTTGCCGTCAGGGTAGAGGCCAAGTGTTTTGCCGCCGAAACCGTTGGTGTCGCCTGAGAAGTTGCCATAGGAGTAGCCTCCCATGACGCGGCCGGAGATGGAGTACTTTGGCTGGAGGTAGAAGCGGTAAGTTGGACCGGCGAGGACATCGTATTGGCTGATAGCCGGACGGGTGATATTGCTGGGGTTCAGGCCGACATACGCAGTGCCATAGTAGCCGCGGCCCACGACGTTTATGCCGAGGCGCTCACTGTAATAGCGGGTGATGCCGGTCTCCCAGCCGTAAAACGTGAGGCGCTGGATGTAGGTACCGGGCCTGAAGCGCAGGTAGCCCATATCGGCAAAGGTGTCAAAGCGATGCGCGTAGGCGTCGTGGATGGCGGCAGCGCGGCGCTGTTCGCGGCGGGCGCGGATGCGTGCTTGTACGCTCAACTGCTGCGGAGTTTCGGCCTGGGGCTGCTCTGGCTGCTGCGGCTGGGCCTGGTCAGGAGCCGGGGCGTTCGGATTTTGGGGTGGTAGCGGGTTGTGGGCCTGGGCCAGCACCGGGGGTGGAGGATTACTGCTCGAGCTCTGGGCCAGAACGGCGTGCACGGCTGGCAAGAAAAGCGCCAGCATGAGGGCAAGACGGCGAAAAGAACGCATCGGTATCGGGATTCCTCCACGGGAGTACGGAAGCACACCACCGCAGGATGCAGTGCTCCCCCCAATTGGTATTAAAACACCTGAGAGAGGGGTGGGGGTGGACCTATGGTGGATTGGACGCGGGATCGAGTGAATGGTCGCCGGAGAGGGCCGGATTTCAGAAGGTGTGAATTCTTGGGAGGATGAAGTATTTGTCAGGCAAACCTTGCCGGTGAATGCTCTAGGATTGAGGGCAGTGGAGGTGGTTGAAGGTATGGGTCGAGTCTTGCTTGGCATTGTTCTGGGGGTCATTCTGGTTCCCCTCGCAGTGATGGCTTGGTTCCATCTCGGTCATCCGCCAGTAGCGGTGGCAGACCCGCCGCTGCCGATGGAGAGGAAAATCACGGGGGTTGCGCTGGACGCACGGATCGACAGCGAGATGGTGAAGACTCCGCCGATTCAGGCCGATGAGAATGCGCTTGTGGCCGGCGCCGAGATCTACCGTGACCAGTGTGCGGCCTGCCATGGATTTCACGGGAAGCCTTCCTCGTTTGGAGGACAGATGTACCCCAGGGCGCCGCAGCTCTGGGAGAAACACAAGAACAGCGATGTGGTGGGCGTGAGCGACGATCCGCCGGGCGAGACGTACTGGAAGGTAGAGAACGGCATCCGGCTGACCGGCATGCCGTCGTATAAGAAGGTGTTGACGGACACCGAGAGATGGCAGGTGACGCAGCTGCTGGCAAATGCCGACAAGCCGCTGCCTCCGGCCGCGCTCGATATTCTGAATGGGAAGACGGCAGCGCCGGCTGGACAGAACACGGCGGCAGATGCAATTCAAAAGGGCAAAGCGGCGGCTTTGGCTCCGCTGCCGGGGAAGAAGCAGTAACAGTTCCTTGCTTGGGGAAACTGAAGTTGCCGCGGTGAGTCTGGCTGCGATTCTACAAAAAAACGACGGCAAGGTAGCATCCGCTTCGCGGAAATGGCAGGTTGGCGGATTTGTAGACGGCACGGGGGAGTGGAACGATGAGCGTTCTTGAGGTGTTGCGCAAGGGGTTTGGGTATGTGCTGATGAGCATGGGGGTATCGAGCCCTGCACAGAAGAAGGCTGCGCCGAAGGCTGAGGACAAGCCAGAGCCGGGAAAGCACACCGGAGGCTAGTGTCACTTTTCTCCTTTCGGCATAGAACTCTCGAAATTCGTACTGTGCAAGAGCCCTTGAATTGAGGAGCTTGTTACGAAACATCCTTTTGCGAGCGGAGCTACTTTCTTTCGCCCGCTGACGCGGGCTGGGGGTGGATTGACGCTCCGGTAACCCCAGTCTTGCGACTAGGGCTACCTTACGCCGCCCGCTGACGCGGGCTTGGAGTGATTGGATGCCCTGGCCCCCCAGTCTAGTCGGGCCGTTTCGTAACAGCCTGAATTGATGGAGGGCTTTTTGCGTGGGTTGGATTGCGCCGAGGAGGAAGGCGGATCAGGCGGCGGCGATGTGGTGGGCCAGATTGTCCTGCTCGGCTGGAGATTCGGCGCCGATGGTGAAGGCGTCAAGAACGCCGGAGCCGAG
>JBARBP010000198.1:0-2529 GCA_049793195.1 Occallatibacter sp. | reverse complement strand
GTCAGTCCGGCCACGGCCAATTTGGTCTGCGGATTCACGTCAGGATTCGCTTGGTGCCCGTCGTAAATGCCGCCCAGTTCGATGGCCCGCTTTGCTGCTTCCGCAAAGCTCAGTCCCGCGCCACCGTCATTGCGAAATACGCGCTGATTGGCCACCTGGTAGTCGACAGGATCTCCTCCATATGTTTTGGCCGCGATCTCCTTCAACCGCAGCTGGCACTCTTCCGCCACCGCCCAGGAAGCACGGGTCATGGCGCTTATTGTTCTGCTGCCGGCCGAAACGGACGAATATGGAAGATGCTTCGACATATCACCCCATGTGATGTCGCAAATCTCCCACGGCACGCCAAGCTTCTCTGCCGCGGCGCGAAACGAATCGAATACCGACTCGGTTCCCAGGTTGGAGATGCCTGACTGGAACCGCACGCGCCCCTGCGGCGTGATCACCAGCAATCCGTCGTAGCCGTCTGTGCCGCCATCGTGCGCGCCCAGTACGACTCCAAGGCCACGCGCCTTGGTGCCTGATCGCTTGGCTCTCTTTATCCGCTCGCTCCATCGGAACTGCTCCGCGCCGCGATCCAGCGCTTCCTTCAGGAAACAACTCGTTGCATGACCCAGTACGCCCTTGACCGGCGACCCAAACTGAGCTTTGCCCTCAGGACAGTTCACGCGACGTATTGACAACTGGTCTATCCCCAGCCTGCGCGCCGCCTTCGACAGGATCGGCTCCATCATTGCACTGCATGGCAGGCCGCCAGGAGAAGTTTGCGACGCGCGCGGAGGAGTGTTGGTCATCACCGCGATCGCGCGCTGCCGCATGGCGCGCGGTTGATAGAGCAGCGAGACAAATTTTGCAGACCACAGACCATCGAACGGCGCCTCATAGGACCCGCTATTCGAAACCGTGAACATATCCAGCGCCAGGATCTTTCCGTCCGCCGCGAAGCCAATCTTGAAACGTCCCAGCACCCCAGTCCGCGCGCGGCCAATGAAATGCTCTTCTTCGCGGCTCACGCGCATCATAACGGGGACGCCCAGTTTCTTCGAGAGCAGCGCGGGAACGATCATCGTTACTCCCGCCGTGACTCTGCCTCCAAACCCGCCACCGGTGTATTCGCTGATGAACACGACGTCTTCCTGCGGCATGTTCATCAACTGCGCAATCAAAGAGTGCGTTTGACCCATACTCTGCGTCCCGGTAAACAGGAACAGCTTGCCGTTCTGCCAGTAGGCCAAGGACGTGCGAGGTTCCAGGCACTGGTGGCCTGTATCCGGAGTGATAAATGTCTCGTCTAGAGTCAGCGCCGCATTCTTGAATCCCTCTTCGAGGTTCCCATACGCCCACTGATCGGGCACATTCCCCATTGGCAACTTTCCGCTGCTGTATTCGGCAAAGTCCGCCTCTGTCCACTTGATCTCATGCAATTCTGGCTCCCGCGAATCCGGGTCCGCGGAGCTCACCCAGGCATTGCCCTCCTCTCGGGGATTCCGCCCTCCGGGACGCAACGTTTCCAGAGGATCGATAACCCACGGCACGGGCTCAAAATCGACCTTGATCTTTTCTATCGCCTCCGCACAGGCCAGTTCGTCCACCGCTGCCACAGCAAGAATCGGATCGCCAACATACATTGGCTCGTTGGTCAAAGCGCGCTCGCGCCACTTGCTTGCCTTGGCGGAATTCCTATTGCCGCGCTTGCTCTCGGCGGGCTCAGGGATATCGTCCGCCGTTAGAATTGCCTTCACGCCGGGAACTGCCATGGCCGCGCGGGCGTCGATGCGTTTGATCCGCGCATGCGGCAGCGGGCTCAGCACCAGGCGGCAGAACAGCATGCCTTCGGCGCGAAAGTCCTCGGCATACTTCGCCTTGCCGGTAACCTTCGCCAGCATCTCGCAGGTGGAATAGTTCTTGCCAATGAGCTTGTAGCCGGCGCCGAACACACGCTCTTTCTTTTCCGTGGGTTTGGCGGCAGGTTTGGCCAGTTCAAGGGGTTCGCTCTCAGGCATGATCAAGCCCTCCTCATGTTCTCCGCACCCTGCATCAAAGCGTCGAGGATCTTGTTGTAGTCCTGGCAGCGGCACAGATTGCCAGACACTCCGCGCGCCAGTTCGGCACGGCTTGGATGCGGATTTGCCTTCAGGAACCCGACTGCCGAGACGATAAAGCCCGACATACAGAATGCGCACTGGAATCCCTGCTCATCCACGACCGCCTGCTGCACCGGATGCAGCTTTCCATCCGGCGAAGCGAGTCCCTCAATGGTCGTGACCTTCCGGCCGATCACGGTATGGGTCAAAACTGAACAACTATAGTGTGGGATATCGTCGATCAGCACCGTGCACGCGCCGCATTCCGCGCGGTCGCATCCTAGTTTGGTCCCGGTGAGTCCCATCTTGTATCGAAGCGTCCAGGCCAACGTCTCCTGCTTCATCACATCTACGCGCCGCCGCACTCCATTCACATCGAGTGTTATCAGCCGTTCGCCAGAAGACGCCTGCCCGTGGACCACCGATGAAATCAACTTATAGTTCG
>JBARBP010000197.1:0-60099 GCA_049793195.1 Occallatibacter sp. | reverse complement strand
GTTTCGACCGCTGAATTCTCTTGCAATAAAGTCATTGACACTCGAAGTAAACTGTGTTTACCATAGTTTCATGGTAAACCTAGTTTACCAAAAAGGAGTCTCAAATGACACCGCAAACTGTCGATCTGCTCGTCAATTCCTCTGACGAGACCCTTTCCCCACAAAACCAGCTTAAGCACGTGCCCGCAGGAACCGGCGCGGCCTACTGGGGCCCCGGAACAGTGATGACGTTTATCGTCACTGGCAAGGACACAGGCGGCGCCTTCTTTCTGGCCGAGATGTCTGTGCCGCAGGGTGGGGGCCCACCGCCGCACATCCACCAACGCGAGGACGAATCGTTCCACTTGCTCGAAGGCAAGCTGACGGTTCAAGTGGGCGGGGACACACTGACTGCATCGCCTGGGGACTTCGTTTACCTTCCCCGTGGAATCGCTCATTCCTTCAAGAACACAGGCGATGTGAATGCGAAGGCCCTGGTCTTTATCACCCCTGCGGGCCTTGAGAATTTCTTTGCTGAAGTGTTCGATTCGGCAACGGATCGTTCCGCGGCACCGCCGCCTCCCAGCAAAGAGTTAATAGCTCGATCGCTCGCAGCTGGTCCTAGGTACGGACTTACGCTCCTTCCCCCGGCATAGTGGGCACAGATTGGAATTTACGAAAAGGAGGTCTTCATGACACCGCAAATCATCGATCTAAGCGTCAATCCCGCCGACGAAACGATCCGTCTCGGGCCGCTCGCGGTGCGCTTCCTCGTCACCGGTGAAAACTCGGCTGGTACCGTCGCGGCCTTTGAGGTCGTTGTTCCAGGCGCGCAGCGCCTCGCGGCTCCTGCGCACAGCCATGACCACTACGAGGAGACCATCTACGGCATCGACGGCGTCTTGACCTGGACCGTGGACGGCAAACAAATCGACGTCGCGCCCGGGCAGGCTCTTTGCATTCCGCGCGGCGCCGTGCACCGCTTCGACAACAACACGACCCAGGACGCAAGAGTGCTGTGCATGGTCACGCCTGCAGCAATCGGCCCGCAGTTTTTCCGCGAGTCGGCCGAGGTGATCAATGCGGCGGCCGATGGTCCGCCGGACAAGGCAAAGATGATGGAGATCATGCACCGCCACGGGTTGACTCCGGCTCCGCCAACGCCTCGGTCCTAGGGCGGCGGCCCGAGAAAGCAGATGATCTCCGCCGCTTTCGCCCAAGGTGAGTCTGTACCACCCTCACAATCGCGCCGTTGACAGCGGAAGGGGTGATTGAAAGGGTTTCTTTGGAAGAGGGCAGGCAAGGTCTTGCCGGGATGGCCCACAGCCCAGTACCAGTGTCTGTCGTCGCCAAATCACCGAGTGTCGAATCGAGCGCCTGGAATGCAATTTCCGGCGTTCCGGTCGTATCACCGTCAACTCGGAAGTTACCGTCCACCCACGCCCACAAACTGCGGTCAACCACCCCACGCATCCACACGCACAAACTGCCGCGTCTCCTTATACCGTTCCACCACCATCCCCGCCGCGGCAACCGAAGCCCCTCGATCCGCCGCCCGCTCCCGATGCCCCCCATCGTGCAACACAACATTCGCTGCCTGTCCGCGCTTTCCCAGCCGATCGATCTTAGCTTTCAACTCCCTCTCTATCCGCTCCGCCGAGGGCTCGCCCCAATCCGATGTCATCGCATTCCACGTCACCACGCGCAATCCCAGGGACCGCGCAATCCGAAACACCACCGGACGCCGCGCCCCGAACGGCGGTCGAAAATATCGGACTCGTTCCCCCGTTATCCGTTCCAGCGCATGACTGGTAAGTGCCAGCTCCTCACGTATCTTGTTCGCCCCTGACAACGCCAGGTTCGGATGGCCCCACGAGTGATTCCCGATTAGGTGTCCCTCCGACGCAATCCGCCGTACCAGCTCCGGCTCCGCCTGCGCCCGGCTCCCCAGCAGAAAGAACGTTGCCTTCACGCCGTGTTCCCCCAGAAGATCCAGCAGACGCGGCGTCCACTTGGGATTGGGTCCGTCGTCAAAGGTGAGCGCCAGCTCTCCCGCCCGCCTCGGCGCAATGAGAGGTGACCCCAAAATCCCCGACCCCGGCCACATCGCCGCGTACGCACAGCCCCCCGCAGCCAGCCCCGCGGCGCCAAGCGCGCCCAACCCCGCGTAAATGCCTGTAGTTAGAGGAGAAACCATCCTGTCACTCAGTGTCTGTCGCTGGGCCACTGAACCGCAACCGGTTTCTCCGCGGCCTGGCCACTCCTGTTCCAACCGGAAATCGCTCCTGGGCTGGAAATAAGCGCAGCGGTTTTGCAGTCCGGGATGGAGCGCTGCCGCACCCAGAAAAAGTAAATAAGACGCATTTTCAGGGTGTTGATTTCATGAGACTTATTCCCTATTTACACTGCAGATAATTACCCGCCTTTGGCGCACAATCATTTCATAACCATCCTCTACCAGCAGGAGCCGGGAGCTGAAAGCTCCTAACCCCTGCATTGAGAGCATTTTGTGTACAATGTCAATGTCTTCAGTATTTTAGGGTACCCCTCCGTAAGCCCAAACAGCAGAGGAATTTGGCCGTTGGGGGAGGGGGGTACCCCCGAGGTGACAGGCGCCGGGCCTATGCGCCCGTCGTTCCCGTATGGGCGCTTGAGCCAGAAGGGGTATACTGTCCTTGTTCGGGCCGCATCCTGAGTCCTCGGAGCGGCACTGGAGACCACCATGAGCATCACCAGCTTCCCCGGCGGCGCGAATTCTTCGCCCAACGCCCCTCCGCAGACAAAAGTCACCATGCCCGCCCTCAGCGAGATGAAGCGCCAGGGCAAGCCCATCTCCGCACTCACCGCCTACGACTACTCCAGTGCCCGCCTCGTCGATGAGGCCGGCATCGACCTCCTCCTCGTCGGCGACTCGCTCGCCATGGTTGTTCTCGGCCACGAAAATACCCTGGCCGTCACCATGGACGAGATGCTTCACCATGCCCGCGCCGTTCGACGCGCTGTCCGTCGCGCTCTCGTCGTTGTCGACATGCCCTTTGGCAGTTATCACGCTTCCATCGCTGAAGGACTCAGCAACGCCATCCGCTTCGTCAAGGAAGCCGGGGCCGAAGCAGTCAAGGTGGAAGGACCGCGCATCGACCTGGTTCGCGCCCTCACCAACGCTGAGATCCCCGTCGTAGGCCACCTCGGCCTCACCCCGCAGAGCCTTCACCGTATGGGCGGCTACCGTGTCCAGGCCCGCACCGCCGAAACCGTCCGGCAGCTCAAGGCAGACGCTCTGGCGCTGGCCCATGCCGGTGCCGGCGCGCTTGTCCTCGAAGGCGTGCCCCGTGAAGTAGCCGAAGAGATCACGGCTGAGCTCCCCATCCCCACCATCGGCATCGGCGCCGGCCCCGGCTGCGACGGCCAGATCCTCGTCTTTCACGACTTGCTGAATCTCACCTTCGCGCCTCCTGCAAAATTCGTCCGCCGCTACGGCGACGCCGGCGCTCTGATCCGCTCGGCAATCGAAAACTACCGCGAAGACGTTGAGCATCACGCCTTCCCCTCGGATGAAGAAAGTTATCATCTCCCCGTGTCTGAGCGGCGCGCGCACGCTTCCGGCCCGGAACTCGATGATGACGACGCAGTAGTGAATCAGGATGCGCTGCAAGGTTGGGCGAACTAGCTAAGATCCAATGGAAATCCTTCGTACAGTAGCTGAACTTCGCCAGTGGTCGCGCGCACACCGGAGTCTGCCAGGCAACACCATCGGTCTCGTGCCTACAATGGGCGCTCTTCACGCTGGCCATGCCTCGCTGATTCGCGCAGCCCGCGCCTCGTGCAGTCACGTTGCCGTAAGCATCTTCGTCAACCCAACCCAGTTTGGTCCCAACGAAGACTACGCGCGCTATCCCCGCACCTTCGACGCCGACTGTGCTCTAGCCCAGGTCGAAGGTGCAGACATAATCTTCGCCCCATCCGTTGAAGATATGTATCCATCCGGCGCAACTACCTTTGTTGAGGTTGAAGGCCTCAGCAACGGTCTCGACGGCGTATCGCGTCCCGGCCACTTTCGCGGCGTCGCCACTGTCGTGGCCAAGCTGCTCATCGCGGCCGAGCCCGAATGCGCCTACTTCGGCCAAAAGGATGCCGCCCAGGTCGCCGTGATCCGCCGCATGGTCGCCGACTTGCGCTTTTCCACCGAGATCGCCGTCTGCCCCATCGTTCGAGATCCTGACGGATTGGCTCTCAGCTCTCGCAACGCCTATCTAGCCCCTGCGGAGCGATCCCAGGCCCTCGCCCTCAGCCGCGCAATTCGAGAGGTAGAGGCTCTCATCGCGGCCGGGGAACGCCGATCCGCCACCCTCATCCAAACTGCCCACAACACCCTCGCCGCCGAACCCACAATCCGTCCCGACTACATCGCCCTCGTCGACTGGTCTACACTCGATCCCGTGCAAGTCGCCGCTCCCGGAGCCCTCTTCGCCGTCGCCGCCTGGATAGGCCGCACCCGGCTCATCGATAACACCATCCTCACCTGAATCTGCGCCGGAGTTCGCAGCCGCAATCGTGGCGCAGTTGCAAGCTTCAAAGGGACTATCGCGTCCTAGCGTATAACCCCTCCAATGCATCGCAAGCCGTCTTGACCCCATCCTCGGTCTTCAGTTGCTCGGCCACACTCGCCGCCTGCACTGCCAACTCCGGTGTTGCCAGCATTGCCTTCAGAATTCGCGAAACTCGCGCCGGCACGTAGTTCTTCTTCGCTATCGACTTTGCCACTCCCAGCCGCCGCATTCGCCGCGCGTTGTCCGGCTGATCGTGCGAGTAGGGCATAATCAGCATCGGTTTACCCGCGCGCAGACACTGGGCCGTCGTCCCGACCCCACCCTGGTGAACCACTAGCGCCGCCCGCGGAAACAGGGCCGAGTAAGGCGCGTACTCTGCCACACAGATCGAGTCCGGCAGCGCCCTTTGCGGCCGGTTACGCGTATCGGTCCCGATCAGCAGCACCGCACGTATCCCCATCCGTAAAGCTGCTCGCGTCGAATACTCGTAGAAATTTCCCGCGGCCAGAACCGCTGCCGACCCCAGCGTAAACACCACCGGCGCCTCGTGTGCGGCCAGGAATTTCTCCAGTTCCGGCGGTAGCGACTTGTTCCCGGCATCCGCATCGTAAAAGCAGAACCCGGTGATCAGCGAATTCGGCGGCCAGTCCTTCTGTTCCACACCGAGCATCTTGGAAAACAACGCCAACACCAGGTGTGGCGAGTGCTTGGCATCGAAAAGCGGGTTCGAACCTCTCGGCAACCCCAGTTCCCGCCGCAGATCATAGATGGGCTGCGGCCATTTCCGGGACACAAACCGCGCCAGCCGCCTGATCACCCGTCCAAGACCGGGCACTGCCTTGTCCGCTCGTGCCAGGCGCGGGTACGGAGGGAGCACCGGTGGATCGAATGCTGAAAAAAACGATAGCGGTGCCAGCACATAACTGGCCCACGGAATTCCCGTTACCTCAGCCACCAGGGGACCGGCATAGTTCAGCTCGCCTAGGAGCAGCAGATCGGCACGCAACGGATTCGTAGCTGCATCAAGAAGGTCATCGAAAGTTTGCCGCAGCACCGGAAATAGAAACTCCCGCAGGCCAGTCTCTGTACCCTTATTGATGTCGTAGATCATCTCGATCAATAGGTTGTTGTTGGGGTCGATGTCCGGCCTGACAGGGTGGAACTCAAGACCGAGCGGCCTGATCCTCGGCTCGTAAACCGCGGGCAGCGCCATGATCGGAACATGGCCGCGACGTTCTAGCTCCAATGCAATCGCAATCAGCGGATTGATGTCGCCAAGAGTACCTATGTTCGAAAGAACAATGCGCAAATTCAAATCCCCAGAAGCGGTGTTGAGCCCGCAGCGAATAGGGTAACGCACGCACCTGGTCTCTGATGAAGGATGTTTACTGAAGCAGCATCGGGTGCATTAAATGCGGCAAACTGCCTTCACAGAATATCCATTGAATTCAACCCAACCTGCTCGTGCGATCCTGAAGTCGTGCTGAAGATTATTGTGATCGTTGTCGTGGTTGTTCTCTTGGCCGCATCCGTTTTCGCCGATTACAGATGGCGCCAATGGATGGCCGAGCGCCGCCGTGAACGCCAATAACCGCAACTCTCTTGCATCTCTGCCGTTACAATGGAGATAGGGAGCCGTCCAATCGCTATGCCTCGACTTTTTGCCTTTGCTCATTCCGTGCGGAATTGCCGCAACCGCATTTCCCTGTTCCTTGGCTTCGCACTGGTAACCATGCTGGGGGGCACCGCCCATGCACAGTTCGGCGCACCGCCAACTACTCCGGTTCACGATCCCTCGGCCCTTCGTCCGCCCGCCGGCGCTCGGGTGGCAATGGTCGAATTCGAGGACATGGAGTGTCCCGATTGCGCGCACGCCAACCCGTTGCTGAAGGAAGCTTCGGAAAAGTACCACATCCCGTGGGTCCGCCACGACTTCCCGCTGCCGTTCCACAACTGGAGCTTCAACGCGGCCGTGAATGCGCGCTGGTTCGACACCAAGGGCAAGAAAATTGGCGACGATTATCGCGACTATATTTTTGCTAACCAAATCTCAATCAACAATCCCGGCGATCTGACCCAATACACGGAGACGTTCGCCAAGAGCCGAGGACTTGCTTTGCCGTTTGCCATCGATCCCCAGGGCCGGCTTGCCGCCGAGGTGAAGGCCGACTATGCACTGGGCCAGCGAATCGGGATTGAACACACGCCAACCATCTGGGTGGTCACCGCCAACAGCAAGGGAGCTCCTTTCGTCGAGGTTTTGGACCGCAGCAAGCTCTTCCAATTGATCGACCAGGCTATTGCCGACACGCGCGCGAAGTGAGCCACAGCCTGGCGCTGTGAGTCTTGCAGTACTTTGTGACCAACCTTTGAGCGGTCGGCGTTCCGTACTTGCGTTGGATATGTAAGATGTCTAAATAAGGATCTTCCCCGATGCCTACTGCACCCGCCGCCTCGCGTCTTGCCCTCAGCCAACTTGCCCCCGACGCACTCCAGTCAGAGATTCGCGCCATGACTACCGAGTGCGATCGCATTGGCGGTATCAACCTTGCGCAGGGCGTGTGCGACACGCCTGTGCCGGCGGTTGTGGAGGCCGCGGCGATCAAGGCCATCCACAACGGTGACAACATCTACACCCGCTGTGACGGCATTGCGCATCTGCGGCAGGCGATTGCCGATAAGCAGCTCCGCGACTATGGGCTCCGCTACGACCCGGAGAACGAGGTCATGGTTGCCTCCGGCGCGACTGGTGGGCTGCACGCTACGGTTATGGCGCTCCTGAACCCGAAGGACGATGTACTGCTCTTCGAACCCTTCTACGGCTACCACGCTGTCACGCTGCAGTCGTTGCGCGTGAATCCGATCCTGGTGCCGCTTGCGGAGCCGGACTGGGCGCTCGATACGGATGCGCTGAAGGCCGCGGTCACCCCACGCACTCGCGCCATTCTGCTGAATACGCCGGCCAACCCGAGCGGCAAGATCTTCAATCGCGCCGAGCTCGAAGCGGTGGCCGCAGTTTGCATCGAACATGATCTTTTTCTGATCACCGATGAAATCTACGAATACTTTATGTATGACGGTGCGCAGCATATTTGCGCGGCCACGCTGCCTGGAATGAGAGAGCGGACAGTTGTTCTTTCGGGGTTCAGCAAAACGTATTCGGTGACGGGTTGGCGACTGGGTTACGCTACGGCCGATGCGCGTTGGATGCCGACAATGGCACACTTCCACGATTTGACTTATGTGTGCGCGCCGGCGCCTTTCCAGTACGGAGCGGCGGCGGGACTCGAGCAGCTTCCACCGAGCTTCTACAAGCAGTTGGCAGCGGACCATCAGGACAAGCGCGGACGATTGCTAAATGCGCTTGAGACAGCGGGAATGGAAGCAGCGGCGCCTCCGGGCGCTTACTATATTCTGGCTCGGGCGTCGCGGCTGCCAGGAAAGAAGGCGGCGGAGAAAGCGCGGCATCTGCTGGCGACGACGGGCGTGGCGGCGGTTGCGGGGTCGGCGTTTTTCAGGCCAGGGCGCGGCGAGGATCTGCTGCGGTTCTGCTTTGCTAAACAGGACGCGGAGCTGGATGAGGCTTGCGACCGGCTGCGGCGAATCTAAGAGACTCACGATAGGGTTTTCACCATTTCACAGGACCTGTGAAGCAGAACTGAGACAAGTCATAACTTATTTATTGTGAATACTTTATATTGAGGCCTCGCTTTTTCACGATTTCACGGATTTTGTGGTGCAGACCATTTTCTTGCTCTAACCATCTTATTTTGAATTGTTTACGGACGGCTTCACTCTTTCACAGCCAAATAGTCGCCTTTGGGGGAGGGGGGGTACCCCTGCCGCCTGTGGTAAGGTTGGCGACTCGGTGTAGAGCCGAAGTCAGGGTCTGCGGCGAGGAGATTTCGAATGGCTTCCGACAGTAATGGCAGGTTCTCGAGGATGAACCCAACCATCGCCGATAGGGACTGATTATGCCTGGCAGCGTGGACGCGAGCCATGAAGTAGCTGCGTTCGGAGACGGCGACGGTAATATTCTTCGTTTTTCTCATTAGATTCCCCGTGTGAAGACCAGAGGTTTAGGCCGGAGTCGTTCTTTCGGATTGGCCCCTATCTAGGATTGTGCGCCGGGAGCAGGTAATTATCTGCAAAACGAGATCGGGCAGGATATAGCGCCTGACTGCAGGGGGTAATTGCCGGCACGGCGACTATCTGTCAGTTTCGTAGAGACACAAGGTGCGCCCGCGCTTCCCCCAGGTGGCGCATTCGATTGCGCGCCGAACCTGCTATTGAAACTCTGCCCGGACCCCGGGGTTGAAAGCGGTTGTCCGCGAAGTGTCTGCAATGATGCATGCACCGAGGGGTTTACCGCAGCGCCGACCAGATCACCAGGTTTAGTCCGATCATCAGGACGGCGGAGGCGGGAATAAGCAGGAGGGCCTTCTTCAAGCGGAGGGGGTTGCCGCCCGCGATGGCGCCGATGATTCTTGAGCTGACGGCCAGACCAATCCATCCGCAGGTGATGACGAAACCGATGGCCGTCCCGGTCATGCGCGGGAAAGCGGAGCCGGTGATGGCAAGTGCGGTGGGAAAGACCGGCGCCATGGAGAGGCCAGCAGTGAAGACCAGAACTCCGGCAGCGCCGGGCTTGACGGTGCGGAGCATGAGAAAGGTGGTCACTGCCATGGCGATGGAGGCGACGAGGAGAACTTGAACGGCCGGGACGCTGATGAGGATAGGGGAGACACCGACGCGGCCGACGAGCAGGCCGAGAGCGAATCCGAGGGAGAGGATGTTGAGGGCGCGGGACTCGGGAATGCCCTGGGCGATGAGGTGGCGGGGAAGCCAGTTCCACACGCCGACTTCGCAGGATACATAGAGGAAGAGGAAGGCGCCGAGGAGAAAGAGAAGCGGGCGGGCGAGGACGGGGCCGGCGGCGGCGAGAACAAAGCTTGAGGCCGGCGTGGGCGCGGGCATGCGGGTAACCGCGTGAATCACCAGCGCTATGACGGAGATGCACGCGACGGTGTAGCAGAGGCGCTGCCAGTTCCGACGAAAAATGTTGGCGGAGATGAAGGGGGTAGTGAGTCCACCGAGGCCAAAAAAGAGATTGAGAAGGTTGAGTGCCGTGGCGCGGTGGTCGGGACTGACGGCGCTGACCAGCGCATTGGCTCCGGTAACGACAATGCCGCCGCCAATGCCGAGTAGAAAAAGTAGTACGGCGATGCTGCGGAAGCTTCCGGAACGGGGCAGGGCGAAGAGGGCGATGACGATAAACGCCAAGCCCAGGATGAGGCCGACTTTGTCGCCTTGATTGTCGAGCAGGGGACCGACGCCGGCCGAGGCGATGATGAGGCCGAGCGCCTGGGAGAAGGCGATGGTGCCGTTCTGCGCAGGGGTGAGATGGAAGCGGTCGGACAGGTCGGGGAGGATGGTGCCGAGCATGGCGGCGATCATTCCATAAACGAAGATGGCGAGGACGGCGGCGAAGATGAGCACGCGGCGGGTTCCTTTCAAGGAGCGAATCGGAGATGCATGAAGTTCAATCGAGCGGAGTTTCTGTGTCGATTGCGGAGCCGCGAGAATTGTACTTTGCGTTTCGAATTTAAGCCAACGAAAGAATGCGGGAGTTGTAGGCATTGATTGGAGCCGAGCAAGGTGCCGGAGCGCACGGAGCATGAAGCCAGTCCAGTAGACTGGGATGGCGATGAATTGGGTACGAAGATGCGCGAGGTCCGCGGGATTGGCTGCGATGCTGGTGGCACTGGCCACTGCGATGGGGCTGAGTGGTTGCGGAATGCCGGCAGCGCCACTGCCGCCGACACTGAACCTAGCCGTCCCGGTAAAGGATCTCGCTGCGACCCGCGCGGGCAACCAGGTTTCGCTGACATGGACCATGCCGAGGAGGAACACCGACAAGCTGCTGTTGAAGGGCAATCAGCATGTTGTGGTGTGCCGCAGGGAAGGCGGGGTGGGTCCGTGCAGGTCCGTCACCGATCTGCAGCTTGCACCGGATGCTTCAGGTGAATTCACCGAGACTTTGCCGGCCGAGCTGACAAAGGGCGTTCCCCGCGAACTCGCTTATTTTGTTGAGATCAGGAACAACAACGGACGCTCAGCGGGGATGTCGAACGCCGCGCTAGTTGTGGCAGGTGAGGCGCCTGAGCCGGTAACAGGGCTTGAGGCACATGTACGCCGGGAGGGGGTGGTGCTGCAATGGGCTCCAGCTGAGCATGACCCGGCTCCGACGGCGATCCGGCTGCATCGCAAGCTGCTCACGCCAGATCCGGCGAAGACGAATGCAGCACAGCAAGGTCCACTTGCGCCAACCGCGGAGCCTGCGGAGTTGACTCTGCTGGTCGAAACGTCTGGACAAGGAGGACGTCCGCTCGAACGGACTCTGGATAAAGACATTCACTTCGGCGAGACGTATGAGTATCGCGCCCAACGGGTGATTCAGGTGACGGCGAATGGCCAGACGCAGGAGCTAGATGGACCGCTGTCTGAGCCCGTGCGCGTAGGGGTGCTGGACGTGTTTCCTCCGGCTGTGCCCTCTGGACTGGCTGCCATCGCCATCATCGGTGAGAACGGCGACGGACCTGCAATCGACCTGAGCTGGCAACCGGATACTGAAGCCGACCTGGCAGGTTACATTGTTTATCGGCGTGAGGAAAGTGGGAGCTGGGAGCGCATCACAGCTGCACGACCAATCGTTGGCCCGGCCTTTCATGATGCGCGCGTGCAGGCTGGACGTAGTTATAGCTACGTTGTCACAGCCATTGACCTGGGCGGCCATGAGAGTGGGCGGTCGGGCGAAGTTGAAGAGACGGTTCCCAATCCATGAATTAATCTGCAATAAAAGGAGATTCGCTCTGTGAAGTAGTGCGGAATCTCGCTTGCAAACCGGATTCAATGTGGAGCCGTGGACCGCGCGGAATGCACCCCTATCAACATTGGCGCATCCTAATAGGGGGTACACTATTGCCGTAGAGCGTTCATAGACGGGAATCCCCTTTCCCTGGAGGAATTATGCCGCAGAATCTGCTTGAACAGTTGCGCGAATACACGGTGGTGGTTGCCGATACCGGCGACATTGAGGCGATGGAGAAGTTTCGGCCGCAGGACGCGACCACCAATCCATCGTTGATTACGGCGGCGGCGCAGATGCCGCATTATCAGCCTATTGTGGACGGAGTCTTGAAGGACGCGCGCAACGAGCTTGGCGAAGGCGCAAGTGACCGGGCGGTGGCGAACCTTGCTTTCCAGCGGCTGGCGATTGCCTTCGGGAAGAAGATTCTGGCGATTGTGCCGGGGCGCGTCTCGACTGAAGTGGATGCGCGGCTGTCCTACGACACCGAAGCAACAATCAAGCAAGCGCGGAGCATCATTGCGCAATACGATGCTGCGGGTATCGGGCGCAATCGTGTGCTGGTGAAGATTGCATCTACGTGGGAAGGGATCCGCGCGGCAGAGGTTCTGGAGAAGGATGGTATCCACTGCAACCTGACGCTTCTGTTCGGATTGCACCAAGCGATTGCGGCGGCCGACGCGGGCGTTACGCTGGTTTCGCCGTTTGTGGGACGCATTCTGGATTGGTACAAGAAGGACACCGGCAAGGATTTCCATGGAGCCGACGATCCGGGCGTGCAATCGGTAACGAAGGTTTACAACTACTACAAGAAGTTCGGGTACAAGACACAGGTGATGGGGGCGAGTTTTCGCAATATTGGCGAGATTGAGGAATTGGCGGGGTGCGACCTGCTTACGATTTCGCCGCAACTTTTGGCCGAGCTGGAATCGACCCAGGGCGATCTGCCGCGCAAGCTCGATCCACTGGCGGCGCAGAAGCTCTCTATCGAGAAGATTGTTGTGGACAAGGCTACGTTCGACAAGATGCATGCGGCGGACCGCATGGCAACGGACAAGCTGAAGGAAGGGATTGAAGGCTTCTCGGCCGCGCTGGTAAAGCTGGAGACATTGTTGGCGGCGCGGTTGGCGGCGCTTGAGTCACGCACGCCGGCGGTTGTTTAATAAGGAATTTTTGAGTTGGAAACACTGAGGGGGCGGGCCGCGAGGTCTGCCCTCAATTGCGTCTGGCGAGAAAATTGCGCGCGTTTGCAGTCTGCCACGCGAAGTGCTAACAAAGTTGGCCTCCCTCACTTTGAAAACACGACATTTAGGGTAATCTCTGTGTTACAGCAGGATGAACGGGCATTGGCCGGCTTCTTCCCCATGTATGCGCAACGAGCAGCCGCCCGTGCCGCAACGCACCGCGGTTGTACGCAAGCAGCCTATGGGAGGCGTGTATGCAAGCTCAAAGCCATCCACTCGAACTCTTCTTTCAGCAAGCGGTTCGCAATAGCTACGAAGGCAAGCTGGGACTGAATGATCCCGATGTAACGGCGTATGTGGCCCGGTTGCTGTGCGAGTTTTCAGAGTCAGACAAGCTCTACAAGGTGCGCGACGAGGTAGGGCGGCCGATTGAAGAGCTAACGGAGATGGTACATGCCGCAGACCCTGTGCACGGGCCGGCACCGTCTTTCGATGCGGAACGCGCACTTCGTAAGCATATTGGCGATTATGCTTTGTTTGTCGCTGGGATGTATCCCGAGGCGATGGGCTCAAACCGCAGGCTGCGCCGGCATCATCCAAGCCTTGGCGAGCTGATTCAAACGGGCAAAGAGAGCTACTACATCGTGAGCCAGTTCAACCTTTTTGAATATGAGCAAGAGGCACCATTATTTGCGCGGCTCTCGGACCGCTTCGAGCGCTGCATTCTTGGGTTGACACTGGTGCGCGAGGAACTGGGGCCGCGGAAGCCGCTCAGGCTGCCGCCAACGGTGAACTGAGGGCCCGGGCTAAGGATCGGGCCCAGATTCCGCTCCTACTCCGACCAAACGGCCAGGACGTTGCCAAGGCCGTCAGAGAAGTGAAATCGGCGGCCGCCGGGGAACTCGAAGGTGGGCACAACGATATTGCCACCTGCCGTAACGATTGCAGTCTCAGTGGCCTTGAGATCGGCGGAGTAGAGCACGATGAGGGGCGCGGATTTGGCGGGTTCCTGACCCGGATTGCCTTTGCTGAAGCCGCCGTCAATGCCTGCGGACTCCGCGCTGAAGCCGACGTAGTCTGGTCCCCAATCTTGGAAGCTCCAACCAAATACCGCCGAGTAGAAGCGCTTGGTCTGCTCGACTCCGGTTGTTGTGAATTCGATGTAGGTAATTTTGTGGTTCCGTGCTGGGTTGGTCATGGCTTTTCTCCTGTGCACCTTGGTGCGTGGCGCGGGATCAGGGCGAGACTGGCTCGCGAGGTACCGTGACAGGCTAGCAGGATTCTTGGCGACGCGCGGTGGATATTCCGCGTGATTTAGCGACCGAACTGGACGGCGAAACCGCCGGCGATGGAACGGCCAGGCATGGTGACGCCGGTGATCTCCTGATAGCCGGTACTCGACAGATTCGAGAGGCGAAGATAAGGGCGGACTTTTCCGGAGTCGTGCGTGAGGGAAGCGTTCCAGACGGGATAGACGGTTTGCTGGTAGCGTTGCGCGAGTTGCACGGAGTTACTGATGGCGAAGTCGTGACGGAGTGCAACGGTCCATGAGGCATGGATATTCTGGACAGGGTAGTTGAAGATGTATTCGGATTGCAGGCCGTTGAGGGCGTTCTGCGCACCGTAGAGTCCGGTCCAGGAGATGTTTACCGACTGCGACCGTGTGGGAATCCACGTGAAGGTGGATTCGACGCCGGAAAAACGAAGACCGCTGAGATTGACTGCCTGCCATTTTACGGTTGCGTTCGCGCGCACGTAATCGATGGCGTCGTGCTGGCATGAGTAGAAGCCAGTGACCGAAAGGGACAAACGGGTGGAAGGCACCCAATCCACACCGGTGTCGCCGGACCAGGCGGACTCGGGCTTGAGGTTGGGATTGCCGATGGTGGTAGGGTCGGAGTAGTAGAGGTCGGTGTAGGTGGGAATTCTGAAACCGTAGCCGGCGCTTGCGCGCAGCTTGAGCTGGTCATTGATGCGCAAGCTTCCGGAGAGTTGCGGGGCAAAAGCTTGTGCGCCCCCTGAAAAGATCTCTTCGCGCGCGCCGGCAGAGAGGTTCCAGCGCTTTTTTGCGGGACGCAGGTCAAGGTCAATGTAGCCCGCGCCGCGATTGCGCGCGTGAATTCCGAGCGCGAATGAAGTGACGCCACTGGAAAAGTTGAAGCTATTGATGCTGTCGCCATCGGCCTCCAGACCGAGCAGCAGTAGCGACGGAGTTGCGATGGGGATGGTGTGGCGCAAAGATGCTTGCCAGGAACCGTCGATGTGGTTGTTCTCATAGGCGGAGGGATCTTCGCGCAAAAGGATATATTCGTCCGTGTGGCGGCGGTAACCGAAGGCGGCGACGGTGCGGCTGCCGAGCTCCTGGCGCGCGGAGGCGAACCAGCTCTTGGTGCGTTCCCATGAGTCATACGGCCCGTAGAATTGATTGGCGCCGAAGGAGCGATCGCTCGAAGCCAAGAGCAGATCCGTGATGCCTAGATGCGAACCAAGCCAGTTCTCTGCGGAGGCATCTTCGTTGCGATAGTCGCGATCGGGCATGAAGCCGGTGGAGAAGTTGCGGCTGGCGGTGAGGCGTCCGCTCCAGCGACCGCGGGTTGCGCCGGCAAGCAGGGACTCTTCGTTCGAATCATAACTGCCTGCCGCGGCACGCAAGAGCAATGAATCGTGATCGGGAGCAGCAGTCAGGAAATCGACTACACCGCTGAGCGCGTCGACACCATGCAGCGTAGAGCCGGCACCTTCAAGAATCTGAATCGAGTTCATCGCCTCGAGTGGAACGGGTAGGTCGAGATCGTGGTGTGAGGTCTGGCTGTCGTTGATGCGGAAGCCGTTGAGCAGGACCAGCGTCTGCTCAAAACTGCCGCCACGAAGGACGAGATCGGATTGCGCGCCCCCGGCGCCGCGCTGTTCGAGGAAGACGGAAGAGTCCTGGCGCAAAAAATCGAGCGGAGTTTCGGCGGCCAGCTTTTTGCCTTCGAGAGGTAGAACCTCTACGGAGCGCGGTGACTCGGCAAGCGGAACTGGGGCTGCGGTGCCGAGCACCACCATGGTTTCGGTGCGGGTGGAGATTCTTGTGGGTTGAGACGCAGACGGGCTCTGCGCTCGGGATGGGATGAAGCTGGGGGTCAGGGAAAGGAGCGCAACGATAAGAGTGATTTTAGAGAAAGGCATAGGATGGCTTCGATTTTCGGCGCTCGCGGGCTGGGATTCAATGAAGATTTGATATTGTCTTGAATAGTTTAGCTGGTAAACCATTAGAATAACCTCATGCGCATCGATGCATTTCTTCGTGAAAGCCCCATGTTTGCAGTGAACCGAGCGGCGCGGCGGTTTGAAACGCTGACTACGCGGGTTCTGGCGGGCGATGACCTTGGATTTCTAGAAGGGCTGGTGCTGGCGGCTGTCTTCTTTGAGGCGCCGGGTGTAATCAAACCGTCGCAGTTGGCGGAGACCTTTGGAACGACGCGCGGAAATGTGAGTCACTGCGTTTCGTCGTTGGAGGCCAAAGGATTGCTGCAACGGAAGATCGATCCCGAGGATGCGCGGGCGTACCTCCTGACTTTAAAGCCACAAGGGAAGCGCTGTGCGCTGCGGGTGATTGCGGCGTTCGACAAGTTGCAGAAGGGGTTTGAGGATGAGATTGGGAAGACGGCGCTGAGTGAGATGCTGAAGGCGATTCGGAAACTGGAGGCGCGGGTAGCGGCCAACTAGCGAATCGGCAAGTCTGCGGGATTGTATCGGGTTTCCGTCTCCCCGACTTGGCTCTCCATTTCATAGGAGTCTCTTCCCAGGGTTCACGTTCGCCGCCGCAAACTTCACCCTGGGCAGGTATCCATCGCCCCTCCAGGGCTCTTTTGCTTGGGTCGTGGTTTCCCGCTCTTTCTGCGGAGTGGCATGGATCGGAACGCTTTGTGAAGCGGCGCTTACAAGATATAGCGCGACAAGTCCTGGTCTTTCACGATGGATGCAACCATCTGCTTTACGTACGCGTCGTCGATGAGAAAGAGCTTCTCCGGGCCTGAAGCAGTCATCCGCTCCTGGTAGGGTAGCGGGGTAGTGGACTCACTCTTGATTGCTTCAGAAAGCGCGGCGGCGGCTTCATCATTGGGAGCGCGGCGGGCTATGTCCGGAGCGAGAAAGCTGACATCTTCAAGCACGCGCTCCATGATGGTGTGGAGCCGGCGGGCTCCAATATTTTCTGTCTGCTCATTGACCTTGAAGGCGAACTCGGCCATTTCGCGCAGGGCTTCGGGTGCAAACTCGAGACGCACCCCTTCGGTCTCAAGCAGCGCAGAGTATTGTTTGGTGAGCGATGCCTTGGGCTCTGTGAGAATGCGGAGAAAGTCGTCGACAGTTAGCGATTGCAGCTCGACGCGGATGGGAAAGCGACCTTGCAGTTCCGGGATGAGGTCGCTGGGCTTCGACACATGGAAAGCGCCGGCGGCGATAAAGAGAATGTGGTCGGTGCGCACCATGCCGTAGCGCGTGTTGACTGTGGTGCCTTCCACAATGGGCAGAATGTCGCGCTGCACGCCTTCGCGCGAGACGTCGGGGCCGTGTCCGCCTTCGCGGCCGGCAATCTTGTCAATCTCATCGAGGAAGATGATGCCATTGGCCTCGACGCGTTCAACAGCTGCGCGGTTCACAGCGTCCATATCGATGAGGCGGCCTTCCTCTTCCTGTACCAGGTAGTCGAAAGCATCGCCGACTTTCATCTTGCGCTTCTTTGAGCTGCCGCCGAAGATGTTGGGCAGCATGTCCTTGAGGTTCATCTCCATGTCCTCAAGGTTCTGGTTGCTGATGATGCCGAATTGAGGCGTACCGCGGTCGCGCACATCGAGCTCGACCATGCGGTCGTCCATTTTGCCCTCACGGAATTGCTGGCGGAGCTTTTCACGGGAACGCTGGTAGCTTTCGGTCCCCGGCAATGTGAGCTGGCCCTCCTGCGCTGGAGGCGCAGCTGGCGGAGGCGGCAGCAGCACGTCGAGGAGGCGCTCTTCAGCATTCATCTCGGCGCGGTCTTCAACTTCTTCGAGGCGCTCTTCGCGCACCATGTCAATGGCGATCTCAACCAGATCGCGGATCATGGACTCAACATCGCGGCCAACGTAACCGACCTCAGTAAACTTTGAAGCTTCGACTTTGAGGAAGGGCGAGTTGGTTAACTTGGCGAGGCGGCGAGCTATTTCGGTTTTGCCGACCCCTGTGGGCCCAATCATGATGATGTTCTTGGGCATGATGTCGTCGGCTATGTCGGGGGGAAGCTTTTGGCGGCGCTGGCGGTTGCGCAAGGCAATGGCGACGGCGCGCTTCGCGGCCTTCTGGCCAACGACGTGCTTGTCGAGCTCGGTGACGATTTCGCGCGGCGTCAGCTCGTCGAGCGAGAGATCTTGTTCTTCAGCGGAAGCGGGAAGATAAATGGCCATTCTGTTCCTGGTGTACTCCTCGTTAAGGCGATTGCCAACATTCCCTCAGGGGCTAAAGCCCGCGATGAATTTGCTCGACTAATGTACGGGCTAAGAACCGTACCCTTCAAGGCGCAAACCACACCCTCTAAAATGCAAACCCGAACGGACGCGACTGACTTTTCAACTCCTCGAAGGTGACGTGGTCGTTGGTGTAGATGCAGATTTCGCCGGCGATCTTCATGGCTTTTTCGGCTATCTCACGGGCAGAGAGATCGGTGTTTTCAATCAGCGCGCGGGCGGCGGCGGTTGCATAACTGCCGCCAGAGCCGATGGCGGCCAACTGCTCGTCGGGATCGATGACGTCGCCGGAGCCGGAGATGAGAAAGGTCTGTCCCACATCGGCGACCAGCAGCAGGGCCTCGAGGTTGCGCAGCATCTTGTCGGTGCGCCAGTCCTTCGCAAGCTCCACGGCGGCGCGGTTCAGGTTGCCGGCATACTGCTCCAGCTTGGACTCGAAGCGCGAGAACAGGGAAAAAGCGTCGGCGGTGGAACCGGCGAACCCGGCCAGAATCTTGTCTTGATAGAGGCGGCGAATCTTTTTGGCGGAGTGCTTGAGCACGTGGTCGCCAAGCGTGACCTGGCCGTCAGCCGCCATGACGACCTGGCCGTTGCGGCGGACGCAAATTACGGTAGTGGAACGGATTCGTGCATGTTTCGTTACGGGCGTACTCTGGTCCAAAACCAAGAAAAGAACCTCCGAAAACAGGCGGCCGACAGGCCAGGATTGCGTGCCTGATGCAACCTAAAGTATAGGCCATTTGTGTGGTCCGCTCCTTGTGCCGCTCAGAAGGACGGAATGGACAAAGGCTCGAGGTTTTGGTGAGCTGGAATTCTTTCCGGATTCCTTCGTCATATTCCCACATTGAATTGAGGTGCACCAGATGGAGTGCGCGCGCATCACACGTCAGAGGAGGCAACCATGCTCCTACGTTATTCTTTAGATGGGATCCTTGGGGTGGAGTCCCGCCTCAAATGACCCATTTCACGACCAGCGGTTGGGAGATTGTAGCCGGGCTGACCTCGATAGCGCTCTTGGGAACGGTTGCCCTCTGGCTTGTGTTTCGCAAGCGGCCGACAGCAGAAGAGTTGGAGCGCGCGCGGCGGCGGTTCCTGGTGCAATCGGGGCGGCTTGTGGATGGCATGTTGCTTGATATCTGCGAAGTGGAGGCGCCACCGCAAGCAAAAGCCGAAGCCGGGCGTATGTTGACAATGCTTGTATTCAGCTATCGCATTGGCGGCGTGGACTACGAGTGTTCGCAGGACATTACCAATATGAGCGCCGTTCTGGACGCGGCCAATGTGCGTGCGGGGTTCCCGTGCACTGTGCGCTACCAGCCGGGCAACCCGCAAAACAGCATCGTGGTGGCCGAGGAGTGGACGGGGCTTCGAGCCGGGCTTCCTCAGCTTCCGGTCTTTGAAGATCCAGAGCCACTCGATCTAAGCCATCTACGCCCAGGGCGGGGCTGATGAGCGGTCACATGATTGAGTTGGCGGGGCATACCCACCCCCGGTATACTTGATCTATGCATGTCCACGCGGCACCCTCGGGCCCGGGCGCAAAAAGAACTTCATCGGTGCTGGGATTTTCGCTAGCGGCTACGCTTGCCTATGTCGTAGTAACGTTTGTTGCCGGGCTGCGCGCTCACTCGCTGGCGCTGCTCTCCGAGTCCGGCCACAATATGTCGGACTTTCTGGCGCTGCTTCTGAGTTTTGTTGCAATTTACTTTCAGTCTCGGCCTGCCGACACATCAAAGACATTCGGATACCAGCGAGCTGGGGTGCTGGCCGCGTTCATTAACGCGGCGACGCTCGTAGCGATCTCGCTGTGGATCGGGGTGGAGGCGATTCACCGGCTCTCAAGCCCGGTGGCCGTACAGCCCAAGCTGATGATGGTGGTGGCTGCCGCAGGGGTGGTGATGAACGGCGTGATCGCCGCACTGCTATGGGGCGTGGCCCGCGATGTGAATTTGCGCTCGGCTTTTCTGCATATGGCGGGAGACACGCTTTCGACAGCAGCCGTAATCGCCGGGGGTGCAGGCATTCTGGTGACCGGCCACAACTGGATCGACCCCGCGCTCTCGCTGGTGATTGCTGCCCTGATTCTCTGGTCGAGTTTCAGCATCGTGCGGGAGACGCTCAACATTCTGCTGGAAGGCACGCCGCGCGGCATCACGCTGGCAGCCATTCGCTCCGGGATGGAGGAGATTGAGGGCGTGATCAACGTCCACGATCTTCATGTATGGAGTCTGGGTTCTCAGTCCAGCGCCATGGCTTGCCACGTAACCATTGCAGACATTCCTCCCTCAGAGAGCGCCTGCATCCTGTTGAAGCTTAATCACGTGCTTAAGGATCACTTTCACATCAACCACACGACGATCCAGTTCGAACACATCTGCTGCGAAGAGGTAGAGGGCTGCGTGGTGCCGCCTGAGGAAATGATTGGCAGCCAACAACATCACGGGCACGCGCATTAGGCGAGCCTCAGGAGATCGTTTGCATGTGCCGAATCGTGCTCTGTCTTCGCCTCGCGCTCATCGTTCCATGCGCGGTTTTGCTTTCTTCCGTTTCCGGTTTTGCAGGGTTGCCGCCGCAATCGGCTAAGACGTCTACAGCCACGGACACCCGAACCGCCAGTCTCGCCCAACTTGAAGCTCTCTCCGGTGAGTACACCGACTCCGCCGATCCCGATACGCCGCTGAGCTTTTATGTTCGGGACGGCAAGCTCATTGGCGAATCCGAGCGCGATGTTCCCGAGGAATTGAAGACCTTATCAGCGCTTGACTTCGGTTTTCCTCATTCGAGCGTGAACTACCGCTTCAGCCTCGACACTTCCGGCCATGGCGAAAGCATGGTTCGTTCTACTGACACGAGCGATGTCTTCAGCCGCACCGGTCCGCCCGTTCGTCATGTTTTCCACGACTACCGGCGGACGGACGTGATGATTCCGATGCGCGATGGTGTCAAGCTGCACGCGGTAATTCTGAAGCCGTTGGACATCGCAACTCCGTTGCCATTCCTGATTCAGCGTACTCCATATGGCGTGGATGGGACCGACCGCGCCTCGTTCTTCGCCAACCGCCCGGAGCTTGCCCGCGATGGCTATATCTACGTCTGCGAAGACATCCGAGGGCGCTTCAAGAGCGAGGGACGGTTTGTGATGAGCCGGCCGCTCGCAGACCGTCGCGATCCTAAAGCCGTGGACGAGAGCACCGATGCATACGACACAGTGACCTGGCTGCTTGCGAAGGTTCCGGGCAACAATGGACGCGCCGGCTTTGTGGGCACGAGCTATCCGGGTTTCCTGGCCATGATGGCGGGCATCGACCCGCACCCGGCGGTGAAGGCAATTTCGCCGCAGGCGCCGATGATTGATGTGTGGATGGGCGACGACTTCTTCCACAACGGCGCATTTCGTCGGAGCTACGGGTACGACTATGTGCTCGCGATGGAGTCCATCAAGGAAGAGACCGCGGTGAGCTATGGCAAGGACAAGGACGGCAGGGCAGTTGACGGATTCGACTACTTTCTCAAACGCGGATCATTTGCCGAGGATGTAAAAGAGTCCGGCTCCAAGGTTCTGCCGACCTGGAAGCTCTTCCTTGATCACCCCTCTTATGACAGCTACTGGAGTTCGCGCGGAGTGGAGCACTCGCTTAATGCGGTTACGGTGCCTACCCTTAGCGTTGGTGGCTATTACGACCAGGAGGATATGTATGGACCGCAGATTGAATATTCGACGCTGGAGCCGCACGATGGGGGCGGCGAGAACTTTCTGGTGCTGGGGCCCTGGCGGCATGGATACTGGTCCTCGTCCTTTCGCCATCTCGGCGATCTGGACTTCGACGAGCCCATCGGCAAGGAGTTTCGAGCGCGCATCGAAGCGAAGTTTTTCGCGCATTATCTGAAGGACGAGCCCGGCACGGATTCCTCGGGCTTTGACCTCAGAGACACGGCCAGCTTTGAGACCGGTTCCAACATGTGGAAGTATTACAGTCATTTTCCGCCGCGCGAGTCCAGGTCAACGAGTCTGTACTTGAAGGGCGGCGGCCTGCTGAGCTGGACAGGCTCAACCGTCACGGCCACTATGAGTTATGTGAGCGACCCTGCCAACCCGATTCCCTATCGGCATCGGCCTATTCAGCCCACTTACTCCAATGGTTCGCAGTGGTTCAACTGGCTCACGGAAGATCAGCAGTTCGTTACGGATCGCAAAGATCTGGCCGTGTGGAAGCTGCCGGTGCTCCAGACGGATCTGACGATCACCGGAGCAGTTCTTGCCGATATCTATGCCGCAACCACCGGCACGGACAGCGACATGGTGGTTAAGCTGATCGATCAGTACCCGGAAGACGACCCCGATGTGAAGATGCGCGGCTATCAACTGATGACGAATGCCGAAATCTTTCGCGGCCGATACCTGGACAGTTTTGAGAGACCCACCCCGTTGACGGCGGGATCGATTCGCGAATACAAATTCTCATTGCACGATGTGGACCACGAATTCAAGGCCGGACACACGGTGATGGTGGAGATTCAGAGCAGCTGGTTTCCGCTCTATGATCGCAATCCACAGACTTTTGTGCCCAACATTATGAAGGCGAAGCAGGGCGACTTCAAGCCGGCCACCATCACCATTTATTCCGGGCCGGGGCATGATTCGAGTGTGCTGTTACCGGTGATGAAGGGTTGTGCGGGCGGCCCGTGCAACTGAGCCTAGCCGGCCTTTGGTGCGGGGAAGGGCTCGATGTAAATCTCGCCCCCGCGGCCGAAGTATTCTACTTTGCGGCCAGCGATCAGGACAAAGTAGCCTACGCACCCGGCCAGCATGATGCGGCGCAGGAACTCCATGTAAAGAATTTCGCCGCTCTGAATTGCCTGAAGGGCGAGGTTGATCCATTCTTCTTTGAACTCATGGGTAATGGGCCAATCGGGCAAATCCATCGGCTCCACGTGCGTCTCGCCGTTGGGCATGTAGAAGACGTGTTCCTGACAGCAAAGGTCGGTGTGGTATCGCTCCACCCCAGCCTGCGTGAGCTTGCGAACCACCTCGGGGAATGAGATTTTTTCGTGGTCAGAGAGCCGTGCACACTCGTGCATCACCGCCATCACTTCCTGGTGCATGGTGCTTTTTCTCCTTCGTGTTTGCACATCGTATTTCGTTGCCCATGATGAGTCAATAAGAATTCCACGAAGGCTTGGAGGGCAGATCGGGTTTCTGGTTTGATTCTTTTCCGGAGCCCACTCATCTGTTTCAATGAGGGAACTCAGCGCGATTTTTCGGTTTCGCGCTAAAATAGAAGACGAAGTGATTCTCCATCAGCACAGCCCGGCCCTGCTCTAGCGGCGCCCGCCGCCTATACTCGTTCTCCGCCCATTTTCCTCTTGCAATCTAATAATCCAAGACCTGAAACCCCGGAGGGGGGAGACCCATGATTGACCGTTTGGAGCAGATGGAGCAGCGGTACAACGAACTGCAAGCGCAGTTTTCGCTACCCGAGGTGATTAACGATCACGAGAAATATCAGAAGACCGCAAAGTCGCTGCGCGAGATTGAGACGCCGGTAGAGTTGTACCGCGAGCTGAAGCAGGTTCAGCAGGGGCTTGCCGATGCGCGGGCAATGCTTGCCGAGAGCGATGCCGAGATTCGCGCCATGGCCGACGAAGAGATTGCTACGCTTGCTCCGCGAGAGGCTGCTCTTGAGGAAGAACTGAAGGTGATGCTACTGCCGAAGGACAAGAATGACGAGAAGAACGTGATTCTGGAGATTCGCGCTGGCACAGGCGGCGACGAGGCATCTCTGTTTGCGGCGGAGATTTTTCGCATGTATACACGCTTCGCCGAACAACACAAGTGGAAGATCGAGTTGCTTTCGCTCTCCGAATCCGGTGTGGGCGGCTACAAGGAAGTGATCGCGATCATTGAAGGCGAACGCGTTTACTCGCAACTGAAGTGGGAAAGCGGCGTGCACCGCGTACAGCGCGTTCCTGCTACGGAGACGCAGGGCCGCGTGCATACGTCGGCGGTGACGGTGGCCGTGCTGCCCGAGGCCGAGGATGTAGACATCAAGATCGAGGCCAAGGATATCCGCATCGATACGTTTTGCTCGTCGGGGCCCGGCGGACAGTCAGTGAACACGACATACTCGGCCGTACGGATTACGCATATTCCAACCAACACGGTGGTTAGCTGCCAAGATGAGAAATCACAGATAAAGAACCGCGAGAAGGGGATGCGCGTGCTGCGCTCTCGCCTGTACGAGCAGGAAATGGAGCGGCAAAACGCGGAGTTAGCGAAGGAACGCAAACAGCAGGTTGGCACCGGCGACCGTAGCGAGAAGATTCGCACCTATAATTTTCCGCAGAACCGGCTTACCGATCATCGGATCGGGCTAACACTGCATCAGCTCGACCTGGTGATGGAGGGCCGCCTGCAGCCGATCGTCGATGCTCTGATTGCGCACTACCAGGCGGAACAGTTGAAGGCCGAGAGCCAGGCCGCGTGACGCTGTGAGTCTTCAGGAATGGATCCAGAACGGCGAAGCAAGGTTGCGCGCGGGACCGCATCCTGAGCGGGCTCGACGCGACGCCGAACTGCTGGTGCTGCACCTTATCCAACGTGATCGCGCATTCCTAGCCGCAAACCCGCAGGCGAAATTGTCTGCCGAAGGAGCTGTGCGGTACTACGCGCTAATTGAGCGGCGGCTGGCGGGCGAGCCGATTCAATACATCACTGGCGACGCGGAGTTTTATGGGCTGCCGTTCCGCGTGAATCGCAACGTACTTATTCCACGGCCGGAAACCGAACACCTGGTGGAGAAGGTGCTTGCGCTTGCGGCGAGTTTTGAAAGGCCACGGATTGTTGACGTGGGCACCGGCTCTGGGGCGATTGCGGTCGCATTGGCGCATAGCCTGTCCGCGGCGCAAATCTCGGCGGTTGATGTTTCGGCCGCGGCGTTGGGGGTTGCGCGCGAAAACGCGATACGGAATGGGGTTGCGGATCGGGTTCGTTTTGGCGAGGGCGATTTGCTTGGGCCGGTGGCGGATGAGCTGTTTGAGATCGTTGTCTCGAACCCACCTTACGTGGCCGAAGGCGACCGGAATTCGCTGGCCGTTGAGGTGCGGGACTATGAGCCTGGGGTGGCTCTGTTTGCGGGCAGCGGCCTCGATATCTATCGCCGGTTGATTCCGTCGGCGTGGGCGGCGCTTGTCCCGGGAGGTTATCTCGCGTTGGAGATTGGCTGCGGGCAGGGCAGTGCCGTGGCCGGCCTTCTGGCTGATTCAGGATGCGAGCAGGTTGAATTCGCAGCCGACTTGCAGGGGATTCCGCGCGTGGCTTGTGGACAGCGGCCGCTGTAACCGAGGGACGACGTTATTTCGCGCGGCCTGTCTTATTGAGCTCCTTATAGAAGCCCAGATCCGTGGCAGTAAGGCTCTTGGTTATATACGCAATCTGGCCGAAGTGGATGCCGAAATGGTCGACGACATGGTAGACAGCGTCGAGTCCGCGCGTCTTGTAGCCCTGGATCTCGTAGGGCGCGAGTAACTGCTCCACGGTAAGCCGGTCGATGACTTTGGCTGCTTCGGTCATGGTGGCATCGAGCCGGGCGAGAAGTTCGGCGGCGGTAAGCCCTCCATCGGCCGAGAATTCGGCGGGTCGATCACGCCTATCGTCGCTGCGGTTGAACGAGTTCACGATCCACTGCGTGACGTTGCCGTTCAAATGCAAAACCAGATTGCCGACGCTGTTTGAAGCTTCGTTCGGCCGCCACCAGACTTGCTCGAAAGTCAAGGGTTCCACACAAGCTTTAAGGCGCGGCCAATGCTGGTTGAAGAGCTCGTTGCGGGAAGAGGTCAAGAAGAGATTTGCAAGCTCCGTGGCGGTTGTTGCCATGATTGAGAATCCTCTTGAATGCGAATCTCCGGTTGTTGTCTCGTCAGCTAGATGAGCTCGTAGCCGGCAAACCAGTAGCCGATTTCGAAGGCGGCTGTTTCTTCAGCGTCGGAGCCGTGGATGGCGTTCTCCTGGATCGAGCTTGCAAACTGCTTGCGGATGGTTCCCTCTTCGGCGTTGGCGGGATTCGTGGCGCCCATCAGTTTGCGCAGATCGGCGATGGCACTATCTTTCTCAAGCACCATCAGGACCAAAGTGCCCGAGGACATGAACTCACAGAGCGCGTTGAAGAAGGGCTTGCTCTTGTGGACCGCGTAGAAGCCCTCAGCTTGGCGCCTGGAGATGGACTGCTGCTTGAGGGCGACAAAGCGGAAACCAGCTTTGTCGATTTCGCCGAGAATAGCGCCCGTGTGGCCGTTGCGGACCGCGTCCGGCTTGACGATGCTGAAGGTACGTTCCGGCACTGAAGTTTGCTCCATGGGAAATTGGTTTCTCCACTTCATTGTAATTGCCTGGAAGTCAGCGCACCCATCGGTCTCGAACGCCTACCGATCCGGCGAGAGCTTGCGACTTGAGCTGGAGGATAGAGGCTATCCCTTGCCAATAACCTTGGCGAGCGTTGCACCGATCTCTGCCGGGGAGACGACGACATGGATCCCGGCTGCGGTCATTGCTTTCATTTTGTCTGCCGCGGTGCCCTGGCCTCCGGAGATGATGGCTCCGGCGTGGCCCATTCGGCGGCCTGGAGGCGCGGTCTGGCCGGCAATAAATCCGACGACTGGCTTCTTGACGTGCTGCTTGACGAATTCGGCTGCGGCCTCTTCAGCAGAGCCTCCGATCTCGCCGATCATGATGATGGAGTCGGTCTCAGGGTCGTCGTTGAGCAGGCGAAGCGCGTCGATGTGCGTGGTGCCGATGATGGGATCGCCGCCAATGCCGATGGCCGTCGACTGGCCGATGCCGCGCTGAGTGAGTTGATGCACCGCCTCGTACGTGAGGGTGCCTGAGCGGGAGACAATCCCGACCGAGCCTTCCTTGTGGATGCGGCCGGGCATGATACCGATTTTTGCTTTACCGGGAGAGATGACCCCGGGGCAATTGGGACCGACGAGGCGTGAGGAGGAGTTCTTGAGTTTGGCCCAGACTTTGACCATATCCAGCGTGGGAATTCCCTCGGTGATGCAGACGATGAGGGCAATTCCGGCGTCCTCGGCTTCGAGAATGGCATCTGCAGCGAACGGCGGTGGGACGAAGATCATGGTGGCGTTGGCGCCTGTGGCGGAGACGGCGTCAGCCACGGTGTTGAATATGGGCCAGCTTTCGTGGGTTGTGCCTCCCTTACCGGGAGTCACTCCGCCAACAACATTTGTGCCGTATTCGGCGCAGCCTTTGGCGTGGAATGTGCCTTCTTTACCAGTGAGGCCCTGAACAATCAATCGAGTATTTTTATCGACCAAAACCGCCATCTTATGCTCCCGCCTTTGCTGCAGCGACCACCAGTTCCGCTGCTTCTTTCATGGTTGCGCCCACCTGGAAGTTAAAGCCTGACTCTTTGAGGATCTTGCGGCATTCCTCAACATTCGTGCCTTCGAGACGCAGAACGATGGGCACTTTCACCTGGAGGTTGCGGGCAGCGGCGACTACGCCGGTGGCCAGCCGGTCGACGCGGAGGATGCCCCCGAAGATATTGATGAAGATTGCCTTGACGCGGGCGTCGGAGAGGAGAATTTCAAAGGCGTGTTCGATTTGCTCCTGTGTCGCACCGCCACCTACATCAAGAAAGTTGGCAGGGCTGCCGCCAGCGTACTGGATGATGTCCATTGTGGCCATGGCCAAGCCGGCGCCGTTGACCATGCATGCAATGGAGCCGTCAAGCTTGATGTAGTTGAGTGCGTACTTGCTGGCTTCGACTTCGAGTGGGTCTTCTTCTGCGACGTCGCGGAGGGCCTTGATGTCCGCATGTCGGAAAAGCGCATTGTCGTCGAAGGTGATTTTGGCGTCGAGCGCGAAGAGTTTGTCGTCCTTCGTTGTAATGAAGGGATTGATTTCGATCAGCGAGGCGTCGGTGTCAATAAATGCTTTGTACAGGCTCTGGAGGAAGGTGACGGCGGCGTTGATCTGTGTGGTCTTTAGGCCTAGAGAAAATGCGAGTTTGCGCGCCTGCCATGGCCAAAAGCCTGTCGCCGGATCGATTGTCTCCTTGAAGATGGCTTCGGGAGTCTTGGCGGCGACTTCTTCGATCTCCATTCCGCCGGCCTGGGAGGCCATGAACACTAGCCTGCCGGTAGCGCGGTCGAGCACGATGCCGAGATAAAGCTCGCGGTCGATGGCAGCGGTCTCTTCAATGAGGAGCCGCTGCACCTTTTGGCCTTGCGGGCCGGTCTGATGCGTCACCAGTTGCATGCCAAGGATGTTCTTGACGTGCAGGTCGGCATCTTCGCGGTTGCGGGCAACTTTGACGCCGCCGCCTTTGCCGCGGCCCCCGGCATGAATCTGCGCCTTCACGACGACGCCCGAAGCGCCCTCGGCAAACAGTTTGCGGGCCACGGCCGAAGCTTCTTCCGGCGTGTTGGCCACTTCGCCCCTGGGCACGGCAACGCCGTATTTTGCCAGGATTTCCTTTGCCTGATACTCGTGGATTTTCATCTTTTGTAGGAACCGCCCAGTCCGCTGTGCTCAAGAGGATTCGGGACCGGGCTCGGATCGATCCGATCCGGATCATCCCGAGCTAGCGAGACCGTGGCAGCGGTAATGAAATCTTATCTTGCCCGGCTTTGGAGCGGCAAACATGAGCTACCTTCAAGGGGGCACAATTACCATTAGCTGATATGGGTGTTCTGAAGGAATTACTGAAGCCGCTGGCCGAGGACGGGACGGCGCTGACCCGCGAGCAGGCGGGCGCGGTGCTGGAGGAGATTCTGGCTGGTGTGCCGGAGGCGGAGACGGCGGCGCTGTTGGCTGTTCTGGCAACGCGTGGCGAACAGGCGCCGGAGCTTGCAGGGTTTGTGGACGTAATGCGCGCACGGGTGACACCGGTTCCGCTGACGGTTGAGGAACGGGATGCCCTAGTGGATGTTGTGGGCACGGGTGGTGGCGGTCCGCTGACATTTAATATCTCCTCGGGCGCGGCGCTCGTGGCTGCGGCGGCTGGAGCAAAGGTGGCCAAACACGGCAATCGCGCTGTGACTTCACGGTGCGGGGCGGCCGATGTGCTTGAGGCGCTGGGTGTGCCCATCGACCTGAAGCCGGAGTTAGCAGCCGAATGTCTGCGCGAGACGAGTTTCATGTTTCTGTTTGCGCCGGTGTATCACCCAGCAATGAAGGTGGTGGGTCCGCTCAGGAAAGCGCTGGGGTTCAGGACGATCTTCAATCTTTGCGGGCCGCTCACGAATCCGGCCGGGGCACGGGCACAGGTGATCGGCGTGCTGGCGCCGAGCAAAGTGCTGCTGGTGGGACGGACGCTGGCGGCACTGGGTGCCAAGCGGGCATTTGTGGTGCATGGGACGGACGGAATCGATGAACTAACGACCACGGGCGAGTCGGTTGTGGCGCGGGTGGAAGAGTCGGAGACGGGCGAGTCGAAGCTGCATGCCGCACGAGTGACGCCGGAGATGGCGGGGTTGCCGCGCGCGAAGCTCGAGGAGTTCGTTGGTGGCGACATAAAGACAAATGCCTCACTGCTTTACGACATTCTGACCGGTATACCCGGGGCGCGGCGGGATATTGTGCTGCTGAATGCGGCGGCGGGGCTGGTGGCGGCTGGGCTGGCCGGGGATCTGAAGCAAGGCGTGCAGATGGGCGCCGAGGCCATCGATTCCGGGCAGGCGGCGGCGACGCTGGAGAGGCTGCGGCGGTTTGGGGCGAAGTACAAGGTGGTGCACTAACGAAGGTTGAGAATCTGAGATTTGCGTGGAGTGGCTTGAACGGCATCTTCGCATCGATTTCAGCCGACCGAAATTGTGTGCAAGTTCCTTCATGGCATACGTTCTTAGGAATGAAGGAGACAGATACATGTTTGCAAAATCGGGAATTGCCACAATTGCCTTGCTAACGGGATGCATGACCGGCACTGCGCAGCAGACTAGCCAGGTTCAACTGAAGATTGAGCCAGCCAACCGGACGCTGACAGTGAGCGCAGAGAATCAGGTGACGGTGGATCCGGATGTGGCGATTCTGCACGTGGGATTTCAGACCCAGCCAATGGACGCGCAGGCCGCTTATGCCGCGGGGGCGCAAACGTCGAATGCTATTGTTGCGGCGATTAAGCAGGCAGGGATTCCTGAGAGCTCGATCCACAGCGAGTGGCAGAGGCTGGACAGCGTTTACGGCAAGCCGCATAAATTTACTTTGCAGCAACAGTGGACGGTGAAGGTGAAGCCGGAGCGGGCGGCGGAGGTTCTGGATGTGGCCGTGACTGCGGGGGCCACGGACAGCGGCCAGATCGACTGGACGGTTGAAGACGAACAGGCGTTGCAGGACAAGGCCCTGGACGGGGCCGCCGCGAAGGCCAGGACGCAGGCTTCGGTGCTGGCGAAAGGAATGGGCGTAAAACTGGGCGCAGTGGTTTATGTGAGCAACCAGACTTCCGCGCCGGTATATCCGATGTTCAGGGCACTCGCTGCACCCATGGCGGGGATGGCTAGTCCGCAGCAGCCGCTGGCGATTGAGCCGCGCAAGGTGACCAGCACGGCCACTGTCTACGCAGTCTTTGCGATCGAGTAGGGCTGGGGAGGTTTCCCCATTATGTTGCGCCTGACACGGCGCATGGCTGGTTTCTGTGCGTCGCTCGCTGATTGGCCGGGCGCCCTGCCGTGCCGTTTCACACATTTGTGATCGGCCTGTGCGGGGGGTACCCCCCCCTCCCCTTCCAGCCCAAGTTCCTCGGGCACAACAAGATACGAGGAAAGCCCGCCGCAAAATCTTCATAGCACTGAGGTTAGAGGTCAAAATCGTCTCAGCAAAGGAGTTACCGGTGCTCCAGGGGCCAAAGAGCTGTAAAGTACTCTCAATATTAGACTTCTCAGTGGAGTCGCCGCGTCACGAGGGTCAACGGGCGTTCCGGGTCACTTTTGGACGTGGCGCCGATGGCCGCGGCTCGATGCTGCATTTGTTCTGAAGCGCACTCCGAGTTCATTGTGCGCCAGTGCCGGTTAATTCTCTGCAGCATAAATAGGTAATAAGTCTTGTGGATTCAGCAAGCTGGAAAATCGCCCTCTTTACATCCGCTTCGGTTGCGCCAGCGACCATGAGTGACTGCAAACGAGGGGCGCTATGGGGCTAGGAAGGCGAATTGGGCTAATGGAGTAACTCCAATGTCTGGGGATCGGGGTGGCCGGCGAAGTATTTCTCAAGGGCATGGTTGAATGCAGACGGATCCGCCGCCGCGCGGGAGAAGAGGGTCATGGAGGAGCGGAACTTGAGATCATCGGGAGGGTCAAGGATCTGTTGGATCGTTCGCTTCTCAAGCTGGTTGACGATGCGGGTGCACTCCTGAAGGCGAGGTCCGAGGACCGGGTGCTGCGAGTAGGCGGCGGCTTCCTGAAGCGAGCCGATGCCGAAGAACTCAGACTGCGGACTGTGGCCCAGGCCCTTCATCTGGGGAAAGATGAACCACATCCAATGGGTTTGCTTTTTGCCTGCGCGAAGCTCTTCGAGGACTTCGGCATAGACGATAGCTTGCGCGCCAAGGAAGCGCTCAAGATTGAAGGTTTCGCTCAATACGGATTCCTCCTGCCGGGTGCCCCCTGGGAGGGGCTAAAGCGGCCCGGACTGGCCAACGAGGCGGCGTGACAGCAGCCAGGAGACCAGCGAGACCACTAACGCAAGGGCAACCCAGCCCGCCTGTTCGAGGGGTAGCTCGACGGCGGCAGAGAAGTGAGGCAGAGTGAGTGTAAGCGCCTGGACAGCCGGAGGCGCATGACGGACGAACTCGAATGCTCCCCAGCCGAAGACGCCAGAAGCGAGGGCGATGCCGGGAATGGCGCGCTTCCATGGGAAGTGAATGGGAGCGGGCATACGGGCTTCGTCGTGGACGCGGTCCATCACCGAGGCGAGGAAGCCGGAAGAGGGGATCAGCTCCCCTTCGGTGGCCAGAATGTGGTCGATCGTGCTGGGGTCCAATTCCGAGTTGTTCTCCTGGTTCCGGTTCATCTTCATGCCTCCTTTCCAGTGTTCAGTGCCGCGATTGCGGGCGAGAAGCTCTGCTGATTCAGATGCGGGAAGCGGCTTCGGAGCAGCGTCCGTGCGCGGGAGAGGCGCGCTTTCAAGGTGCCTTCCGGCAGGTCCATAGTGCGCGCCGCCGCGCTCAGGTCCATCTCATGAAAGTAGAACAGAACGACGGGTTCGCGATAGCGGTGCGGCAGGGCAAGCACGGCGGCGCGCACCGCTTCGTGGCTCGACTTTTTCTGGAGCACATTGTGTTGCTGGGCGGGACCAGCGGGCTCGGGAGCCTCGTCCAGCGGAAGGTTGACGGTGGGGAAGCGCTTGAGCTCGGAGCGGAAGACATTGGCCGCCAGGGCAAAGAGCCAGGTGGAGAAACTGGACTCGCCGCGCCATTGAGCGAGCCCGCGCCAAGCACGCAGAAAGGCTTCCTGGGCCATTTCTTCGGCGCGGCCGCGATCACGACAGTAACGCCAAGCCATATTGACGAGCGGCCCCTGCCAGCGGCGAACGATGCCTTCGAAGGCCTGCACATCGCCTGCAAGGACACGGGCGACATCGGCCAGGTCTTCGGTCGCGCTGGTGGATATTGCGGTCAAATCAGGCGCTCCGGGGTCAGACGGTCTCCTTTGGGTGAGACAGGCCGAGCCGTAACCCGGTTGCATTTTCTTGTCGAGAACGATTCCGGAAGAAAATGCAACCGGATTCGGAAGCCTCTGGTCCCACCAGTTGCAAGGGGTAGGAAACCCCGGCAAAAGGATCAGGAGGATTGTATGACGAATCTGGCAACGATGATGTTCGAGCCTTCGGGAGGCTTTGGACTATGGATGTTTCTCTCGATCGGCGCGGTGGCCCTCTTCGTGGTGTTCATTCCGCTGACTTCGTGGATTGACAGCCAGCGCAGGGAGCGCGAGGCGTTCTACAAGGCTGAAACCATGCGGCGGCTGGCCGAGTCTTCCGGCGAGGGGGCGAAGGCAGCGATCGAATTGCTTCAGGCGCAGTCTCGAGCGGAAGGGGCGAAGAAGCGTGAGGGGATGAAGATCGGTGGGCTGGTGAATATCGCGGTCGGCGTTGGGCTGATGATTTTTCTGCATGCGCTAGTGCACGATGCGCCGGTTTACCTTTGCGGGCTAATACCTGGACTGATTGGCGTAGCCCTGCTCACCTACGCTCTTGTTCTGGCGCCCAAGGCGGAGTAGGGGAAGGATTGAATCACATGCCGTGCGTGGCCATCCAATGATTAGTTGTTCTAACGACTAATATCCCGGACCTGAGAGATTCGGGCCGGGATTGATGGAGGATAAGCCCATGGCCACCGACAACAAACGCCAGCCAGCGATCTTTCTTCCCCACGGTGGAGGCCCGTGTTTCTTTATGGACTGGAGTTGGGGACCGGCAGACACGTGGCAGAAGACGCAGCACTTTTTAGAAGGGCTGGCGGCCACGTTGCCCGTGGCCCCCAAGGCGCTGCTGGTGGTGAGCGGGCACGGGGAAGAGCCTGCCTTTACAGCCAGTGCCGCTGCTCAACCGAAGTTGATCTTCGACTATTCGGGTTTTCCGGAACATACCTACAAGCTGACCTGGCCTGCGCCAGGGGAGCCGGAGTTGGCGGCGCGGGTGGCCGGGTTGCTGGGCAAGGCCGGATTGCCTTCGGCGTTGAGTCCGAATCGGGGCTTCGATCATGGCGTATTTGTGCCGCTGAAGGTGGCGTTTCCGCAGGCGGAGATCCCAGTGGTCACGCTGTCGTTAGCGGCTAGCCTTGACCCGGTATTGCACCTGGCGGCTGGACGCGTACTGGCTCCGCTGCGCGACGAGGGCGTGCTGATTGTTGGCAGCGGGATGAGCTTCCACAACCTACGCGGGTATTTCAGGCCGGAAACGCCAGAACGGGCACGCGCTTTTGACGGGTGGTTGACGAAGGCTGTGGAGTCTCCGGCTGCGGAGCGCGACGCGCTGCTGACGGAATGGCGGACTGCGCCGTTAGCAACTTACGCTCATCCGCGCGAGGAGCACCTGATTCCGCTGCTGGTGGCGGCGGGAGCCGGCAGAGAAGCGCCGGGCAAGCGCATCTTTGGCGATGAGCCAATGGGCGCGGCGATCAGCGCTTACCGCTTCGACGGATAAGACCGGCTCGCTGAATCCAAGTTTGGGCAAGAGTTGCATCGGGCTGTGTATATTGGTTTGTGCGCAGGGGCTGGGATTGCCGGCGATGTGCACTGGAGAGCCCCATGCGGCGGCGAGACGTTCTGAAATTAGCGGCATTGAGCGCGGGGGCAGCGGGACTGCGCAGGCCGGCAGCATTGGCGATTGCCGCTTCAGATTCAGGCTCGATTCCGATCATTGACACTCACATCCATCTGTTCGATACGCTTCGTCCCGGGGGCGTTCCGTGGCCGGAGAAGACCGACACGGCAATTTACAAGCCTGCATTGCCCGAAAGGTATGTGGCCGAGACCGCTGCGCTGGGGATTGTGGGCGCGATCGCCATTGAGGCGAGTCCACTAGCCAGTGACAACCAATGGCTGCTGAATGAGGCTGCCAACCATGCACTGATCGTGGGCGTTGTGGGAGACCTTGTGCCAGGCTCGGCTACGTACATGCAGGACCTGGAACGGCTGCATGGGAATTCGCTCTTCCTGGGGATTCGCTACGGAAATATCTGGAACCGCGACCTGGCAACGGACCTTGAGAACAACGGATTTATTGACGGACTGAAGGCTTTGGCGGCAGCCGGATTGGTGTTGGACACCGCAAACCCCGACCCGCGATTGATTAGCGGAGTTGTGGAGGTTGCTGAGCGTGTCCCCGACCTCAGGATCGTGATCGATCATCTGCCCCATGCGCCAGTGCCCACAGAACCGGATGCGCGCGACCAGTATTGGGCAAATCTGAAATTGCTGGCTGGAAGTCCACGCGTATTTGTGAAGTTGTCAGAGATTCCGATACGTGCGAACGGAAAACTGATGACCGATCCGCACTATTACCAGGCGAACCTGGATGCGCTCTGGGATATTTTCGGTGAAGACCATATCCTGTTTGGCAGCGACTGGCCAAATAGCGACCATGTGGCAACGTATGCGCAGACGTTTGCGATTGTGCGCGGATACATGGCCAAGGCAAGTGCTGGGGCGCGGGAAAAGTATTTCTGGAAGAACTCGCTCGCGGCCTATAAATGGCAGCGGAGAAGGTCTGACCAGCCTGCACTGTGAGTGATTGCATTGATCCGATGAATAGACGTTGCTGAATTCTGTTTCCGAATCGGCCGCGGACCGACCTGTACGCTTCAGATCGAGGTGACGGAGTTGCAAGAGAGTTCTTCAACTGGCGCTACAGTCGCCGATTCCCAAAGCAGCGAACTCGATGGTGCGGTTGCGCGGGCCGTGATGCGCCTGACGCCTTTTCTGATGACAATGTATGTGGTGTCGTTTCTTGACCGCGCAAATGTTGGTTTTGCGAAGCAGGCGCTGCAGACATCGGTGGGGATTTCAGAGAGTACTTATGCTTTAGGCGCGGGGTTGTTCTTTATCAGCTATTCGCTGTGCGGGTTTCCGAGCAACCTGATCCTCCACAAGATTGGAGCGAAGGTATGGATTTCGTTCCTGATGGTGGGCTGGGGCCTGGCGTCGATGGCGACGATGTTTGTGACGGGCAGTACGTCGTTCTACGTGCTGCGGTTGCTGCTTGGGGTACTGGAGGCGGGGTTTTTTCCGGGAGCGATTCTGTATCTGACTTATTGGTTTCCGAACCGGGTGCGCGGGCAGATCATGGGCCTTTTCTATTTGGGCGTGCCGGTGGCGTTGATCCTGGGTGGGCCACTTTCCGGCTACCTGTTGGAGATGCAGCCGATGGGCGGACTACAGAATTGGCAGTGGATGTTTCTGGTGGAAGGCTTTATGGCCGTTGTTCTGGGGTTTGCGGCCTTCTGGTTTCTGGATAACAATCCGGCCAGTGCGCAATGGCTGCCAGCCGGCGAGAAGCAAGCGTTGATGGATGCACTGGCGGCGGAAGAGAAGGAACGGCGGTCCACTGGGCCGGCGAAACTGATTCCGATGCTGCGCGATCCGCGGGTGCTGGGGTTTGTGCTGATCTACGGGCTTATCCAGACGAGCGTGTATGGAGCGGTCTTCTATTTGCCAGCCGAAGTGTCGGCGCTGATGCACAAGCCGGCAGGGTTTGAGGTGGGGCTGGTGACGGCGATTCCGTGGATATGCGCGCTGTGTGCCGTGTATTTCATACCCAAGGTGGCGGACAGGTGGAACAGTCACCGGAAGCTGGCGGCGCTGACTTTATTTGTGGCGGGGTGCGCGAGCTTTGCGTTTCCGACGGCCGGACCGCGCATGGGATTGGCGACACTGTCGATTGCCGTCTCAGGGTTCATCGCGGTGCAGCCGCTTTTCTGGACGTTTCCGACGGGTTACCTGGCGGATCGGGCGAAAGCAGGCGGTATTGCGCTGATTGGCTCAGGAAACCTGGGAGGATTTCTTGCCCCGAACCTAAAAGTGTGGGCGGACGAGCATTTTCATTCGCAGAGCGCGGGGCTTTATCTGCTGGCAGGCATTACGGTTGTGAACGCCGGACTGATTTCGCTGATACGAAATCGGCGGTCACAGCAGAGTGCAGGATGATTACGGCGAAAGGTATGGGCGAAGGTATAATCGAGGCCATGGCAGCAGGCGCACAGACGACTCGACTTGAAACGGAAGCCGCGCAGGAAACTGCTGCAAAGCTGCTTGCACTGGAGACGCGGCTGAAACAGTTGGGAACGCTGATGGTGGCTTACTCAGGCGGTGTGGATTCTGCGTTTCTGGCGGCCACGGCGCACCGTGTTCTCGGGGACAAGATGCTTGCGGTGCTAGCCGACTCGGCGAGCCTGGCGCGAAAGGACATGGAACAGGCCTGCGCATTTGCGAGCTTGCAAGGGATGCGGCTCGAGGTTGTGGAGACGCAGGAGCTGGACAAGCCCGAGTACGCGCGCAACGATGAGAATCGGTGCTTCCACTGCAAAGACGAGCTGTTCGCCACAATGAAGGCGTTGGGCGGAAAGCTGGGCTTCAGTTCGATTGCTTACGGGATGAATGCCGACGATACGAAGGATTATCGACCGGGACAGCGGGCGGCCAAAGAGCATGAGGTGTTGGCTCCGCTGGCGGAGGTTGGGCTGACCAAGCTGGAAGTGCGGTCGCTGGCAAAGGCAGCGGGCTATTCGCTTTGGGACCGGCCGGCGGCGCCTTGTCTTTCGTCACGGGTGGAATATGGACGGACCGTGACCCGCGAAGTACTGGAACAGGTAGAGAGGGCGGAGGAGAGCATGCGGGCGCTGGGTTTCCGCGAACTGCGGGTTCGGCATCACGGTGAGCTGGCGCGCGTGGAGATTGCGCGCAATGAGCTGCCCCGTGCGCTTTCGATGGAGATGCTGGACGCGATCACTGTGGCGCTGAGACAGGCCGGCTTCCAATATGTGACACTGGATTGCACTGGATTCCGATCCGGGTCGCTGAATGCGATTCTTCCCGTGGACGTCCTGGCACGGCGCGGCGCATAGACCATAGCGGGCAGTTTAAAATCACTGAGCGATGCGAATTGGCTATCTGGAGTGTTTTTCCGGCATAAGCGGCGACATGCTGCTGGGCGCGCTGGTGGATGCGGGTGTTCCGTTTGACTCCCTGGCAGAGACGGCTGCTGCTTTGAATGTGGGTGCACGCCTTGAGATGTTCAAGGTAAGCCGGGGCGGGCTGGCGGCTACAAAAGTAAACGTGATTACGCCCGACACACCTCCTAAAGAATTGATGCAAGGGGCAGGACACTCGCATGAAAACCCTGCCGGCGATTCGCATTCGCATGGAGAGCACTCTCACTCACATTCTCACGAAGCACACACGCATGAACCCCCTGCCGCGCAGGAAAAGCCGACGCACAGCCACGCGCCGCATCGGCATCTGTCGGCGATATTGAAGATTATTGAAGCTGCACCACTGTCCGAGGCTGTCAAAGAGCGCTCCTGCCGCGCGTTTCAATTGCTGGGCGAGGCCGAGGCTGCCATCCATTCCATTCCCATTGAGAAGGTACATTTTCACGAGGTTGGTGCGGTAGACACGATTGTCGACATTGTCTGCTCGGCCGTGGGCGTTGAACTTCTCGGCGTGCATCGCTGGCTGGCGTCGCCTCTCAACGTGGGGAGTGGAACGGTGAAATGCCAACATGGAACGCTTCCCGTTCCGGCGCCGGCTACTCTGGCTCTGCTGGGCGATGCGCCAGTGTACGCGGCTGGGCCCGCAATGGAGCGGGTGACGCCTACCGGGGCGGCCTTGCTGCAAATGCTGGATGTACGCTACGAGACTCTGCCGCCCATGCGCGTGAAGTCGACGGGTTACGGAGCAGGCGGGCGTGAAACTCCGGGTGAACCCAACCTGTTGCGCTTGCTTGTGGGTGAGATGACAGAAGGCGCCGTAGAGTCTTTCGCGGAGGAGCCGATCGCGATCATTGAGACGGTGATTGACGATTCCAATCCGCAGGTGATGGCCTATGTGAGCGAGATGCTCCTGGAGGCAGGCGCGTGGGATGTATTTCGCGTGGCGGTGCAGATGAAAAAGGGGCGCACCGGGGTACAGATGACTGTACTGTGCCGTCCCGATCTTGTGCCACAGCTCCAAGAGGTGATCTTCCGCGAGACCACCACGATCGGACTGCATTGGAGGGTTGAGAACAAGCGATCACTCGGACGCGAATTTGTTGAGGTGCTAACGGTATGGGGCCGTGTTGGCATCAAGGTCGCGCGCTGGCCGTCGGGCAAAATTGCCAACGCTTCTCCGGAGTACGAGGACTGCCGCAAGCTGGCCGTGCAGCACTCGGTTCCGCTGAAGCAGATAATGCAGGAGGCGATGAGGGTCTTTTCCTCGGCCATGGAAACGGCAGCAAGTAAGGAGAGCTCCTGATGGATCCCGCTTTGATCGAGTCGCTGCTGAAAGAAGTCCGCGAAGGCCGGACCGGTATTGCGGATGCGCTGGAGAAATTGCGCAATCTGCCGTTTGAAGACCTGGGCTTCGCCAAACTCGATCACCATCGCGCGTTGCGCACGGGCATGCCGGAGGTGATCTTCGCCGCGGGCAAGACTACCTCACAGGTGACCTCGATCTTTGCGCACATGGCCAAGGCGGGCGGCAATGTGCTGGCAACCCGTGCTTCGCAAGAGATGTTTGAGGCTGTTCTGAAGATTGAACCGCGAGCAGTGTTCCATGAAGCCGCGCGCGCCATCACGCTCACTCAAAATGCAGCAGTTCCCACTGGCAAGGGAACGATCGCGGTAGTCTGCGCCGGAACCAGCGATCTGCCGGTAGCGGAAGAAGCCGCCGTGACCGCGCGACTGATGGGCAACGATGTTGAACTCATCGCGGATGTTGGCGTGGCCGGCATTCATCGGCTGCTGGCGCAGAGAACGTCACTTCAATCCGCGCGAGTGCTGATTGTGTGCGCCGGGATGGAGGGCGCTTTACCCACCGTGGTGGCTGGGATGGTTCATGCGCCGGTGCTGGCGGTACCGACCAGCGTGGGGTATGGCGCGTCCTTTGGCGGCGTAGCGGCGCTGCTCGGGATGCTGAATACCTGCTCGCCGAACGTCTCCGTGGTCAACATCGACAACGGATTCGGCGCGGCGTGCATTGCTTCGCTGATCAATCACATGTGATAGCGCGCCCCATCCACGTGTCCTTAAACAGGTGAGCGTGGAGGATACGAGGTTTTCGAATGCCGCATTGTCCAATGAAGTTTCAGTATGTGAGGCACAGGTTCTCATCGGCCTCCATTCGAATTCTGGACATCGGCTGCGGCAACAATTCACCGTCGGTTACAAAGCGCTGGTTTCCCGGGTGCTATTACGCCGGTGCAGACATTCAGCGTTACAACATGAGCGGTGAAGACGATGCGGCGATGGACGCGTTCTATCTGTTGGGCAAAGATGGCTCGGGGTATGCGGCAATTCCGGACGGCAATTACGACTTTGTGATTTTGAATCATGTGTTGGAGCATATTGCAGCGCCGGCTTTGAATCTGGCTGCGGTATGCGCAAAGTTGAAACCGGGAGGATACATCTGGATTGCATTTCCTTCGCTACGTAGTTTGTCGCTGCCTTCCTCGGAAGATGAAACTTTGCATTTCTGTGACGATCCGACACATGTCTACCTTCCCGGCATTCGTGAAGTTACCAATATTCTGCTGGCAAATGGGGTAAAGGTGGTGCATGCGGGGCGATCGAGAGAAGGCTTTCTTACGACGCTTGCCGATGTGACGAAGCTGATAAAGCGATACCTGAGGAAGATGATGACTGGAAGATTCTCGGGACGAGGATTGTGGTACATATTGGGATTTGAAGATCACGTGTTGGGACAGCGCAGCCTTGGGTGAAGAACGAGCCGGGCGCAAATGAGGGAGGGAATGAAGGATCGGCGAGAATTCCTGAAGAATGCAGCCACGGGAGCGGTGTTGCTGGGCGCGGAGAGCAGACTGGGACTCGCGGGCATGCTGGCCCGAGGTGGAGAGAACGGCAAGTCGAGGGTTGTGGTAGCCAGGGATTTGGCGCTTCACGGGACGGGTTCGCAGTTGGATGAGAATCGCGTGCTCACCCTTCTGGACCGAGCCTTGACAAGCTATTTCGGACGCCAGAAACCTATGGAAGCCTGGAAACTGATCGGGTTTCCAAATGTCGTCAAAAACAGAATTGTTGGGATCAAGGTGAACGGGTCGGGCGGCAGGGGAATCTCAACACATGCCGTGCTGGTGCAGGCGATTTGCGAAAGATTGCAGCAGGCAGGGGTTAGCGCGGGCAACATTGTGGTGTGGGATCGGGACGCGCGAAGTCTTGAGGCATGCGGGCTAAAGATCAATACCGACCGGAGCAAAGTTCGGTGTTATGGCAGCGACGTAGCGGGGTACGAGGCGCAACAGGAATCGTGGGGTGTAGCGCATGTCCGGCTTTCGAAGATTCTGACTCGCGAATGCGCGATTGTGATCAATGTGCCGATTCTGAAAGACCACGAGATGGCGGGCCTGACGTTTTCAATGAAGAACATGTGCGGCGTGGTGGATCGACCGGAGACGTTGCACGGCAACAATTGCAATCCCGCGGTGGCTGACTTGAATTGCATACCGTCGATCAGAGATAAAGTCTGCATCACGATCGGCGACGCTACCTCGTCCGTGTATCAGGGTGGGCCGGGATTTCGCCCTGAGCATCTGTGGTACCCGAACGCGCTGATTGTTGGGGAAGATCGCGTGGCCGTGGATCACACTGCGTTGGAGATGTTGGATCGCAAGCGCGTGCAAGCGGGACTGACAACGCTGGAGGCCGCTGGACGCGCGCCTCGGTACATTGAAACCGCGGCCGACACTGCGCACAACCTGGGTGTTAACGATCCGAAACGCATCAAACTGGTTGAAGTTTGAAGAGGCGCGAGATGGAAGGCCGGGGATCCTGATCTGCGCCGCAACCAAAACATCCCATCGGACGCATCGAACACAGGGGCTTGGCGGTTCGTCAAGCCCCGAGTGTTCAACGCATTCGTTTCCACTCCACGTCTGCTCCAACTTAGAAACGCAACACCGGTCCAGCTGATACTTTGAGATTGTTATAGGTTCCGTTGTTGAGGTATATCTCATCGCCTGCATCAACTCTGAAGCCTAGCCAGCCGGCAAACAGCTCGATGCCGCCACCCGGGTAGAAGGCGAGATGCGTACCCGAGCCGCCAACGCCGGAGACTGAATTCGTAAACGTCCCTCCTGAAACCGTCCCGGAAGTATCTGTACTGAAATCGATGAAGCCCATTTTGCCAGTTACAAAGGCGCGAAATGGGCCGCTCGTTCCGAATTGCAGTTTGGGGCCAAAGAGCCCGGTAAGCGGGCGCACGCTCGTCGTAACAAATGTGGTCGTGGCACCGTTGTTGAAAGTCGACGTGAAGTTACGGGCGAAGTCGTAACTCATCTCGGCTTCTAACGCGAGGTTGGGACGAACATTGAATCCCACCCGTCCACCTACGCCGACAAAATTTGTCGTGGAGTCAGCGGGGACGAAACGAAAGTAGTCGGCGAAGGCGCCAACTTCTCCGTGATCTCGCGGAGGATAACCCGAGTGAGGCGACGCCGGGGTCTGATAAGGCTGGTCCGGCGGTGGCGGTGGGGGGGATTGATCCGACTGACCAGCGAGCAAAGTCGGCAGCGCGGCACAAAGCGCGAGCCCTACAAGCACAGCGATGCGTTTCATTTTGTCACTCCTTATGCGCGATATCGATCGTCAGAGACAATGCGTCTTGTCTCGTGTCACGCCGCAATCGCTTGGGCGGGACATCGAGTCAATAGGATGCCGGTCTGCTAAGTGAGGTTTACTTCAGTTTTTCGGAATCAGGATGATAAAGTGCGCCGCTATTTTCAAGGAGTATTCAGAGAAGATGGGTCTCGAATTTCGGTTGGCCAGAGATTTATTCAGACCAAACAAAAGCTTCTAAAACGCATCTAACAAGGGCTTCTGCGACAGCGTTGTGTCGACAAAAAGACGCCCGGCAAAGAGTCTTTGCCGGGGCTTATGTTGTCCGTTCTTCAGTTCGCCGGGTCATGCAACTTAGGCCTGAGGTTGGCGGTTGTGGTGATTGTGGCGCTCGGCAAGCATCTGCTCGAACTGCTGCTTCTGCGTGTCAGTCATCAGAGCTTCAATCTTGCTCTTGCTGTCCTGCATGATGGCTTGCGCCTTTGTGTGACGATCCTGCGGGGTCAGCGATGCGTCCGCACGAAGGCTCTGCATCTGTTGACGGCGATCAGCGAGAATGGGCTGAAGTTGAGCCACCTGATCGCTGCTCAAGCCGAGCTTCTTGCCAAGATGAGCGGCTTGTTCCGCGGGGTCGAACGTGCGGTGCTGGCGGCCCGGTTGCGCTTGCGCGCTTTGCTGCGCATTTGCAGCGGGTGCCTGGTTAGCGTCAGGCGCCTGTGCGAGCAAGGCTCCCGCAGAAAGCAGCGCGCCCAAAATGATTGTTGCCTTTGTGGTGTACATACGTTGGATTCTCCCTTTTGGCCTTGATCGTTCTTACGGGCCAGTGGATGTGTAGACACAGGTGTGCGGTGGGAGTTGCGTAAAGAAATGTAACGAACGATTGGGAACAAACCACGGGGCAAGACTACGACTCGGTGGCTCTCAAATTCGAGAATTCGAGTTTGGTGCGCGCCTATCCGGCACGGATCTGTTTTCCTCAAGAGCTATTGCGGGTGCGCATTCTTGAATCGACGCACCGGCTAAAGCCCGGGACCTTTGCCCGAGGCAGGTCTCGGCGGTCTGTGAGGCACTGACTCTTCATAACGCCTCATACGCCGGTCCACATGGAGATTCATCAGGGGCGGTCGTAGAAGCGGAAAAAGAGAGACGGCTTGGAGACGGACTCGGCACGGGCGACTAACGCCGCAGCTTGAGGATCGCTGAGCGGGGTGAACTCGCGCGCCAGATGCACATTCTCTTCGAGTTGAGCAATCGAATCGCAACCAACGATGATGGTGCTTACCGGGCGCGACAGCGTGTAGTACATGGCTTCGCGCATGGTGAGAGTGCCGGGCGTGGGGGCGATCACCATACCCTCCCACATCTTTGCCTGGACTTCCGGGGGCTGCGGAGTCCAGTTCGACAGCAGACGGCCTCGACCGGGGACCTTCATGCCGATGATGCCCATCTGGCGTTCGACGGCAAGGGGCAAAAGCGCTTCGTTGAAGCTGAAGTGGTGGGGGTCGGCGGCGCTCATGGCCATTAGAACCGTGTCGAAGGGATAGCGGCGTATGCCTTCAATAAGCGCATCGGGGCGGTAGTGTCCGGTGATACCGAGATTGCGGACGACCTTCTGCTCTTTCATCTCGGTAAGAGCTTCAATAGCGCCGCCCTTGGCGAATATCTCATTGACATCGAGCATGGTGCCTACATCGTGAAGCTGCCATAGGTCGACATGATCGGTGTGGAGCAGTTGGAGCGACTTCTCGATCATGCGCATGGAGGCGTCGCGGGTGCGCTCCCTGGTTTTGGTGGCAAGGAAGGCCTGGTCGCGGCGGTGGGCCATAACCTTGCCTACGTATTGTTCGCTCCAGCGATCGGGACCGCCGTAGATTGAAGAGGTGTCGAGATAGTTGACGCCGAGGTCGAGGGCGCGCTCGATGATGGGTACAGCAACGGCTTCGTTGTTGGGCTGTTCGAGGGCAGCCTGGCCGCCGAGCGAGAAGATGCCGACCTTGTAGCCGGTCTTGCCCAGGTTGCGGGTGGGCATTGCGGATGGGGTTACGGGATTCGACGGAAGAGCGGGGAGAGACTTTGGAGCTTCAGCGGCCAGTGCTGAAGAAGCAAGAAATGCGGCGGTTACGGCTCCGCCAGTCTTTAAGAACTCACGACGGCCCTGGTTGTCGACGACTGGGTGCTTGCTCATAGGAATCTCCTCGCCTTGCTGGAAACTATGAGAACAATCATAGTCCCTTCAGCTGGGCTCGAAATTCGTTGGTTTCTCGCGAGTTCTTACGAGAATCAGGGCAATCACGGGATAAAGGCTGGCACATCGATTTACCACTTCGATGACGGTCTCTTTCTGCATATCGCGTTGATCAGGAAATAGTTTTTCCAGGATAGCCCTTAATTTGGAGCACATTTCGGGGAGGGTTACCCCAGCCGAGCGGCAGTCGCAGGGGTTGAGGTATCCGTGGCGCAAGAATGTGGATGCTTCGGCTCGCAGAGGGCAGGATCTAGTTGCCGGAACTCGGCGAGTCCGGCCAGGTGGGGCCGGCCTGTTCGATGGTGAACATAGGGCTATCCGGATAGAGCTGGCCTTGTTCTCTGATAAACGTGGGAGCTTGCCCGCCCATTATCCAGAGCTGGATATTGGGTGGCTGCTTGCCGATCATGGGCGCCACTACGCCCGCTACTCCGCCAAGTTCGATCTTGATCTCATAGTGGTTTGCTTTTCGAGGAGCACCGGCTACGGAGAAAGACTCCTCGCCACGGGAAGAGATTGACAGTGTGACCAGGCGCAGGCTCGGCGTGGCGGCCAGCATGGACACTTTTGTTTCGGGGGCGCCGGGTCGTAGGTTCTCAACGATGGCGGAAACCAGGCCGTTTGACAAGTCCGGCGGCAGGTGAAGTTGGCTGGTTTTGACATCGTCCTTGCCGTCTTTTCCGGTAGAGTGGACCGTCACCTTGCCGGTCCGACAGTCGATGAAGAGATCAATTGGTTGGGCGAAGGAAGGGCCTTTCTGGATGTGGTGGTCGGTAATGAGCTGGAAATTGCGGCGTTGCGAGAAAACCGTGGTTTCATCGTCAAGCGAGCCATCTTTAAAATGGAAGGTCAACTGCTCAGTAACCTGGCTGCCATGTGCGACCTGGACGAGATCTCCCGATGCGATCACATGACCGTCTTCCGAACGCAGCTCGAGAAGACCGTGAATTGTCCCCCTGGTGTAGCGAACGGGCACTGGGTCTGCTTGCGCGGCCGGATGCGACGCACAGAATATGAAGATAACAAGAGACAATAGTTGAAGACGATGCGCCAGGTTGGTTTTCATTGCTCCCCTTCTGCCTCATAGGATTAATGAATGCGGCTAAGGGTTGCTGAGCCGGAATGACCAGTTCGCACCCAGGGAGCGTTGAGACTAGATCTGGCTCCCCTTGACCTCGCTCACGGCTGGCTTTTGGCTCCTCTAAACCTCGGTTCGCTGCGCTCGAGCCGGAACTCGAGAGGCGTGCGGTTTGAGCCCTGAATGAGAAAGGCCGCTCCGGATGGGAGCGGCCTTTCTATGTGAGAGAACCAAGTTGCAGCGAATCAGTCGCCAGCTACCAGTTCGTTATCTGGCCGCCTATTGATGGGGCTAGTGGCGTTGTTCGATGCAGGGCGGATGGAGTCGAGGCTGACCAAGCCTTCTACGGGCTTTTCGCCGAGGACGTGCTCGCGGTAGAGCTTGGCCATCTTTGCGTTTTCTGCATCTGCTTTTACCTTGTCCGCGGTGGTAGCAGCGCGAGCGCGGAGTTTCTCTTCGCGGGAGTTCTTGGCGATGCCGAGGTTGTCGAGAGTGTGGTTGGCTTCGGAGTTCACGTGCTCCATGTTGAGGGCCAGATCGTGGCCGACATGGCTCATGCCAACCTTTTTGCCACCGGCGAAGATCTCGTGGCGGCCGTGCTCCTCGTACCACTTGGTGAGGGTGGCCGTCATGTGCATTTTCTCGATGATGTTGCGCCAGCCTACGCCCGTGTTGTAGGCGCAGAAGCTGATCTCGCCTTCCTGAGTGGCGTAGGGAATGATGCACTGCTCGGTACGGCGGAAGTCGTAGTTGAACAGATCCTGGAACCACATGCCGGCGATGAAAAGGAAGTTCCAGCGGTCGGCGCGGCGCTTCTTGATGTCTTCAAGAGTGCGGTCGCCCTTGACGCTGCCGTAGTCCTTGCCGGTGGCGTTGAAGGTCTTGTCCATCTTCTTCATCATGTCGGTGATGCGGAAGTGGGTGGGCGCCATGAAGGGATCATAGTTGCGCATGAGCGAGAGCGCGAGGCCGATGACCGACATGGTCTTGCCGCGAGCTGCATCATTGACCTTGGCGAGATCCTTGGCCACCTGACCCATGTCGAGGAAGGCGGTCACAGGAGCTGACTCCTTGGTTTCCTTGTCGATCATGAGCGCCATGCCGATGCCGCAGTTGGGGTGGCATCCGCAGCTCAGCTGGCCCCACTCCGCCGTCGGCCCATGAATCAGGTCGGCCCAGTCAGAGAAGGTGCTCATAAAGCTGATGGGGAACCAGTCGCGCTCGGGCTCGCCGATGCCGCACTGGCTCTTGACGTCGTGGGCCATGTGCGAGAGCGTGTAGCGCTGCGCCTGGCGGCGGTCGTCGGTGATGTCTTCGTCGCGGCCGGTGAAGCTGACCGGCTGGAAGCTGAGGAAGCTGATCTTCTTGGGGTTGTCGAGAGCAAACTCGATAATGCGGCCGACCTGCTCGTTGTTGATGCCGTTGATGATGGTGGTGACGGGAACGATATCGACGCCAGCCTCGTGGAGATTGTTGATGGCCTGGAGCTTGACGTCGAACAGGTTGCCGACCTTGCGGTGCGAGTTGGCAGCGTTGCCGATTCCGTCGAACTGGAGATAGACGTAACGGAGGCCGGCTTCAGCGGCGGCGCGGCAAAGTTCCTTGCTCTTTGCGAACTCGATACCGTTGGACGCTGCCTGCACGCTGTTGTAGCCAACCTTGCGGCTGTAGGCCACGGCGTCAAGGAAGTAGGGCGAAAGCGTTGGCTCGCCGCCGGAGAATTGGACGCTCATCTGCCGCTTGGGCTTGATCGTAATGGCGTTGTCGAGCATGGTCTTGATCTCGTCCCACGTGAGCTCGTGGACGAATCCGACCTGGTTGGCGTCCATGAAGCAGGGATCGCACATCATGTTGCAGCGGTTGGTGAGGTCGATGGTCAGCACAGATCCGCGACCGTGGGTCACGGTCGAGGTGCCGTGATTGTGGAGGTTCTTGTCACCCTCGCCGTGGGCGCGCATGTCGCGGCCGGGGAAGCTCTCCTCGAGATGCTTGAAGAACTTGGTGTCGATGGACATCACGTCTTCAAAGTGGCCGTGCTTGGGGCAGTCCTTGACCATGAGGATCTTGCCGTCGCGTTCAATGATCTGGGCCTTGATTTCGCCCACTTTCTCGTTGAGCAGGACTTCGTGTGGCAGCTTGCCATCAAGGATCTGCTTGCGGATCTCGGGAACGCACTTGGGACAGAGCGAGTCAGTGGTGCGGGGCCAGCCGAGGGGCGGCTTTTCCTTCTGATAGCTCTTGAGGAGGGGCTTGTCGCTCCACTTGGGGGTAAAGGAAGGGTTGGGGCTGATGCGGTTCAACCGCTCATAAACGACCCAGGCTCCCTTGGCGGCGTAAGCGGCGGCTTTCTCGGCATACTTAATCGCTTTGGACATTGGAAGTGCAGTCTCCTCAGATTGAAATGGCCGCTGGCGTTCGCTTGGCCCTGCCCGCAGTTTCCCGGAGGGGAATCCCGAGGCTAGAAATTCATTGCTAGGGTAACCGGGGAGCCCGGTCAACCCAACCGGGGTGCAGCGAATGGCGAGAATCCCTGTTGAACGGGGATTTAGAGCAAGTGAACGGGAGTGCGTCAGAGCCGATCAGCGGGGAGGCAAGTTCTTGGCAACACGAGGCTTAAGTGTGTGAATGCAGGTGGCGCCCTGAATCGGCAGGGCAGAATTTTCTGGAATGAAGACGGCTGAACTGTCACCAGGAAGTCTCACAGGAATCACGAATTCCAAACTGATTCAGCGCTATTCGGTATGGGTATTCGGTATTATTGAGGATCCATCAAACCACCATGCCAGGATTGCATGTCGATTGCATGTCTTTGCCCTCAGGAAAGTCACAAAGCAAAGAATCGGACCACGTTTGCATGGACAGCATAGGACGAAATTATGATCCATCATTCATCACCTTCTTCTTGTTCATCCATCATCGACGCCTTGCCTAAGAACGCAAAGAGTTTGTTGCTTTCGCAGGTGATCGGGCCCATAACCATCGTTGGATTTCTGGCGCTGGTCTCTCTTTGTCAGGCTGCAAGCGCGCAGACGAATGAATGGGAGTGGATGAAAGGAAATGAGCCGTCCATGTGCCTACCCATGTCCTATGGAGGTTGTACGGGCGTTGGAGAACTCGGAGTGTACGGCACGTTAGGTGTTCCTGCCGCAGGAAACACTCCAGGAGGACGAAGCAGCCCGGTCACCTGGACTGACAAAAACGATAATCTGTGGCTTTTTAGTGGCGATGGCTTCGATTCGGCCGGTAATAACGCATTTCTCAACGATCTTTGGGAATACAGCCCCTCTAACAACGAATGGGCATGGATGGGCGGAAGTAGCACCATAGGAAGCGCTGGCGGTTGGTCTGGAGTGTATGGCACGCTGGGCGTTCTTGCCGCGGCGAACATTCCTGGATCCCGGTCCGGTGCCGTCAGTTGGACGGACGGCAGCGGCAACTTCTGGCTCTTTGGTGGACAAGGCCAGGACTCGGTTGGCAATACCGGCAACCTCAACGACCTTTGGATGTTCAATCTCAGCACTAAGGAATGGGCCTGGATGGGCGGAAGCTCAACTGTGACGCCCGGACTCGGACTTCCTGGGGTATATGGAAACCTGGGGATAGCCGCTATTGGAAACATCCCTGGAGGCCGCGAGATGGCGACAGGATGGATTGACAGCAGCGGCAACTTCTGGCTCTTCGGAGGGACAGGCATCGATTCGGAGTATCGGAACGGTACACTTAACGACCTTTGGAAGTTCAACCCCTCCAATAAGGAGTGGGCTTGGATGGCTGGCAGCAAGACACAATTAGGCGATGGCGGCCAGGGAGTTTACGGAACATTGGGTGTTCCCGCTGCGGGAAACACACCTGCAAGCCGATCAGGGGCGGTGGGTTGGACCGACAAGATCGGCAACTTCTGGCTCTTTGGGGGACATGGAGTCGGTTCTCCCGGGGGCGCGGGCAGTTTCAACGATCTCTGGGAGTTCAATCCTGCGCTTGGAACGAACGGTGAATGGGCTTGGATAGGGCCTCCGTCCAATCAGGGATTCCCCGTGTATGGCGCGTTAGGAGTTGCTGCAGTCGAAAACTTCCCAGGAGCGCGGTATTTGCCGGTTAGCTGGACCGACAGTAAGGGCAATCTTTGGCTTTTCGGCGGGACTGGCACCGATGCCACGGACGAAGTGGGCTACCTCAATGACCTGTGGCAATTCAATCCTTCCACAAACGAATGGACATGGATGGGGGGCAGTAGCAAGGTAGACACAAGCGAAGATGCACCGGGTGTATACGGGACAGTGGGCGTTGCCGCCGCAACAGATATTCCAATAGGGCGAAGGTCTTCAGTCGGCTGGACCGATAGTGCTGGTAACTTCTGGCTCTTTGGAGGATCAGACATCGCTGCTTTCAACCAAAACTCATTTTATGAACTCAACGACCTCTGGAGATACCAGCCTCCTCTATCGACTTCGCCGGCAACGGCCCGTCCCACCTTCAGCGTGGGCCCAGGGAACTACACCACTACCCAGTCGGTGACAATCTCCGACGCAACAGCGGGCGCCACAATCTATTACTCTACCAACGCAACAGAGCCCGGCGTCGCACCGGTGTGGACCATCTACAGCGGTGCGCTCGCCGTCTCGTCTTCTGAGACGATTTCGGCGGTTGCGATCGCCAACGACTACTCCTTCAGCCCGGTTGCTTCGGCCACCTATTCCCTCAATTTCCCGACGTTCACACTACTCCTCACCGGATCCGCCTCGCTCTATGCTTCCTCAGGCGGACAGACCACCACCACTCTCGCTATTCTGCCGCAAAACGGCTTTAGCTCGCCAGTGACATTCGCCTGCTCTGGGTTGCCGAGCGGAGCTTCTTGTGCCTTCAGTCCTGCAACCGTAACGCCATCACTCTACGGGTCCACAGCAACCCTCACCATCACAGGGGAAACACTTGCTTTGAACAGCAAATCCAGCCCGCTCTTTTCGGGAACGGTCGTGGCATTCTCGCTTTGCATCTTTGGATGGAGAAAACGGCGCGGCCTAAAACTTGTGCTGTTGATAGCTGTTGCCGCCGGAGGCATGGCCCTACTATCCGGGTGCGGTGGCGGCGCAGGAGGTTCTGGCACAGGTGGTGGTGGTGGCGGCAGCTCCAGTGTGACGCCAGTGGCCTCGACGATTACCATAACCGCAACATCAGGTTCCTTAATGCAGACGACCACAGTATCACTCATTGTGGACTGAGTTGGCTGCACAAAGCTCGTTGCTACTGACCCGCACTCTCCGTGGTCGCCACCTGGTTGATGATGCGCTGGACGAGGACGACGCGGATGTGGATGCGCTTGGCTACGTCAGGGACGAACTCAGTGATGAAGTTGTCGATGGGTGCGAGACCAAGCCCGATGGCATAGCGGGATGCGCTGGCCGGCAGATCGGTCTGCTGGCCGGGGACATAGAGATTGCTGATCTCGTCGTCAAACGCAAATCCAACCAGGTTTCCGTAATTCAACATCCCCTTACCGTCATCGCCCTGGGTCCAGGCGACCTGATAAATCGCATGGAAGATCCGGTGCTTCATGTTCGCGTTCGGTAGGCGGTGGTAATGCGGGTCTTGGTGGACGAGAGAGGGGATCAGGAAGGTGCCGAAGAATTCACCGGTCATGTCCTGGGCATAGCTGACGCCGATGTTCTTTCCGAAACCGCTCATGCCAGGACCGTAGGCGGAGTGGGAGTTGGCGCCTACGTAGATTGCCGAGTTGCCGAGAATGGTAATTGCGTTGAAGGGGTCAATGACATTGCGAGTTGCCAGCCAGCCTTTCTGTTTGGGCGTTAGCCGCTTTACCTGCGGACCGTTGAGAAAGCGCGCATACCAGTCGATGAGAGGCGCAAGCGGCGGACAGGACTCGGGTTGAGGGCTGGCGCTCTGAGTTGGGGTGCCCGGATTGGAGATCACTGCGCCGGGTACACCGGTCTGCGCGTTTGCGTGGGCTTCTTTTTTGGTATGACAGGGTGCTGCGGCCGCAGTTTTGGCGTGCGTCTGAGACTGGGGTTGAGGTGCGTCTGGAATCGCCGGCTCGACTTGGGTGGTTCCAGCCTGGGTTGTCGCAGCCTGGCGGGCCCAGGCGGGTAGTACAACCATGAAGAGCAGAACCGGAAGCAGGATCGGGAAGACTTGCCATGCCCTCGTGGAAGATGGTCGTTTGCTGAGGGCACATCCTCGCATAGTGTGTCCGGGTGGGTTGCTATGCAAAACCGAGACCCTCACTGGCTGTAGTTGAAGTTCCACACTTGTGCGATGCAAGACCGCCGGGCCAACGATGGCTCCGAAGTAAGTTTCGCCCGTGCATGTCTTAATGGTCAGACGCTGGTTTGCGGAGAAAAGTCACGCGCGGCGAATCGAAGGTTTCGATTTCGAAGACTGAAGGCGGATGCACCGGACGGGGCATCGCCTAAGTCGGACTCTGTATTGATCTTCGGGGCACCTTTGGGCGTAACGTCGTTGACTCATTCGGATGCTTCCAGCAGACTTGATAGAGGCTACCCGCAAGCGGTCGCCTGAGAAGGTCATTTGTAATGGGCACATATCCGTCTTCAGGGCCAGGAGCCGGCGGTTTAGGCCGGCGGATCGAAGAAGCTGTGGAACTGATCGAGATGGAACTGCGCCACACTATCGCCTACGTGAATGACGCGGTGATCCCACAAGTGCGACGGGAGTCGATCTCTGCGATGCGCAAAGCGGCAGAGACCTTGCGCAGTCTCGCCGACCGGGTTGAACAGAGATCCAACAGGCAGACGCCTAACCCGCCCCCTGGCCAGCCGAAAGATCCGCGGAACTGATGATTGGCTCTTTCAAATTGCGCATCGGCCGGCAGATCGCCGGATTCGGGATCGCGCTGCTTGCAGCTACCGGCTGCACGCATCACAAAAAAGTGGCGGTGGCTGCCCCGCCGAACGAACTTGCACCCTATCTAAAGCCAATACCCGCTCCCGCACGCCAGCCGCAGCAGCCTGCAAGAATTCCGGTGAATCCGGCTCCGCCGGGTGGAGTGAGCGAAGCCGATCTTAATTTCGTCGCAACACACTCTCCTATCTTTAGCGAGGAAGGTCTGGCGACCTGGTATACGGCGCCCTATGCGGGCCGCAAAGCCGCAAACGGCCAGGTCTTCGACGACGATGCCATGACAGCCGCGCATCGTACCCTTCCGATGGGCTCGCTTGTGGTGGTGACAAATCTGAAGACCGGTCAATCGGGTGTTATGCGGATCACGGACCGCGGGCCATTTGTCGAGGACAGGATGCTGGATTTGACGATTGCCGCCGCCAAGGCCACCGGCATCTATAGGGTCGGCATGGCAGGGGTCCGGCTGGACGTTTACGAGACGCCAAAACCAATCGATACGGGCGGGCGTTGGTGTGTGCAGATTGGCGCATTTCACAGTGAACGCGACGCCCTTAAGCTGAAGGAACAACTTATCCATAAATATGCAGATGCCAACGTGATCGAGTTTCCGGGCGAGAAGAGCTATTGGGTTCGCATCCGGCCCGAGGGCGACGACCGTCAGATGGCGGAGGATATTGCCCAGCACCTTCGGCCCATTGAGGGGGAGGCGTATCTAACCCGGCTGGATTGAGGGTGGCGGCTGGCCAACATAAGCGGCTATCTCGGTTACATTCCCGTCGAGATACTTCTTGTGGCCTGTGGCCCGATTAGCTTCCAACTGCAGGATCGTCAATATTTGTTTGTCGTCGATATAGAAGCGCGGCTCGTCCGAGAGGCCATCGGGGAGCGGATTACTTCATTGCTGGCCGGCCAGAGATTTGGCAAAAAACAGATGCTTACCCTTTCAAGAATTGATGAGGAAAAGGGAGGCGTGTGGCCGGTGGCATACGGAGAAAGACTTCCTGCCGCGATCCTGTTCGGGAACCCCACGGGCAGAGTTCGATTCGATCGGTTTTATTCCCGGCGTGACTTGAACTCGGAACCCATGGCTGCGAGGGCACTAAGATCAAGCAGCTTTGTGGCGAGCGGAAAGACAATATTCTCTTCGATTTGAATGTGTTTCTGGTAGAGCCTTTGCAAGTGCTCGGTAATCGTTAGCAGCCGTGTCTTTTCGCGGGCGCTCAATCCGGCGTCGGCGATCCATCTGGCGTAGAGGTGCGCAGCTTCTTCATGCAGCGCGTCGGCCTCCTGATGGTCAGACTCCAGCCGCCGCAGCTCTTCAAGGAGGGTTGCGGTGTTCATATCCTGAAGCCTGGGGAAAAGGGACTCCTCTTCATCCATATTGTGGCGCGGACCCGATTCGTCGAAGTAGCGAATCGCGGTTTGTACAGCGCTCTGCTCATCGTGGTTGAGCGCACGGCCCTGAGCCTTCTGAGCCACCCGGCAGAGGATGTCGAGGAACCGTTCGATACGGCGGTGGCAGTCTGTCAACATGCCGATCGGATCGTCGAATCCGCTGTCAGGCCTTGCACCTATCTGCACAGCCATGTTTTGCCCCTTTGCGATAAACCCTGCAGAACGTGGAGTCCCAACTCATGGAAAAGTTCTGAGTGGATTGTATCGAGCCGCGCAGCAGGATGCTGTCAATTCCATACGTTCGTCTGAGATTATATATCGTATAACGATATGATCGTGATACGATATATTTATGACAGGACACTCCGGGACGCTCACCGAATCGCCGCGCCGCGCGGCATCCCACCCTGGTTTCTCCTCCCGCAAGGCCGCCGCTGGGAGTTTGCCTGAACTTGACGTGGCCCATCTACAGCGCCTAGCCGAATTTCGTTTTCAATTACGGCGTTTTTTGAGGGTGAGCCAGGCCGCTGCCGAACAGGCTGGTCTGCGCAACCAGCAGTATCAGATGCTGCAATGCGTAGGCGGCATGCCGGACGGGACCGCGCCCACCATAGCCAATGTGGCCGCCCGCATGTTGCTGAAGCACAACAGTGCGGTCGAGCTTGTCGATCGCGCTATCGACCAAGGATTAATGCGCCGCTCGGCCGATCCATTCGACCATCGCCGCATTTTGCTCCGAGTGACTCCGCAGGGCGAGCGCCTTCTTGCATCGCTGGCCGAGTTCCATCAGCGGGAACTGGAACAGTCTGGTCCCGAGCTGGTGCGCGCTCTCCACCGTGTTCTGAATGGAGGTTCCCGGCGATACACGCGCACTGCAGCGCCTGCCCGCCGTCCAAAAGAGGAAGCGCTGTGAAGCATGCCGGTTCGGCTTCCCGCGCCCACCTGCGCGACTTCAACGCTGGTCCGCGCATGATTATGTTGAGCGGACTTGGCGTACTTCTTGGAGTTGCCGGCGCTTCGCTCGCCTGGATTCTGCTGCACCTGATCTACGCCGCAACAAATCTCTTCTACTTTCAGCGTCTGAGCTGGAGCTTTGCTTCGCCCGCGCAGAATAATCTGCATTGGCTTGCGATTCTGGTTCCCGTGGTGGGCGGAATCCTGATCGGAATCATGGCGCGCTATGGATCCGACAAGATCCGTGGCCACGGAATGCCCGAGGCCATTGAAGCCATTCTGATCCACAGGGCGCGGATCAGTCCGCGGGTTGCAATCTTCAAGCCACTCTCCGCCGCAATTGCCATCGGCTCTGGCGGCCCATTCGGCGCGGAAGGCCCGATTATTATGACTGCCGGCTCGGTGGGGTCACTGCTTGGACAGCTCTTTCGCCTCACCGACGCGGAGCGCTCCACTTTGCTGGTTGCCGGTGCAGCAGCAGGAATGGCGGGCGTGTTTGCCACTCCACTCTCCGCGGTCCTGCTCGCCGTAGAGTTGCTGCTGTTTGAGTGGCGGCCGCGCTCCTTTGTGCCTGTTGCCGTTGCCGCTGCAACCACGGGCGTGATGCGACGTTTCTTCTTCAGCAACGATCCGCTGTTCCCCATGCCACAACTTAATCAACCGATTCACCCAAGCGCGCTGTTGGCGGCACTGGTGCTGGGTATTGCCGGCGGTATCCTCGCGCTGCTGCTGAGTCGGGCCGTCTATGCCAGCGAGGATTTTTTCGAAAACCATCTGCCCATCCACTGGATGTGGTGGCCTGCCATCGGAGGGGTTGTCATCGGTGTTGGCGGACTGATTTTTCCGCGCGCGCTTGGAACCGGCTACGACGTGATCGATTCGCTCATCAACGGCAATGGGACCTGGGAACTGATCGCCGGCGTGTTGATTGTGAAGAGCATTATCTGGTCCTTTTCGCTTGGCTCTGGCACCTCCGGCGGCATTCTTGCGCCATTACTGATGATCGGCGGCGCGCTGGGTGCGCTCCTTGCTCCGATACTGCCGGTCATCCAGACGGGAGCGTGGCCACTGGCCGGAATGGCCGCAGTTCTCGCAGGATCGATTGGGTGTCCGCTGACCGGCGCTGTGCTAAGCCTGGAGCTGACCCATAATTATGGGCTCCTGTTGCCGGTATTGACCAGTTCGGTGGCCGCTCACGCCTTTACAGTTCTCTTTCAAAGACGCTCGATCCTCACCGAGCGAATCAGCCGCCGCGGCCACCATTTAAGCCGCGAATATGGCGTAGATCCGCTGGAGACAATCCTGGTTTCGGAGGTGATGCGGACCAGCGTTGTAGTTCTTCCGACAGACACTACGTCTTCGGATGCACAGCGGTGGATTTTGCGCAGGCGGAACGGCAGCGAGAGGCGCGGTCAGCGCCTGTATCCGGTTGTCGACACGCAGGGACGGATCGCCAGTGTGATTACGCGTCGCGAACTTGAAGTGCTTGCAAAGTCCAGCGCCGACCCGCAGGGCCGGATCCCGATGCTCGCGCCGGTGTTCGTACATCCCGAAGAGACGCTACGCGCCGTTGCCGAGCGCATGGCAATCAGCGGGCTGTTTGCCATGCCGGTCGTGGAGCGGGGAACCCGAAAGCTGCTCGGACTGGTGACGGCCGAAGAAGTTTTGAAGGGCCGCCAGTGGGCGCATTCTCGCGAAAACAAGCACGAGCGCTTGCGGATGCCTTTCCGGAGGCAAAAATCCCAACAGACCGTGGAAGAGACGGTGTAACGCCGGAGCACTTGCTCGTTGCGAACGTTGGTTGCGATTGCGAATGCTGCGCATTGTGGGACGTGTTCCAGAACCCAGTGACCTAAGTCCCTGCCGTTTCGTTGTTTGTTCACTACCGTGATGGAAGCAAAATCTCTGAGCGTCTCAGGCAAGGAATTGAGGAAGAGCAATGTTATACAAGCGCTATTGGCTGGCTTTGGCCATCGTTATCGTTGGGTCATTTACCGTTCTTGGGGTAGTGGGACGGAAGATGATCAGTCAGGCTCCACCAATCCCGGATGTCTACACCGCCGATGGACGGCTTTTGTTCGCGGGAAGTTTCATCACCGATGGCCAGGGGGTGTGGCAATCGATCGGCGGTCAGGAGATTGGCACGGTATGGGGCCACGGTGCATACGTGGCTCCTGACTGGAGCGCTGATTGGCTGCACCGCGAGTCGGAGAGTCTGCTTGACCGGTGGGCGCAGCGGGATGGAGCAGCGAACTTTGCGGGCCTGAATCCTGATCAGCAGGCAGTGCTCCGGGCGCGCTTGATTCGCGAGATGCGTACCAACCACTACGATGCAGCCGCCAATCGGGTGACAATAGACAACGATCGCGCCGCCGCATTCCAGCAACTCGCAGCCTATTATGCCGACGTATTTGGCCAGGGCCGCAAAGAGTACGCCATTCCAGAGGGTGCACTCACCGATCCAGCTAAACAGAAGCAACTTGCCGCCTTCTTTTGGTGGACCTCATGGGCCGCAAGTACCGAACGCCCCGGCTCCTCGATTACTTACACCAACAACTGGCCGCACGAACCGCTGGTCGCCAATGTTCCCACACCAGGATCGGTCTTCTGGAGCGTATTGAGCATTGCGGGCTTGCTGGCCGGTATTGGCGGGATGGTTTGGTGGTCCTCTTCGCAGGAGAAGAGTTCGGTGCATGGCCCCTATCCGGCAACCGACCCGTTCGTTGGCTTGCATCCCATGCCGTCGCAGCGCGCCACCATCAAATATTTCCTCGTGGTGATGGCCTTGTGGGGAGTGCAAATCTTGATGGGGATTCTTACCGCGCAGTATGGGGTGGAGGGGAAAGGGTTCTATGGCTTTCCGCTCGACAAGTATTTGCCCTATGCCATCACGCGCACCTGGCATCTGCAACTGGCCATTTTCTGGATTGCTACCTCGTGGCTGGCCACGGGGCTCTATGTCGGCCCGGCGGTCAGCGGCGAGGAGCCGAAGTATCAGCGGCTGGGTGTGAATGTGCTGTTCGTTGCGCTTGTGCTTGTCGTCGCTGGATCCATGGCCGGGGAGTGGTTCGGAATCCAGCAAAAGCTGGGTAACCTGTGGTTCTGGTTTGGCAGCCAGGGCTTCGAATATGTTGACCTAGGCCGCTTCTGGCAGATCTTGCTGTTTGTCGGCCTGGTGCTGTGGCTGGTGCTGATGGTGCGGGCTCTCAAGCCCGCGCTGATGCGCAAGAGTGAAGACGGATCGTTGCTCTCGCTGTTTTTGATCTCCAGCATCGCGATTCCGCTCTTCTACGCGGCCGGACTGATGTATGGGCAGCGTAGCCACCTGGTGACGGCCGAATACTGGCGCTGGTGGGTTGTGCACCTCTGGGTTGAGGGATTCTTTGAGGTCTTCGCCACTGTGGTGATTGCGTTCCTGTTTACGCGGCTCAAGCTGCTGGAGATCCGGAGCGCAACGCGGGCCGTCCTGTTCTCGACCACCATCTTTCTTTCCGGCGGCATTATCGGGACCTTTCATCACTTGTACTTTGCGGGCTCGGGCGCGGCTGTGATCTCTCTGGGGGCGATCTTCAGCGCTATGGAAGTTGTGCCACTGGCGCTGATTGGGTTCGAGGCCTGGGAGAATCTGAGTTTGACGCGGCCCGCCGACAAAGCCGCCTGGATTGCGAACTACAAGTGGCCGATCTTCTTCTTTGTGGCTGTTGCTTTCTGGAACCTGGTGGGCGCGGGCTTATTTGGTTTCCTGATCAACCCGCCGATCGCGCTCTACTACATGCAGGGGTTGAACCTGACACCCGTGCATGGCCACACTGCGCTGTTTGGCGTCTATGGAATGCTGGGAATCGGTCTGACGCTTTTCTGTCTGCGGGTGCTACAGCCAAGCCGGGCGTGGAAACAAGGCACATTGAGGGCTTCATTCTGGCTACTCAATATTGGCTTGTCTTTGATGGTGCTTCTGAGCATGTTGCCCGTCGGCCTGCTACAGGCATGGGCCTCGATCGACCGCGGAACATGGTACGCGCGGTCCTCGGAGTTTTTGCAGACCCCAACAATGCAGACGCTGCGCTGGATGAGGGTTCCCGGTGACATTCTTTTTGCGCTTGGGGCAGCACTGATGGGCTGGTTCGTGCTTGGACTGCTGACCGGACACTCCTTCAGCAAGGAAGCGTCTGTGGGTGAGACCGCGGCCCACGCAGGACGATGAATCTCTGTTCTTGAGGCCTGCCGGCAGAAGAATTCGGCGGCGGGCTTTTTTGAGAAGTCAACCGGCTCGGCTTGCACCGGCGAGTTTGAGAATGCCGAACGCTTCAGGTGTGTGAAAGCCCGGCCGATGCACGGGCCGCCATGTGATGTACTTTCGGTCGGGATCAGAACCCTGGCAGCGATAGAAGTTGATGCGCAGCTCGTTGCCCACGACGGGGGGACGGAGGTCGATGGACGGCCAGGGAATGCGCATAAAGCCGTACCAGGTTTTTTGCCCGGCATCGATCCTTCCCGCGACTTCACAGCCTGATTGCCAGACCCAGCCGTCTTCGTGCGGCGGGTTATCGAGGTTCACGTCGAGATCGACCCATTCACTCTGCGGAGAAACTTCGAATTCCTTATAGCGGCGGATGTTGCTGAAGTCGTCGCCAATAAAGACTTCGGCGACGTCCCAATTCCAGAGTTCGTAAGTTTCTTCCTTGAGATTAGGGCTCGGCTTGAGGTTTAGTTCTTGATAAGGGCACACGAAGAGAATATAGAGGTTCGCCGACGTCCACTGGAGAAGGATTTCGGTTCGATGGCCAGGGATGGGTTGGCCGTAAAAGTCGCCTTCAGCGATTACGCGGGAAGCTCGGGACCAGAAGTTGGAATGAGGATTAGTGTCGGGGGAAGATTCGCACTCGATGAAGCTTGCGATTGCCTGATTCGATGTGATGGTGGAATCGCTTTCCATTCGATTTCCTTTATTCAGTGTTTTCCGGCGTTTCAGATTCATTGCATCAGCGGGGCAATGCCTCACAGACGAATACAGGCGGCATGCTGGATGCCGCCTGTAGGATATTGCTTGGGAATTGGTTACGCCGTGACCGGCTCGCCAGCTTTCACATTCACTGGCGTCAGCCACCCAAACCGGTCTGGCTTGAGGCCGTTGGCGATGCCGAAGAACTCCTCGGCAATCGTCTTGGTGATCTCGCCCGGCTTGCCGTCGCCCACCAGAATCCGG
>JBARBP010000196.1:0-2845 GCA_049793195.1 Occallatibacter sp. | reverse complement strand
ATCTGAGGGTGCAGCATTTGCGCCAAGGTTTCGTCGCAGGTCGTATCTCTGACGACGGTAAGCTTGAACACCTTCGCGTTCTTCAGATCATATTCTGACAGCCGCCGTTGGTAAGGAAGAAACTCGTAAACCAGTTTTATGAGCAAAGATCCATCTTTACCAAGCCGTCTTCTGGCCACGAAAACTTCATAGTTGGAAAAATAAGATGTACCCGGCAGCGCCAACACCAAGCCAATCAGGTTCACCGGCAGTTCTTCGACTGTCTGCTGCTTGTGATCGTCGGCCACCTGTTGTGCGGATGGCACAGCGGCCGGTTGGGTGTCCGTCGCTGTGGAGCTTCCATCGCCAGCAGAATCGCCACTACCGTTAGCAGAAGATGACGGCGGCGCTACATCCGTGCCTGCACCCGACAAAGAATTTCCACGGCCATTTCCCACGGACCCGTCACCATTCCCAATGGATGGAGAAGGAGGTACGACTTGCATCCCGGCAGTCGACAAATTCCCTCTGCCACCTAAGGTCGAACCGTCCCCACTCCCGATGGGCGGAGAGGGCGGCACAACTCGCATCCCTGCCGTGGACAAATTTCCTCTTCCGCCTAGAGAAGAACTGCCCGTCTCTCCGAGCGATGGAGTGGGTGGAACGACTTGGGTTCCAGTACCGGATAGCGAACTTACTCTTCTACCGGACGTCGAGTTCCCTCCGCCATCTACTGATGCGGTAGGTGGCACGACTTGCATCCCTGCAGTGGACAAGGAATGCACTCGTCCACCCACATTGGATTTTCCTCCGTCCCCCACGGACGGCGCCGGCGGTACTGCCTGTAACCCGCCGCCGGGCCGCGCACTTGCTCTGCCCTCGCCGATGGTTTCAGAACCGCCAACCGATGGCGGCGGCGGCACGACCGCGCTGGATGCGCCACCACCCAACCCTGCCTGCGCTCGTCCTGGAATTGTGCGCTGCGCTTGCATGGGCAATTCCGGCGCGGGTGCAACTGCCTCGGAGTGGCCAATATTGATGTCGCCAGCTTTGCGTATGGAACCTTGCACACTAGGCGGGGGCGCAACGACTGCGGCAATCGGTGCGGTCATTCCGCGTCTTGCCGAACCAGCACCAACTTCGGGAGCAGGTGCCACGGCAGAGGCTTGCGGCAGTCCCAAGCGCCGCACCGAGGATTGTTTCAGCTCAGGCGATGGAGCAACCGCAGAAGTGAGGCCCGCCGGCATGGGCCGGAGTGAGTGCCCGGTTTCGGAGAGCGGCATCGCGGGCAGCGCTGGTCTTGCAGCTGCGATTTTCGAGACGGCACTGGCGGCTCGGCCCGATTGCGCCACCATAAGACTGGGAGGCATCACGATGCCGTGCGCGTGTTCCGGCGTCACCACGAGCTTCTGCTGATGCGCGGCTTCGCTCGGAGCTTTAGGCCGGGGGCGAACACGAGGTCGACGGCTTTCCGACGCAGAGAAAGACTTCGAAGGCGGGTAGTAAACAATGCGTGAATCATGGAACATCTGCTTCTGCGAAGTTTCGTGCTGAGGCAGCCTCAGAAATAGGGTCCACACGCCAGCCAGCACCAGCACGTGCCAGAGTACCGACTCGAAAAACGACCGCCAGGGCACAGCGGTATACACAAAAACATCATTCCAAAAAGGCCCAGGCCGGGAGGTAGTAGCGACGGAGGGCAGCGGCCGGCGCAAAACTGTATCGGCGAGGTTACGGAAAAAGACACGGTGGGCCGGCTCGAATTCGAGCAGTAGTTTGAGGCGAGGCGCGGCCTGGGGCTTGACATCCATTTTCGAAACACAAAGGCCCACGCCTTTGTCGATAGACGCAAGCTGGGGAGCGGAGGGAGTAAATTGGCCCAATTATAGCCCACGCTAGTAACCTGATGGACATGCCGGAAGTACCTTCAGGCGATCCAGCTCAAACAGATTAGTAATCCATCTAGGGTCTTGACAGTGCCACGGCTACTCGGCTACGATTTCGATACCGACCGACCGGTCGGTTTGTCGATAATCGCATTTGCTTTCGCCCGATTCTAGGAGAAATAGTGGCCACAATTTTTTATGAGCGTGACGCCAATCCAGCTGCCCTGAAGGGCAAAACCATCGCCATCTTCGGATACGGCAGCCAGGGCCATGCCCAGGCTCAGAACCTGCGGGACAGCGGTTTCAACGTCATTATCGGACTCGATCCCAAGCGTCCGACCGCACAGAAAGCCAGGGCCGACGGGATGGAAGTCGTTGCTCCGGCGGAAGCTGCCAAGCGCGCCGATTGGATCCAGATCCTGACTCCCGATGAGACCCAGGGCGAGTTTTTCGAAGCCGACATTCGAGCTGGCCTGACCAAGGGGAAAGTTCTCGGCGTCTCGCACGGATTCAGCATTCACTTCAAGACCATCGTCCCGCCGAAAGATGTGGATGTGGTGATGATCGCGCCCAAAAGCCCCGGTCACCTGGTACGCCGCGTCTATACCGAAGGCCGTGGAGTTCCAGCATTGATTGCCATTCAGCAGGATGCCAGCGGCCACGCTCATGAATTGGCTTTGGCCTACGCTTACGGCATCGGTTCGACCCGCGCCGGCGTGTTACAGACAACTTTCAAGGAAGAAACCGAAAGCGATCTGTTCGGTGAGCAGACCGTGCTTTGCGGCGGCCTGACTTCGCTGATCAAGAAGGGCTTTGAAACGCTGGTGGAAGCCGGTTACGCGCCTGAGATTGCCTACTTCGAATGCCTGCATGAAGTGAAGCTGATCGTGGACCTGATCTACGAAGGCGGCCTGGCCAGCATGCGCGATTCGATTTCGAACACCGCAGAATATGGCGACCTGACGCGCGGAGAACGCGTG
>JBARBP010000195.1:0-11377 GCA_049793195.1 Occallatibacter sp. | reverse complement strand
ACGGCACATGTCGTTCGTGGCCCTGGTGATGCTGATTGTTGTTCTGTTTCCGGTGATTTCGGTCAGCGACGATCTTTGGTCGATCCAGAACCCCGCTGAGACCGACACTTGCCAGCGCCGCGACCATAGCGCCGCCTGCCCGCATGCGAGCTTTCCGGCAGTTGCCGCTCTGCCAGAGGCGGCATTTTTAGGGTTGACCTTTGACGTCCTGAGCCATGACGCGCCGCGACAGGCACAGTTTTTCGCAATTCAGAGCCCCGCTTTGCACTCCATCCAAAATCGTCCTCCTCCCGCGGCCTGACCGCCCTTTCGTTCGTGAATTCAACTTTTTCTCTTCTTCTTCCTGCGGTCGCCGTGCGGAGCATGGCGTAAAGGATGCGTATGAATCTGAGATTCCTCCCCGGATCTGGCCTGGTTGCGGCTGCCTTGGTTTTTCTGACCGCGGAATTGTGTTCTGCACAACAAAGCCTGACTTGGGACCAAGCAAAGGCGAAGTTCGAGGCAGTTAATCCGGCGTTAAAAGCCGATGCCGACAATGTGGACGAGATGAAGGCGGAAGAGATCACGGCCTACCTTCGCCCGAACCCCCAATTCACCTTATCGGCGGATGGGACGCAAATTGCCCCGCACGACGGCGTGTGGACTCCATTCAAAGGAACGTACGAGCAGCCCAACTTCAGCTATCTGCACGAGCGGGACCACAAGCGGGAATTGCGGCTAGAGAGCGCGAAGGAGGGCACGCACATCAGCGAGTCGGAGCATGAGGATCTAAAGCGCAACCTCGAGTTCACATTGCGATCGGCCTTTGTGCAGACGCTCGAAGCCAAGGCGATTCTGGATTTGGCGCAGGCAGATCTGAATTACTACGACCACATCATCGAAATCAGCCGCGACCGCTTCAAAGCAGGCGACATTGCTCATATTGATCTTGATCGTATCGAGCTATTGCGCGTGCAGTACGAATCGGAGATACAAACGGCAATCGTGAACCTGCGCACTGAGAAGATTCAACTTCTTCAACTCTTGAACGATCGAACGCCGGTGGAGAAGTTTGACGTGACGGGTCCCTTTGACTTTTCAGACGCATTGCAGCCACTCGACGATTTTCACCAGATCGCGCTAAAGGAGCGGCCCGATCTGCAGGCGGCACTGCAGACGATTCAGCAATCGGAAACCAATCACAAACTGGCAAATGCCAACGGATCCACCGATCCGACTTTCGGTGCCTGGTACACGTATAACTCTTCGAACAATAACCCGAATGGGATTCAAACTCTCGGCGCCAGCGTGAGTGTGCCGTTGCGCATCTTCGACCACAACCAGGGCGAGAAGCAGCGAACGCTGATCGACATCGATCGCAGCCGACAGGCCAGCGAAGCTGTGCAGGCGCAGGTTTTCAGCGATGTGGACTCGGCTTATGCGCAAGTGGAAAGCAACATCGCGCTGCTGATGCCCTACAAAACGCAATACAAGGATCAGGCCACACGCGTGCGCGACACGGTCACGTATGCCTACGAGCATGGGGGAGCTTCGCTGATGGAATTTTTGAATGCGCAGAGCGACTACCGCGTGGTGCAACTGGCTTATGTGCAACTGGTCGGCTCTTATCTGGTAGCTGCCGGACAACTCAATCTTGCCGTAGGGCATGAGGTAATTCAATGATGTCGAATCACGCATTCATGCGATACCGGGCCGCATTGCTGGTCGCTGCCTTGTCAGCGTCGCTGTCACTGATTTTCTCCGGCTGCAAAAGCAAAACGGAGGGCGATAGCGCGCCGCCGCCGGCCAAAGTCATCCAGGTGCCGGACATGAACCTTATTACCATCGATAGTAATGACGCAGGCAAATTTGCTCTTGCTTCTGCCGAGAAGATTGAATTGGCTGACAATTTGAGCGCGACCGGCGCAGTTTTACCCGATGTTTCCCGCGAGGTCCCGGTCATCTCTCTGGCGAATGGGAGAGTCGTCGACATCAGGGCGCGACTCGACGACAACGTGAAGAAGGGTCAGTTGCTGCTGAAGGTGCAGAGTCCGGATGTCACCAGTGCCTTCAACGCTTACCTGAAAGCCGCCAACGACGAGCAACTTGCCAACAAGGCCTATCTGCGATCGCAGGATCTGTATCAGCATGGCGCAGTCTCGCAGGCCATGCTGGAGCAGGCCGAGGACACCGAGAAGGACGCCAAGGCGGACGTAACGGCCGCGGAAGAACAATTGAAGACTCTTGGCGTGGACAAGGATCACCCCAGCAGCGTCGTGGACGTGAATGCGCCAATTTCCGGCGTGATTGTGGCGCAGAATGTGACCGAGGCTGCTGCGGCGGGCGTAGGCCTTTCCGGGTCTGCGACAGCATTCACCATCGCCGATCTCTCACGGGTCTGGGTCGTTTGCGATGTCTACGAGAACGATATTCCGAAGCTGCAGCTTGGCCAGGAAGCGAAGATCACGATCAACGCATACCCCGATCGTCCTCTGACTGGACGAATAAGCGACATCGGTCCGATTCTCGATCCGTCGCTGCGGACAGCCAAGGTGCGCATAGAGGTTGCGAATCCGGGCTTTCTGAAGCTGGGGATGTTTGCCAAGGCCACTTTCACGAGCCGGAAGAAAGAGATACATGCGGTGGTCCCGGCCGACGCAGTTCTTCACTTGCACGACCGCGAGTGGGTGTTTGAGCCTGCCGGGGATAACCATTTCAAACGTACCGAGGTGCACGCCGGCCAGGTTCTCAGCGGGAGCCGGCAAGAAATCCTGTCAGGTCTTGAACCCGGCCAGCAGGTTGTTGCGAATGCGCTGCTTCTTGAGACTGCGGGGAACCAATAGATGCTGCGCGCACTGGTCGATTTCGCGCTGAAAAACCGCTGGCTTGTTCTGGGCGGCGTGGTGGTGCTTACCGCCTGGGGAGTTGTCTCTTTCCGCAACTTGCCCATCGAAGCTTACCCAGACGTCGCAAACAACTACGTGCAAATCATTACGCAGTGGCCAGGCCGCAGCGCTGAGGAGATCGAACGCCAGGTGACCGTGCCGGTTGAGATTCAGATGGCCGGCATTCCTCACCTCACGCATCTGCGTTCGACAACGCTTGCCGGGCTCTCGAGCCTGATGCTGATCTTCGATGACGACTCCACGAGCGACATTAACCGCGAGCATGTGCTGGAGCGGCTGAGCATGGTCAGCCTGCCTGCCAATCTTGTCCCGCAGATGGGTACAGACTGGAGCCCCGTCGGGCAAATCTATTGGTATACGCTGGAGAGCACGAATCCCGCCTACGACGTGATGGAGAAAAAGTCGATCGAAGACTGGACTCTGGAGAAGTCCTTCAAAGGCGTCAATGGGGTTGTGGACGTTTCGAGCTTCGGAGGGCCGACGAAGGAGTACCAGATCAAGCTCGATCCGGAGAAGCTGGTCGCTTACGGTCTCTCGATCAGCCAGGTAGAGCAGCAGATTACCAACAACAACACGAACGGCGGCGGCAGTTTTATTGAAGAAGGCACCCAGCAGATCAACGTGCAGTCGCTCGGCCTTTTTGCGAGCGTGCGGGATATCGAGAACACCGTTGTAAAAACTGCGAATGGGACGGCCATCAAGATCAGGGACATTGCAACCGTCGCGCAGGGACCCAAGATTCGACTTGGCCAGATTGGCCGCGCTACACATCGGGCCGACGGTGCGATTGTCGATAATCCCGATACTGTTGAAGGGATTGTCCTGCTGCAGAAGGGCGACGATTCCGATCCGGTTTTGCAAGGCATTCACGAAGAGGTGCAGAAGCTCAACAATGGCATTTTGCCCAAAGGCGTGAAGATTGTTCCGTTCCTCGATCGCTCCGATCTGGTCAAATTCACGGTGGAAACCGTTGAGCACAATCTGACCGCGGGTGTGATTCTTGTTTCGATTATTCTTTTCCTCTTCCTGGGTAACGTGCGCGGCGCGATTATTGTTGCGCTGACGATTCCGTTCGCACTGTTGTTCGCAGCCATCTGTCTTGACTTGATCCACATTCCGGCGAACTTGCTTTCGCTTGGCGCTCTGGATTTCGGCATGGTGGTCGACGGCTCCGTGGTGATGATAGAGAATATCGTCCGTCACCTTTCCCTCAAAGATGACATGCGGAGTCCGACGCAAAAAATTCGCGATGCCGCGCACGAGGTGCAGCGGCCGGTTTTCTTCGCCCGGGGAATCATCATCGCTTCTTATCTGCCTATCTTCACATTGCAAGCCGTCGAGGGCCGGCTGTTTAAGCCCATGGCCTGGACGGTCACCTTCGCGCTTCTGGGAGCGCTGGTGTTTGCCATTTTGGTCGCCCCAGTTATGGGCGGCATCGCGTTTCAAAAAGGCGCAAAAGAGTGGCAGAACCCGATGATGGAATGGCTCATCAGGCACTATAGAACCTCGGTGCGCAAGGCGATCGTGCATCGAAACATCACGCTGGGCATCTCAACGGCTCTATTCGCGATTGCTATTTACCTTTCTTTCGGAGGACCGATCGGTTCCGAGTTTCTGCCGCACCTGGATGAGGGTTCGATCTGGGTGCGAGGGACGCTGCCTCCCAGCGAAGGGCCCACGGCAAGCATCGACTTCACGAACAAAGCTCGAATTGTGATGGCCTCTTTTCCCGAGGTGACACAGGTCGTCAGCCAGACAGGCCGCCCCGATGACGGCACTGACACTGCGGGATTCTTCAACACGGAATACTTTGTCGATTTGAAGAGAAAAGAGCAATGGCGCCCGGTCTTCCACCAGAACAAGGAAGCACTGATCGCCGCAATCGACGAGCAGTTGGAGAAATTTCCTGGCGTCATTTGGAATTACTCCCAACCGATCTCCGACAACATGGAAGAGGCTGTATCCGGCGTCAAGGGCGAACTTGCGGTGAAACTCTACGGTGACAATCTGCGAACGCTGGAACACACGGCAGAGCTCCTCCAGGCGCAAATGGCGGCGGTTCGAGGAATTGAAGACCTGGGCATCTTTCGCATCGTCGGACAACCCAACCTCAATTTCACAGTGGATCGCGAAGCGGCAGCGCGATGGGGCGTTAATGTCGCAGATATTCAGGACGCGCTGCAAACTGCGATCGGCTCAAACACACTGACCCAAGTGCAGCAAGGCGAGGCGCGTTACGATGTGACACTCCGCTATCAGAAACAGTATCGCGATACGCGAGAAGCGATTAAAGACGTGCGCCTGCTGACGCCATCGGGCGAACGTGTTTCGCTGGCACAATTGACGCAGGTCTCCACCGACGATGGCGCAGAGCAGATTAACCGCGAGGGAGGCCAGCGTTACATTGCGATCAAGTATTCCGTCCGCGGGCGTGACCTGGGATCGACGGTTGAAGAGGCCATCGGCAAAGTGGAGCACAACGTAAACCTGCCCACGGGATATCACCTGGAGTGGGCCGGCGAATACGCAAGCCAGAAGCGCGCCGACAAGCGAATGGCGCTTGTAATTCCTATCACCGTGCTGGCGATATTTCTGATCCTTTACACGATGTTCCGGTCGTATAAGTGGTCCGTACTGGTGCTGGCGTCAGTCATTATGGCCTCCATCGGAGGTCCGCTGGCGCTCTTCCTTACTCACACAAATTTCTCGGTCTCTTCGGCGGTCGGATTTCTTGCGCTGTTTGGCGTCTCGGTGGAGACAGGCGTGATCATGATCGAGTTCATCAACCAACTGCGCGCACGCCGAATGGCATCGGATGGATTCAACGAGGAAGATATTATCGAATCGGCTGTTGAAGGGTCGGTTCAGAGGCTGCGCCCGATTATGATGACCATGCTCGTGGCCACGCTGGGTCTTCTGCCCGCGGCGCTGTCACATGCAATCGGTTCCGACTCGCAACGCCCGTTTGCGATCGTCATTGTCGGTGGGCTGATTGCGAACCTAGTGATTGGCGTCTTCCTGATGCCGACGCTTTACGTCTGGATGGCACGCGAGGACGATGTTTTGCCGGCGATTGAGAGCAACGAGGAGTTTTGAGAGCTGGATCGATCCGGCGTTGCCAGGGCTACCTTGGCTGGCACCGATCGCCGGAGGATTGAAAGATCAGAACTCCATTCGCGACCTGAGCGAGCGGACGCGGTCGCGCGCGACCGGTAGCTGCGAATGCCGCGTGTCTTTCAGGGTGACGATGACCTTTCCGGCGAATGAAACGTTCACCTCGTGGACCCAATCCAGGTTGAGGAGAACGGAGCGATGAATGCGCAGAAACCTGGCGGGGTCGAGTTTGAGCTCAAGGTCGGCGATGGTCTGATCGACGCAGTGCTCGCGACCGTTGACGGCGGCATAGGTTAGTTTGTCGCGGGCCACAAAGTGAGTGACGGCATCGAGGTCGAGGAAGGAGATGCGTTCGCCGATGCGGGAGGCAACGCGTTTCGGATAATCGACGCGCTGGCCGAGAAGGGAAGCCGCGAGCTCCTTCAACATGGCCGGGAGATCGGGGCTTCGCTGCCAATCCGGCTTGACGACGGGCCTGAGCCGCCCAAGCTTGGCCAGAGCTCGTTCCAACTGTTCAGTTTCGATGGGCTTCAGCAGGTAGTCGATGGAGTTGACTTCAAACGCTCGTAGCGCATATTGGTCGAATGCGGTGGTGAAGATGACCAAGGGCTGAACGGCGAGGCGCGAGAGCAGTTCAAATCCGTTCATTCCGGGCATTTGAATATCGAGGAAGAGCACGTCGATATCCGACTGGGCGTTGAGAAACTCGAGCGCCTGTGCGGGATCGATGGCGCTGCCGGCGATGCTCAGACTATCGTATTTCGCCAGCAGGCGCGCAAGACGCCCGATGGCCAGCGGTTCGTCGTCAACGAGATAGGCACGCAACGAATTGGCTTCCATGGCTTCTCAAAGTTCAACGGGAAACGACATGCGGACGATGGACTTTTGATTTTCACGGGTCACGTCGAGGCGTCCCGCATCGCCGAATAAAAGTTCGAGACGCGCGACAAGATTGCCGAGGCCGTGCTCGGGCGCGATTGCGCCAAGCGAGAAGCCAGGACCGTCGTCGATGACCTCAAAGCTGACGCCATTCGCCACTCTCGCTCCCGTAATCTGGATCGACGCGCCTTCCGGCCGCTGAGCGGCAACGTGTTTTACGGAGTTCTCGACAAGAGCCTGAAGGGAAAGCGGCGGCACACGGACAGAATCTATTTCGGCGGGCACAAGAATCTCGTAGCGCAGGCGCGAGCCAAAGCGCGTGGCCTCGATCTCAAGGTAGTCGCGAACAATCTTGATCTCCTGCGCGAAAGGCACAAGGCCGGTGTTGTGTGCGTGGAGCGAAAAGCGGAGCAGCGAGGCAAGCTTGCCCACGGTGTCTTCGGCGCGCTGTGGGTCGGTTGGAATGAGCGCGGCGATTGAGTTGAGGGTGTTGAAGAGAAAGTGTGGATGGATGCGAGATTCGAGTGACGAGAGCCGTGCCTCAGCGAGAAGTTTATAGGCGCGCTCCTCTTCGACCTGGCGTGTTCGCGCTTCAATGGTTGCTGCCTGGAGTTTGTAACGCAAGGTCTCATAGGTGGAGATGCTCATTCCAATGGCGAGCGTAACGAAGATGCTGAAAGGGAGTTCCGATGCGTACTCAGCCCAATACGAGCCCTGGTTTGGAACGCCGATGTTGCGGAGGATAAGGAGGGCAATGAGGCAGCCCACGGAGGCTGTGCAGATAAGTGCTGCAGCCTGGATGGCAGCAATCCCGCGAGGATACTTTTCGGTATAGCGAATAGAAAGGTGAGTGACGAGCCACATGGATGGCAGCGCGATGGAAACGGAAAAAACGAATATCACGACCAGGTGCCGCCCGCTCCCCGAGAGCCTGATGACGCCCTGAGAGAAAAACAGGAGGAAGATGAGGATGGTTGCGGCACAGACAACCCAAACGGCTCTCATGAAGAACGAATCGATGAGCTTTGCGGCTTCTCCTTTGTCGTTTCGATGAGGTGCACATTGATCTGATTCGCGAATCATAGCTGGAAGCGGACTCCTACCGATGTGGCCGTGGAATAGGGTGCTGAGCCATAGTCAGAGGTTTTGCTGCCCTTGGGGACCTCAAGATAACCATAGGAGGAAAAGTGGTTACCGAACCAGCGGCTGACGTCGAAGACGGCTGTGTAACTATGGTCGTCGAGGTTTGTAACCACGGAGCCGGAGATACCCCATTCCTTCCAGCCGGGCAGTTCACGCAGCCGGGCTTTGCCGGCGTTCAGGAAGGCGTAATGCTGGCGGCCGGCGACCGGAGAGACTCCCATGTCGCGATAGTACGCGATGTTGGGCGGTGAGTAGAACTCGCCGATGAAGGTGACACCGGCGGCAGTGGTGCACTTGGCGCCGATGAGCACCGCAGCTTGTTCGCGCCATGCGGCTTCGCCATGCACTTCCCAGGCCTGGCCGAAGACGCGCGTGAATGTGAGCGCGCCAAATGGGTCGCCGCCACGATCGTCGCCCGCAATCAAAGATGTATCGAATCCGCGCACCAGTACGTTATACCGGAAAGCGGTGGTATCGTGCTGGTTGGGCTGCGCGGAAACCAGGGCGGCCGTTGACCAGGCAAGCGAGAATGCATGTGGGCCGTGGACCCAGTCGGCCTTGATCATATCGCGTCCTTCATTGACGTTTAGCCGGTCGGTGGGATTGGTGGCGATCCGCGGTGGATCGAGCACGCCGGCCGCGGTAAAGGCGTAGCCGGTGCCCCAACGCACCATTTTGCGGCCGATCGTGAGGTCGAAGTCTCCCGCTGAAAGATCAGCATAAGTCTCTTTCACGCGCAGTTGAGTGTAATTATCGGCGTAGGTACCCGCAAGACCGATGACGCTTGAAGCAAAGGTCAAACGGTTGCGGTAGCGAAGGCGGAAGGATGGTTCAACCAATAACTGGTTCAGGACTTCAGGTACTGGCTGAGTTCGATTGCCGTAGAATGTGGCGTCGTCGATGACCGAGACGGAATAACGCGTGTCGAATCGGCTCTGGTCGGATGGAGGGTCCTGGGCGGAGGCTCGTATGCACAGAACGGCAAGAATCGGAATGAGGATGCGAAGTTTCATGACTAAAACATGTCCGAACGGCCTTGATAGAAGAGTTTGTCGGGCAAAGAGCGGGGCGCGGCGCCGGAGTATTCGAGAACGCTGTGCGAGTTATGCCGGATCTCATCGTAGAGGGTCAGGTGGCGCAGCAACTCTTTGCCGTTGTAGGGAGCGAACTCATCAAAGGTGGCGGACTTGATCTGCTTGCCGGACGTTAGATAAAACTCGGCGCGCACGGGGCGAGCATCCTGCACGCGCAGCCAGTAAAGGATGCGTTGATAGGTTGCGCCCTTTCGCTTGGCATTCAGGTTGAGAACATAGCACTCAACCGCGCCGACCTTTTCTGTGCGCAAGTAGACGGGCGAGTAATCGGCGGCGTAATTGGTGCGCGCCACGTCGCCGTTGGAGGCGTCGCCGGAGAGCCTTTCCAGAGGTGTAATGCGCACTGGACGACTGGTATCGGGCAGATAGATCCACATATCGTCGCCAAGCATGAGCAGGTGCTCACCTTTTTCGCGTGCGCTCAGGAAGTCCACATAGGTCTTGTCGACGCCCTTCTGTGAAACCTCGTAGAGATGCTCCTCGTCCGGCTTTCCAGACGCGAAGTCGGTGATCTTGACACGCACCGCATACGAAGGCCAGCCGTTGCGAAACAAGTCTGAGCGCTTGAGAAGGCCTTCGGCATCGGGTGTTGCCGGCGCGGCGTGACTGACCAATACACACGTGAGCAGGAAGCCGATAAGAAAGATCAGTAGAAAGGTTCGGAGCACGCAGTTGATCCTAGACATGGGACAAAGCCTCCGTAATTTGCAGACGCGACGCGCGGATCGCGGGAATGATGGATGCCAAGGCCAGGGACACAATGACCAGGAGCGATGAACCGATCATGAGGCTGGGAACAAAGAGAACGCGGAAATGCATGTCGACGGTAGTGCCCGGAGGCGGAGGCAGATGCAGCCCGAAGGCATTAAGCAACACTCCAAGCAGGTTGCCTGCAACCACGCCCACAACTGCCGCCAGAACACCCATAAGCGTGGCCTCCACCATGAACAAAGTGACGATCCACGAACGGGGAGTGCCCATGGCCAGCATGGTGCCGATCTCGCGGGTGCGCTCGAACATGGTCATCAGCAGGGTATTTACGCTGGCCATAAGCACCATGATGAAGACGATGACACCGAGGAAAACAAAGATGCCGCTGAACAAAGAGCGCACCTGCTTGTAGTAAGCGGCCAGGTCGATCCATTTCCTGAGAACCATGCGCTGGGAGAGGCCGTTCAGGCGCGGTATGAAAGCGGCCGCGACCTTGTCGGTGTTTTCCGTTGCATCGAGGCCAACAACGAGATTGGTGACGCGGCTGCTTTGTAACAGGCGCTGCGCCGAAGGCAAGGTTATTCGCAAGAAGCGGTCATCGATGTCTTTAAAGCCGGTGTTGACGATTCCCACAATCTGCACGTCGATGCCGTTCAGCGCACCATCCGCGGTGACCGCCAGAATGGTGAGTCCGTCGCCGACCTTCACATTCATCGATCGCGCAACGCCAGTCCCGATCAGAGCCTCGGCGTCGCCGGTCGAATTCTGGTTGAGGTCGCGGCCTGCTGCCAGCAGCGGCGAAAAGCCCATGTTGCGTTCCGCGTCGGGATCGACGGCGCTACCCATGAAGACTGAAGATTTGACGCCGTTCGAGAGCATTCCGTAGAACTCGATGCGTGGCGCGACGCCGCGCACGTGATCCACGGCTTGCACCGCGGCGGCTACTTTGCGCCAGTCGTCTATGCCCGAGTCGAGCACATGGACTTCGTCGCGGCTAAAATGCTCGGCGGTAAATATCTGGATGTGGCCAAGGCCATCGCGAATGGTGCTTTCGCGCAGGCCATGGAACATGAATGCGAAGAACCCGCCGACCATCAGCAGGCCGGCCACGCCTGAGCCTACCATCAGCAGTGTCATGACCGTGCGGCGGCGATTGCGAAAAACGTTGCGAAAGGCAAGAAGCAGGAACTTACCCATTGATGCCTCCTTTAGTGGTGCTGTCTGAGACCACTTGCCCGTCGCATAGGCGAACGATGCGGGGTGTGTGTTCCAGCAGTCGCTGGTCGTGAGTAGAAAAAATGAAGGTGAGACCGAGGCTGCGATTCAGGTCGCGCATGAGGTCGATCAGTTGCGTTGCGTTGTGCGTGTCCAGGTTGGCGGTGGGCTCGTCAGCCAGAACCAGAGCGGGACGATGGACGATGGCCCTGGCGACCGCGACGCGCTGGCGTTCTCCGCCGGAGAGCAGATCGGGCCGCTGTCCGGCGCGGGACGCGAGACCGACGCTTTCAAGAGCGGCTGCGGCCCGCTTGCCTCGTTCGCGAGCTCCTACGC
>JBARBP010000194.1:0-4581 GCA_049793195.1 Occallatibacter sp. | reverse complement strand
GCCCCATCCTCTCCGCCCCTCAGCCCCGGCAGGTGTTCCCCCAGCATCCGGTAATCCGGCCTGAAGTCATGCCCCCATTGCGAAATGCAATGCGCCTCGTCAATCGCAATCAGCGCCAGCCTCTTCTTGGCCAGCATCTGGGCAAACCCCGGCACCCGCAGCCGTTCCGGCGCAATAAACAGAAACTGCAATTCCCCGCTCAGGTAATCCACGCAAGCCTGCCGCGCCACCGCGCGATCCAGCCCGGAATGAATCCGCGCCACCTTTAACCCCAGCGCGCTTAGCTTCGCCGCCTGGTCCTCCATCAGCGCAATCAGCGGCGAAATCACCAGCGCCGTCCCGCCTCGTGCAATCGCCGGCAACTGGTAGCACAAGCTCTTTCCCGCCCCCGTTGGCATCACCAGCAGCAGGTCCCGTCCCTCAATCGCCGCCCGGCACACCGCCTCCTGGCCCGCCCTGAACCCGGCAAACCCAAACACCACCCGCAACAGCTCCTTCAGACTTCCCGCTTCTCCGTCCGCTCCCAGTTCCATCCCATCCCAACCGCGAAACCGCCGCGCACCTACCCATCCCCAACTCTACAGGACCTCGCATTCCATTCCGGACACCTCCTTCGTCGAGGCATCCTCGCAATCAATTGCGCAGATCGAGACGGATACCATGTGTCGCATATCCCGTCTGATTTCAATCAGCCAGTCTGCTCAAAATACCACCGCCACCACCTCTCCCGGATCTCGTCATCCCAAATCAGCGCGGCATGCTTCTTGAGCTTTGACTTCGATGTATCGATCATCTTGTTCACCGCACGCGGGTCTGTCTTGTAGTGCCCCTTCGTTGCGGAACCGAAGTATTGAACCCAATCCATTCCCGCCGCGGAGATGTTATAGAAATGAGCGATATTCTTCCCCGGCCGATACATCTCGGCATCGATCTGCGGCTTGTTTAAGGTAATCAATGTGTCGATCTCGTGCGCCAACCCAAGCCGCGAAGCCGCCAGCGCCACATTCCCGCCGTGGCTATGAGCAATCAGATTCAGCTTTGCCCCCGCCCCAAATCGATGCCCCGCAATCGTCGCACGCAGCTTTTCGGCCCCCGCTATTCGGTCGCGATCGTTGTTCCCGCTCGGACTCCAGGAGAGCAGCTTTGTGCACCCCTCCCCATACCCAAATAACGCATTCGTTTCCGGGCTCCATCCGCCAAAGCGCTCCCATTCAGTGCCCGGAATCAAAATCGTGAGTACCCTGCATTCGTCCATCATCAGCTCCGAATTATAGCGACAGGCCATCGCCAACCGCTGACTCGCTACCCCGCGTCAGCGGGGCTGACTTCCTGCATCTGTTCCAAACCCCGGCAATGCCTCGAACGCAAGATCATCCTGGCGCAGCACACCATTCCTCCCAATTAAACTAAGAACTGGAGCCGCCCTCTCGACCGCGCAGCAGGACCCCCGAATCTTGAGCCCAACTAAAGAAACAACCCGCTTCAGCGCATCCAACACCTGGCGCGCGCTCCGCCATCGCAACTTCCGCCTCTTCTTCGGCGGCCAAAGCATCTCCCTCATCGGCACGTGGATGACCCGCATCGCCACCGCCTGGCTTGTCTACCGGCTCACCGGATCGGCCATGCTCCTCGGCACCGTTAGTTTCGCCGGCCAGATTCCCACTTTCCTGTTTGCCCCCTTCGCCGGCGTCTGGATCGACCGCCTCGATCGCCGCCAGCTTCTCGTGTGGACGCAAACCGCCTCCATGCTTCAATCGCTGGCCCTAGCCGCCCTCACGCTCTCCCACCACATCAACATTCCCCTGATTCTCATCCTCAGCGTCTCGCAGGGCATCATCAACGGCTTCGACATGCCCGGGCGCCAGTCCTTCATGGTGCAAATGGTCGACGACCGCGCCGACCTCGGCAACGCCATCGCCATCAACTCCTCCATGGTCAACATCGCCCGCCTCATCGGCCCCTCACTCGCCGGCATGTTGATCGCCGCCACCAGCGAGGGCTGGTGCTTCCTCGTCGACGGCATCAGCTACATCGCAGTCATTGCCTCGCTCCTCGCCATGCGTCTCAACGTGCCGCAAGTCCGGAAACCAGCCACCTCCATGGCCCACGAACTGCATGAGGGGTGGGCCTACGTCACCGGGTTTCTCCCCGTCCGCACCATCTTGCTGCTCTTTGCCGTCGTCAGCCTCATGGGCATGCCCGTGGTCGTGCTCATGCCTATCTTTGCCGCCCGCGTGCTCCACGGCGGCCCGCACACGCTGGGCTTCCTTATGGGAGCCATGGGTGTCGGCGCGCTCGCATCGGCTCTCTCGCTCGCTGCCCGCACCAGCGTGCGCGGGCTCATTCGCATCATCCCCGTCGCCGCCCTGGTCTTCGCTATCGGCCTCATCGGCTTCGGCCTCTCCCACTGGTTTTGGCTCTCCATGATTACAGCGCTCGTCGCCGGTATGGGCATGATGCAGGGCATGGCTGCCAGCAACACCATCATTCAGACCCTGGTCAGCGAAGACATGCGCGGCCGCGTCATGAGCTTTTACACCATGGCCTTTATGGGCATGGCGCCCTTCGGCAGCCTGCTCGCCGGCTCCATGGCCAGCGCCTTCGGCGCGCCCACCGCTGTCGTTCTCACTGGAACAGTCGTCCTGCTTGGCGCCGCCTGGTTCTTCACCCGGCTCCCCGCCATCCGCAAAATCATTCGCCCCATCTATCAGGAGATGGGTATCCTCCCTGTTGAAGAAGGAATTCAATCATGACCGATCCCGATTTCAAGCTCGACCCAAAGCACACTGCCATCGTGGTCATCGATCTGCAAATGGGGATCATCCACTTGAAGGGAGCCGAGGCACAGCCCGTCATCGCCAACGCAGCTCGTCTTCTCAATGCGGCGCGCAACGCGGGGGCGCAACCCGTTCTCGTCCATGTCGGCGGATCGCCCGACGGCGCAGACCGCCTGCATCCACCCACAGACACGCCTCTACGCACCGGCGCGTTCCCGCCCGATTGGATGGAACTCATCCCCGAGCTTGACCGCCAACCCAGCGACATCGTCGTCTTCAAGCGGCAGTGGGGCGCTTTTTACGGCACCGACCTCGACCTGCAGCTTCGCCGCCGCGCCCTCACTTCAATTGTTCTTTGTGGAATCGCCACCGAAGCCGGCGTGGAAAGCACCGCCCGCGACGCCTACGAACTCGGCTACGAGCTAGTCTTCGCCTCTGACGCCATGACCGGCCTCAGCCCAGAAAGCCACGCAAACTCAATCGAGCGCATCTTCCCCCGCATCGGCCGCGTAAGAACTACCGACCAGACCATCGCCGCATTGCAGGGATGAATCTCTGTGCCCCATTCAAGCCGCGTCTTTTTGCGGCTTGAGTGGGATACCACAAATGCTCGTTCCACACCCTCAGCGCCCTGTGCTCCATTCAAGCCGCGTCTTTTTGCGGCTTGAGTGGGAGTGGCTCTATTGCCTAACCCCGCAGAAATGCACCTTCAGCCCCAACTCCGCCAGCATCGCGGCTTTGGTGGTCAGCGCCTTTTCCGCCATCTCCGCGCTCGGCGCATAAGCCACGTTCACATGGTTAGCCCTGTGCCGCGCCATCAACTGGTTCTGTCCCACCCCATGCAGCACCGTATGCACAATCGGCCATTGCGTCGTGGTCTCTTTCCAGCGCCGCTCTGTCTCGGCAGCCGGCAGCGTCACCACCGTCCCTCGTCCCAGGTCCGCATGCAGAGCCCCGCCCTCCACAAATATCCGGCTCCACACAATCTCTCCGGGCTTGCCAATCCCCTTCAGCGACCCGCCCCCGAGCGGAAAATACATCGCCGGCTGTCGTTCGCTCACCGCCCGCGCATACCCATCCGCAAAGTGATTCGCCGGCGCCGCACCTGAAATCTGCAGCAACCAAACAAATGCGTCCAATCCTTCGCCCTTGTAATGCTCACCCCACCGCACATCGTGAAGCGTCGTCGAAGGATCGAGCCCCAGTGCCTTCCAGCAACGATTCGTAATCAGCGCATCCATCCCCGCGCACTCATCCACTTCGTTGAAGTGCACCACCGGTCCGCCCGCGAACAACTCTTCTTTGCTCTTCTCGCCAAACACCGGCGGCCGTTCCGCATTATTAAGCATCCCTTCAGCCAGGTCCGACGCGGGCACCACATCCTTCAGTCCCTGCTGATACTGGATCCCGATCGCATCGCACCCATAATCGTTCGCAATCCGTACAGCGGCGATATACATCTTGCACTGTTCCAGCACCTGCTCCAGCGTCAGCTCTGTCTCTGCATCCTTGCCGAACGCGAATTTCACGCCCTTGACGACCAGCCACTCGTAAACGCCGCGCGCTTCTGCTTCTGTAACCGTCCGCATCTTCGCTACCAGCGCCGACTGGCTCAGCCGCTCCTTGAAAATTCCCGCCGGATTCAACAACTCGTCATCGATAATGGCGTTATACATACCCATGCAGCCTTCGTCGAAGATGCCCATGATCGCCTTGCGATACCTCAGGTCTTCGGCCAGCTTCGCGCCCAGCGCCTTGCTCTCTGCGGGCAATTTGCTCTTGTCCAAATCGTGCACATGCGACA
>JBARBP010000193.1:0-7211 GCA_049793195.1 Occallatibacter sp. | reverse complement strand
GGATGCAACCCCACGCTTCCGCCCAGGACAAAAAGAGGGCAACTCAGCACCAGCGACAAGTTATAGAGTGCATACGCAAGGAGCTGCGCGGACTGCTGCAGAATTGCGCGGGCCAGAGGATCGCCGTGTTCCTGAGCGGCATGGTCAAAGATCTGAGTCGCAGTCAGGTCTTTAGGCAGGCGGGTCTTTTCTGGGTTCCACGCGCGCAGCCAATGGTTTCGGATGCCTTCACCACCTGCCAGGCTTTCGAGCGCGCCTGGCTCACCCGGCTCGGCAGGCTCTTCTGGCGCCCCGGGGACGAGCATGTAGCCAATCTCTCCCGCTGTCCAACCCATGCCGCGCAATGGAGCGCCGTTCAAAATGATTCCGGCGCCGATGCCGGTGCCTACCGCAATAACCACGAAGTCTTTTGCACCTTGCCCAATGCCTGCGCAGCTTTCGCCGAGTGCGGCAAGATTCACATCGTTTTCAATCGCGGCTGGAACGCCAAGAGCGGACTCAAGCATCGCCTGCAAGGGAATGTCGCGCCAGCCCATTAAATATGACGTAGCGATTACGACTCCGGCGTTTACATCGGTAATACCGGGAGCGCCGGCCGCGACCGAGAGCAGAGACTTGCGCGATACGCCCTTCTCCTGCAAAAGCTTATCGATGCTTCTCTGAATCATGTCCACGACCAGTTGGGGATCGCGTATGCCCGCGGTCGACGCGGACTGCCTGGCAATGATGGCGCCGGATGAGTCTGAAAGCGCTACACGCAGGTTTGTTCCGCCAATGTCTATGCCGACGACATAGCCTGCGTCATGCTCCGTAAGCGGTTCTTGTCTGAGTACGCCGGGGAAGGACTGCTGCGCCATCTTGAAAATTCACCTCTGAATCTCAGGTTAGTTACAAGCTTTGAATCGCGCCTGTTATACCGCTGTACTCGTTGCGGCGCTGATGCTCTCCAGTTCACGTCCCTTGGTTTCCGGGATGATGAACCACGTAAATAGCAACGTAAGGATGCAACACCCACCATAGATACTAAAGGTGAGCGCGTTACCAGCAGTGTTGAGAAGCGAGAGGAACGTAAGCGAAACAATAAAATTTGAGATGCCTGCGCCCAGAGTCGCGGCGGCGGCGCCGCGGCCCCGCAGACGGAGAGGGAATACTTCTGCGACCAGAATCCATGCAATTGTCCCAATGCTGGCTGCGAAACATGTGATGTAGACCATTAAACAGACTGTCGCCAGAATGCCCAAAGACCCTGCCAATGCTGTCTGGAAGTGGAATGCCGCCGCAAGGGTAAAGAGGGATGCGGTCATGCCGCCCACTCCCGCATAAAGAAGCGGCTTGCGCCCTATGCGGTCAACTAGGGCCAAGGCAATCACGGTAGCGAGAACATTCGTGATCGCAACCAGCAGGGTGGCAAAGATTGCGTTACTGTTGGAGGTGATGCCAGCCATTGTAAAGATCTGTGGGCCGTAATAAATGATGGTGTTGATCCCTGTGATCGGATAAAGGATAGTAAAGCCAACGGCAATAATCAGCGAACGGCGCACGGATGGACTCCAGAGCGCGCTCCAGCGGGTTTCTACCTGCGCTGCCAGCCCGCCGCGAATGTCATCGAGCAAGAGCTGCGCGCCTGCCTCGTCGGTATACGACTGGAGCACACGCATTGCCTCCGCAGCGCGATTCTTTGAGAACAACCACCGGGGACTCTCAGGAAGCGTGAGGATCATGAGCAGGAAGATCACTGCCGGTATTGCCCCGATTCCGAACATCATTCTCCATGCCTGTTGCCCGGCGAGCCAGTAGCCTACGAGGTCCGAGAGGGCGATGCCTACTGTGAGGGCAAGTTGGTAGAGACCGATCAGCCTGCCGCGCGATTGCGGCGGCGAGAGCTCAGAGACATAGACGGGCGCGGTAACGGAGGTGAATCCGATTGCAACCCCCAGCAGCATGCGCGCAACAATCAGGGTACCCACATTCGGCGAAAGCGGGGCAAGAATTGAACCAAGGATGAAGATTGCGCCGCCCCATAGAAGAGTGTTACGTCTTCCGATCCGGTCGGCGATGGCGCCGCCGTAGATGGCTCCGAGCATGGCTCCCACGAGCACTACGCTGACGACTATCTCCTGCATCTGTGTCGAGAGGTTAAATGCGCTGCGCACGAAAATAAGCGCCGCAGCTATGATCCCCATGTCGTAACCGTAGAGAATGCCCCCCAGGCCGGCAATGAGGGATACTCGCCAGATAAAGCCGCTTTTTACCTGCGGATTGACGGAGTCCTTTTCTTGTTGCAAACCATTACCTCTCTCGGATGATAGTCTCTAATCGGGACATACTTAACAACAGTAACAAACTCTGTACCACAAGTCGAGGATTCAGATGAGCGAAACGACATCAACCCCGCGCTGGATATCAGGCATTGCACCGCCTAAGGAACTCTTGACTGCGACCGGAACCCAGATTCTGGAACTTGAATGTCGCCAACAGCCTGAGCGCCTGCAAGAGATCATCAGCGCTTACAGCAAAGATGAGGAAATTCGAGCAGAGCTGAAGTCACTGCGCAACCTGGCGCAGACAAAAGGACCGGTGATGTTCATCGGCATGGGCGGCTCTCTTTGTTCAGCGATCAGCGGGTCCATAATGCTCCAAAGCCACGGCCGTTCTTCGTTTTCGGTCGACGCGGGGGAGTGGCTGCATTATGGCTCCTCTGATTGGCAGGACGCCGCTGCCTCCATCCTGCTGACAACATCCGGCGAGAGTGCGGAGTTGGTTGAACTGCTCAAGCGCATGGGGGGAGCACGTCAGGGTCTGATCTGCAATAACACGGCAAGCACCTGCTGGAAGCTGGCTCATCACAAATTGCCCATTCTGGCAGGACCGGAGTACGGCAATGCGACCAAGAGCTACACAAATGCCACTGCAGCTTCGATCATTCTTGCCTCGGAGATGTTGTCTTATCAATGGGAAAGCGATGCCATGCGTGCGCTGGAGGTTTTTGCCGGCAGCCTGAACCGGATCTTTGGGATGCGGGAACAGATGGAAGAGTTCTGGCGCGGTGCCGCGAATACTGAAGTCATAGGGCGCGGTTCAGCCTATGGAGCTGCGATCATGGGTGCTTTAACCATTCGTGAAATGAGCGGTCACCGGGCTGCGCCACATACAGGCGCAGGGTTCAAGCATGGGCCGAATTTAGATGTGGATGCTTCGCACCTTGCGGTGATTTTCGCGCTGGGCCGCGTCGCGGGACTGGGCGTGAAGCTCGCGCAGGAGTGCAATCGGCGAGGAGGCAAGGTGATTCTTGTATCGAGCGAGAATCACGAGGGCAGTGACCTGTTGCTTCCAGTTAAAATGGATGCGGTATCCGAACCGTGGGAGAGCATCACCTCCATCCTCGTAGCCCAAGCACTCACTCTTGGAATTATTGAAAAGATCGGATGCAGGCTACCCCCGCGCTTTCAGTATGGGGTGATGGAGCAGTAGTTCATTGCGAGCACATTTTGAAATGGTGGCGAGCTGACTGTGAAGAAGAAGTTGTTTCCAATTGGCAGACCGTCTGTCCTGCGGCATACCAACGCTCTGAGTATCCTTGCTCTTCTGCGCGAAGCGGGCACATGCTCGCGTGCAGACCTGGTTCGCGCATCGGGCCTGAGCGCTCCGACTGTCACAAACGTGGTAAGAGATCTTCTTGCGTCCAATCTTGTCGAACCTCTTGGCGAAGGGGAGTCCAGCGGCGGGCGTCCGCCGGACTTGATCCGGTTCAAGGCAAAACGCGGATGCGTTGTCGCTGTGCAGATTACGGCGGGCGACATTCGGTTTCTGCTTGCCGATCTTGATGGAAATGAGCTGGAAAAGCTGGCAATGCCGCTGTCGGAAGTGAAGACGACACCTGAAGCCGTTTGCGGATATATCGGCGAAGGATTGCGGACATTGCTGCGCAAGGCGAGAATGACTCGCGACCAGCTTCTCGTGCTCGTGGTGGGTGTACCGGCCATTACGAATGTCGAAGAGGGCATTGTGCTCGCCATCAGTACCTTGGAGGGCTGGCGCTCAGTCAAGCTGCGCGCTATGCTGCACAAGAAAGTCGGTTGCATGGTCATTGTTGAGAATGACATCAATCTGGCGGCCCTGGGTGAGCGGTACCGCGGAGCTTCTCGCAGCGAGTCTGACTTTGCGTACATCAGCATTGACAAGAATGTAGGGGCGGGTATTGTTCTCAACGGAAAAATCCATCACGGGGCGCAGTGGTCGGCTGGTGAGATCGCATATCTGCGACTACCGAATACGTCCCGCAAGCAGCTAACGGTTTTTGAGTTCGGCGAGCTGGAGTCTGTGCTGACGAGCTCGGGAATCATAGCAAGCTGGCGCGAGCAGACGGGCGAAGGCCGTTCGGCAATCAGCAGTGCTCTGCAAGTTCTGGATCTAGCCGAAGCCGGCGATGCGCTGGCAAAGAGAATTGTGCAGTACCGGTCCGGCATAGTTGCCGATATAGTTTTGAACCTGTGCCTAATTCTTAACCCGGCTTTAATTCTTCTAGGTGGAACAATTGGTGAACACCCGGCCTTGTTGCGCGGTGTGCAACAGCAACTGGAAGGAAGCGAATTTGGCGTTACTCGCGTACTTGCAGGCGTGCTGGGAGAGGCTGCCGCCCTGTGCGGCGCAGTGATGCTTGCTCTTGATCTTGTCCCTGAGGTGCTTTTGCCGCCTGCCGAGCAGTGAACGCGCATGCCAGAAATCTAGCGGGGAGAGCCAGTTGGGAGCTTCGGCTCGGCCACGTTTTCGCGGTGCGGATTCAGGCCGGAGCGATCAGTGCGCTGCAGCCTGCGAGACATTGATGACAGTCACGGCTGGCTGCCCAAAGTTTGCTGCGTAGACCTGCTCTGCCGTTGGGTCGATCGCAAGTGCATAAGGACTCTTTCCAGCGCTGTATGTGCCGATGACCTTATTCGTTTCGCCGTTGATGGCAGTGATGCTGTCGCCGTGGACGTTTGCCACATATATGCGGTTATGAAGCGCGTCGACTGCGACGGCCTGAGGATGGTCGCCCGCGGCCAGCGTGGCAACCACCTTGTTTGTTGTCAGGTTGATCGCGCTGACAGTCGCGGAGCCGTAATTCACTGCGTAAAGCATTTGCGTGCGAGGATTGATCGCAACGGCGCATGGAATGGAGCCGACCGGCACGGTGTGAACAGCTCGCGTCTGCACATTCAGCTCAACGATGTTGTCTGTTCCTGTATGGCCAAGGTAGAGCATATCGGTTGATTGATCGAAAGCCGTTCCCCAAAGATGCGCGCCCACGTCGACCTTCGTCATCGCCCCGGTGGCAGCATTAACGATTCGAATGTAAGGGTCTTCATATGTCGTAATAAAGATGGTGTTGCTGAGGGGGTCGACGATGATTCCATCTGCGCTGCCTGTTTTGAAGCGGGTGACGGAGTTTGTGACCCCGTCAATGACGATCAAAGAGTCGCTGTAGGTGTTGGCCACATATATTTTGTTGGTAGCTTCATCTGCGGCAATGACGTACGGATATGATCCGGCGCGAATCCCAATGGTTGCGATTACAACGTCCTGCTTTCCGTCAATCACGCTGACGGAATCGCTGTCACCGTTGACAACATAAATCCGGTTTGTTCGGGGATTCATGGCAAGGGCGATGGGGCCCTTGCCCACCTTGACCATATGAGCCGATCCGGTTTGCTCATCTGTAACGACCACCTGGTTCGCTCCTTCGTCGACCGTATAGACCTTGTGGGTTTGCGGATTGATGGCGATGGCGCCAGGGGTAATCAGTCTTCCATAGGAAGCATCCGTTTCTGCCTGCGCAGCGCCAACAGTGCCAAGAAAAAGCGCAGTGGCAGTGAGAGTGCAGAAGAGAGAGGCAGACCATCGATTCCAGGGCCGAGGGGTGGAATTGAGCATAGTCATGTTGTGATAGATCTCCGCGTTACTATATTATCAAACATTATAAAGTCCGGCAGCGAATCTGCAGAGAGCATGCGCACCGGCAGAAGGGCGATCCTGATGAGCAGATTGATGCGCTTTGTATGCGCGTGCGCAGTGTGCCTGGTGGTTGCGGTGCCGATTTTTGGGCAGGAGAAGCCATTCCACGTGCTGGCCTTTTACTCAACCACGGTGGAGCAGGACCATGTGGATTTTGCGATGCAAGCGATTCCGTTCTTTCAGGCGATGGCCGCAAGGGATGACTTTGAATTCAAGACCACGAAGGACTGGAACGACATGAATGCTGAGGTGCTCTCGCATTACCAAGTTGTGATGTGGCTGGACGACAGGCCGTCGACGCCAGCGCAACGGTTGGCGTTCCAGAACTATATGGAGCATGGTGGAGGGTGGATGGGGTTCCATATTGCCGGCTATATGTCCGGCCGGAAGGAGTGGCCCTGGTTTGCGGATTTCATTGGAACGGTGTTTTCCGGCAATCAGTGGCCTCCGCTGCCTGCAAAGATCGATGTCGACGATCTGGACCATCCTGTGACGAAGGGGTTCCCGGCGAGCTTTACGTCGCCGGCAAACGAATGGTATAGCTGGAGTCCTGATCCTCGACTGAGTTCCGGCATCAAGGTGCAGATGACTTTGGACCCTTCCAACTATCCAATAGGGTTCAAGAACACGCTGACGCACGGAGATATTCCTGTGACCTGGACCAACACCAAATACAGGATGCTTTATACGAATATGGGCCACGGCAGCAAGATATTCGATAGCAAGCTGCAGAACAGCTTTTTCGAGAATGCTCTACTTTGGCTGGGAGGCCGAATGCGGTAGGCGCCTGCTCCGGTTCCCAGCCCAGCCAAGACTAGGGGGTCACGGGTTGCGCTTCTACCAGGCTGCGGACGGACGGCGTGACGACGATGAACATTTCCGCTTGCGGAGCCGCGATCGATTTCAACATATCGAGTTCCTTCTGCTTCTTCTCTGGTGTGATTGGATGGCCCGTCTGAAGATCGTCAAGGGCGGCCAGTCCTAGATTGCCGAGCGCTGCCAGTTGCTGGGACAGTGGAATAAGACGGGCACGGAGGATGGAATTCGGCAGATAGGGCTCGATCTGCGTGTCGTTTTGGCTCCATCTGGTGAACCACTTGCGCAGTTCGGGTCGAGCGGAAGGATCGAGCACGGCGCGCTTGGCCAATGCGTTGACCTCTCTTGCCTGGTTGCTTTCCGGCGGGATAGCGTCGACCAACTGATTTAGCGGCTGCTCGACA
>JBARBP010000192.1:0-26243 GCA_049793195.1 Occallatibacter sp. | reverse complement strand
GCGTTGTTCCTCGCTGGATGCACCGGCGGTACTTTCACTTCAACAACGCAGTCCTCGTCGATCACCTCAGTCAGCGTTTCTTGTGTTCCGGCCAGCGTGCAGCCGGGAAAGACAAGCCAGTGCTCAGTTACGGTCACAGGAAGCGGCAACTTTAGTTCCGCGGTTACCTGGTCCGCCGTTTCCGGCACGATGACAAGTTCCGGCCTTTATACAGCGCCTTCCACCGCCCCGGAGTCCGGCTCGGACACCATCAAGGCGACTTCGACGCAAGACTCGACAAAATCTGGAACCGCAACTATCGCTGTTGCTACTTCGGCCGTGCAGCCAGCGGTTACCGGAGTCGCGGTGGTGGCAACGCCGGCCAGCATCACAACGGCACAAACGGCAACGTGTGCCGCCGCCGTGACGGGCACCGGCGCTTACAGCACCGCGGTGACATGGACAGCCACTGGGGGGACGATTACGTCCGCAGGTGTATTCACGCCAACCGGAGTCGGAGCTGGAACCTGCACGGCCCATTCTGCGCAGACGGGTTACACCAATGTTTCCGGCTCTGCGAACATCACTGTGACGGCAACGCCTCCCGCCATTTCTGTCACCGGAGTCACCGTGGTGGCAACGCCTAACTCCATCACAACGGCGCAAACCGCAACCTGCGCCGCGACCGTGTCGGGGACCGGCGCTTTCAGCACCGCAGTGACATGGACAGCCACGGGAGGGACGATTACGTCCGGAGGTGTGTTCACACCATCCGGCGCCGGCACAGGAACCTGCACAGCCCACTCCGCCGCCGTCGGATACACGAACATATCCGGTTCGGCGAACATCACAGTGACAGCCGCGGCGTCCACGATTACCGGCGTTTCGCTGGTTTGCACCCCATCCTCCATCGCGGACAACCAAACCTCCACCTGCACGCCAATTGTTACGGGCACTGGAGCATTCGCAAATACCGTCAACCTTTCAGTGAGTCCGACATCGGCAGGAACGCTGAGTGCGACGACGGGAGTTACATCGGGAACAGGGGTCGTCTTTACGCCTCCGAATTCAGGCGCGGAGACAGCAACAATTACAGCGACCTCTACACAGGACTCAACCAAGTTCGGCTCAGCTCCGATTACCGTGACCGTTTCGACGGGCGCGTCAGCGTGTAGTGGCATGAGCCTGGGTGACGGCGCCAGTCTCAACGGATTTATTCCGTACCCATCCACTGCGGCCTGGAACACAAATATCGCGTCCGCTCCGGTCGATCCGAACAGCGCAGCTATCATTGCCGGATTTTCCGGATCGAATCTGCATCCTGATTTTTCGTCTGTGGCCGGGGGAGATTACGGCATTCCGTATACCGTGGTCGACTCGAGCACCCAACCCCTGGTTTCGATCAACGTAGGGGCCTACGCCAGCGAAAGCGATGTTGCCGAAGCGCCATTTCCGCCGATTGCACCCATTGAGGGGCAGCCAGCCGACTGTTCCAGTCCTTCGAGCGACCAGCACGTTCTGGTATTGGACCGAAAGACCTGCATGTTGTATGAAACTTACAACACGGTTCGCTGCAATGGCACGTACTCCGCCGATTCGGAAACAATCTGGGATATGCAGACTTTCGAGGGGCGGCCCTGGGGCTGGACTTCGGCAGATGCAGCGGGGCTATCTATCTTCCCAGGGCTGGTCCGCTACGACGAAGTTGCTGCCGGCGCAATCAATCATGCAATCCGATTTACACTGCAGGACACGAGAAACGACAGCAACGACGGATACTTCGTTGAACCGGCGAGCCATGCCGCGGGCAATTCATCCTCGTCGATGAACGTGGAGGGGATGCGCATTCGGCTCAAGGCCAGCGTCGACATATCCGGCTACTCCGCTGCCGATCAGGTCATCCTGACAGCAATGAAGCAGTATGGCATGATCCTCGCTGACAACGGCAGCAACCTTTACTTTCAGGGAGCCCCAGATACACGTTGGAACGATGACGACTTATCGAATCTGAAGAATATTCCGGGGTCTGACTTTGAGGTTGTGCAAATGACACCGGAATACCCTGGATGGGATGCCGCCACGGCGCCAACCGGCGCCCCACCCACAATTAGCAGCTTCACTGCGTCGGCTTCCTCGGTTGCCTCCGGGACGCCCGTCACGTTGACTTGGACCACAGTCAACGACACGTACGACTTTATCGACAAACTCGGCGGCGTTCACGGCGGGACGGTTACGATTACGCCGACGGCAACCACGACTTACACCTTGAACGCAACCAATCACTACGGGCGATCGACCCAACAAGTTACGGTTGTTGTTCAGTAAAAGCCGACTTTGACGATTCCAATGAGTAGTAATGGGGTTACCTCCCGTCACCCCATTGCACGTTTCCTTGGTGCGACGCGTGAGGTCTCTCACCGTGCACGTAGAGAAGGCATTGAGGAGGCCGTTTCAACACCGATACCTGGTGTGCTTTTTGTGCTTACTTACGGTTGTCGACGATCGAGCGGAGTTCGGCTGCGATGTCGGTCAGGCGGGCAGCGAGCGTGGGACTGGGCGAGCCTTCGTCCGAGAGAATAAGCTCAAACTCGCGAGCGAGTGTCGTCCCGCGCGCCAAGCCGAAAGTGCCGAGGGAACCGGCGAGCTTGTGGGCAGCAGCGCGCGTGGCCTCATGCTGCTCGGCCATGAACCGGCTTGAGGCACAGTCAGAGGCGGCTGCCTGGAGCAGATCGACACGCTGCCGGATCTCAGGAAGAAAGCGCGTCCATAGAAGATCGAGCGCCTGGCCAAGATCGGGAGCCGCGGCAGTGCCTGAAGCTTGGGTTCGATCGGTTTGTGCTGCAGATTTCATCTTGAGACGTTTGGTGAGGCCGGGAAACGATTGGTCACTTCCAGCCAAGCACACCGGAGATTTGGTCGGCGAGGGTCATGGGATCGAATGGCTTGAAGAGGACGGACTCCACTCCGAGGTCGGCGAAGCGGCGCTGGTCAGTGGCTTGCACTTTTGCGGTGAGCAGCAGCACGGGGATGTTCGCGGTCGCGGGATTCTTGCGCAATTCGCGGACGGTGGTTGGGCCGTCCATGCCGGGCATCATCACATCCAGCAGGATGGCATCGGGTTGATGTTCGAGCGCGCGCGCCAGGCCTTGGGCGCCTGAGTTGGCCGTGATCACTTCCCACCCCGCGACGCTTTCAAGGCTGAGCGCGGCCACTTCGCGGATGTCGTCTTCGTCGTCGATGATTAGGATTTTGCGGGACATGGGGGAAAAATCTCCGGTTCTACGATGAGTAAATCAACCAATAAGTCAGCCTGCGAGTGGAGTTACGGGCTTGGAAGTGGCGCCTCTGCGGGCGTTTCCTCCATCTGACGCGAATTGCGAAGCATCGTCAAGACCAGGGCCTCAAGCTGCTGAGGCTGGACCTTGGCTTTGGCAAGAAAGTGTGTGGGCCCGAGGGTGAGCAAGCGGCGCTCTGCCGGCGAGAGATCGCGGCCTGAGTAAACGACCAGGGGCAGGCGGGCGAGGGACTCGTGCTGGCGCAACCAATCGACTACGTTGAAGCCGTCGCCGTCGGGGAGTCCGATATCGAGGACGAGGAGATGGGGCTGGAAGGTAAAACACAATTCGAGGGCCCGACTGAGCGAGTGGGCCAGCTCGACTGCGATGCTTTCGCGAGTGAAAACGCCGGCGATCACGGCGGCAAGGTCGCGGTCGTCTTCGACGATGAGGATGCGAGTTTTTTCGCCGGGTCCGCAAAGCACGCGCGCCAGTTCACCCAGCAGAGCGTCTTCATTGAGTGGCCGGGTAACCCAGCCGGCCACTCCCAGGGGTTGGCCGGAGGGGGGCACGCCGTTTGGCGGATGCCCTGGAATTTTGGGGTCTTCAACGCTCAAAAGTACTACTGGAGTGCGAGCTTCGGGGTCCAAACGCCGCAGTAAAGGCAGAATCTCCCAGCCATTCATGCCGTCAAGGGATGTATCGAGGAGAATTGCCTCGACGCCGTCATGGGCGGCGGCGAGAGTTTGCTCGACATTGGCGGTTTCGATGACGCGATAGCCGTGACGGGTGAGCTGGTTTGAGATGCGGAAGCGGGCGTCGGCGCTCGCGCCCGCCAGCACGACGGTGCCGCTGCCGGTTTCATTTTCGAGCAAGGCTGCCGGCGACTGCAGGGGCACGGGATGGTAGGGAAGAAAGACGCGGAAGGTGGTGCCGCGGATGGGATTACGCTCGGCCCAGATGCGGCCGGAGTGTTGCAGGACGATGGTACGGCAGATGGCGAGGCCAAGGCCGCTGCCGCCCTTCTGGCGAGAATCGGAGGCGTCCACCTGCTGGAACCGTCCAAAGACGGCTTCCAGCTTGTCGGCGGGAATGCCACGGCCGTGATCGATGACAGAGAGGGTGACGCCACTAACGCCGGGGCGAAGCATGATGGAGACGGTGGAATTGGGCGGGGAAAACTTGACGGCGTTGGAGAGCAGATTGGTGAGCACCTGGAGGAGGCGATCGGGGTCGGCGTCTATCTCAGCCTTGCTGGTGTCGTGGAGCAACTGGACTCCAGCCGCATCGGCGACAGGCTGCATATCGCCGATTGCTTGCTTGATTATGTCGGAAAGCTGGATGGGCTGGAAGGCGAGCGGTTCGCGACCGCTCTGGATGCGCTCCAGATCGAGGATATCGTTGATCAGGCGGACCAGGCGGTCGGAGTTCGTAAGCGCGATGCGGAGCAGGTTCGCGGCCTTTTCGTTGACTTCACCAAGGACGCCGGAGGAGAGCAGGCCCAGCGCTCCGCGGATGGAGGTGAGGGGGGTGCGCAGCTCATGGCTGACGGTGGAGATGAACTCGTCTTTGAGTCGGTCGAGGGCCGTGCGCTGGCTGACGTCGCGGAAACTGAGGACCGAACCGGAGAAGTGGCCCTGATCGAGGATGGGGGTTAACGAGTATTCGGCGGCGAAGGAGCTGCCGTCGACCCGGAAGATGCTGTCCTCTCCGGAAGCCGCGGCCTGGCGGGTCGATGCGCGCCGCAGGGCGCAATCTTCAGCGCAGCGCAGGTTGGCGGGTGCGGCGCCGTGGAGCAGATCGTGAACGGGTTTCCCGGTAAGCGAAGAAGCCGGTGCGCCGATCAGGCGGGCGGCGGCTGGATTGGCGAAGCTGACCTTGCCGTGGCGGTCCACGCCGCAGATGCCGTCGGCAACCGAATCCAGGAGAATCTCCTGCTGGCGGTAGAGTTCCTCAGCGCGGCCGCGCTCCTGGGAACGAGCGAGCATCTGTCCGAGGGAAGCGGCCGCGGTCTCAATGGCGGCCATGGCGTCGGCGTCTTCGCGGAGACGGAAACGGCTGTAGAACTCGAGGACGGCCAGGACGCTGTTACCGGCGCGCACGGGCACCGCCCAACCGGAGATCATCCCCTGGCGCAGAACGGACTGGATTCTGGGACTCGTAGCAAGGGAGTTCAGGTCGGTGATCCAGACTGCGCGACCGTCTTTCCAGGCGCGGCCGGGGAGTTCAGCACCGCTTGCCAGGGTATGCCCGACGCTTTCCTGAATGAGCGACTCGGCATGCCGGCCAGGTGTGCCCCAGGCAGTCGAGAATTCAAGCTGATTCTGCTTTGGTTTGACGTCCCATTTGATGGCCAGATCCCATCCCTGAGAGACGCAAAGAGCCTCGAGAATGCGCATGGAGGCAATGTCGGGAGACGAGCTTTCGCCAACGATCTGGCTGACGACCAGTTGCAGGGCCAGTCGATGCTCGCGCTGCTTCTGGTGGGTGACATCCCGCAAAAGGCATCGCATGGCAAGGGGGTTGCCCGCTTTTTGCCGCTGGCTAAGGCTGAGCTCGAAGTCGAAGACGCGGCCATCCCCAGTGTGGTGGCGCAGGGGGGCGCGCTCCACCGGCTCGCCGTCGAGGGCGCGGCGGAAGAAGGCAGCCACATCCGAGCGACAGCCGTTTCCGAATAGATCTTCGAAGGAGTCGAGCGCCAGCATGGCGCCCTGGTCGAGTCCGAAGCTACGCTTCCAGGCGGGATTGGCGTAGAGGAAGCGTCCTGCCGGACTGAGCGTGGCAATCATTTCGCTGGAGGTCTCGAACAGGTCGCGGTAGCGCTCCTGGGACTCGCGGAGGTCGTGCTCCTGGTGCAAAGTCGTGGACTGGTCTACGGCCACGGCGACCAGGCCGGCGATGGCACCGGAGTTATCGCGGAGGGCGGAAATGTGCAAAGTGACGGGGAGCAGGGAGTTGTCCTTGCGTCGCAACCTGGCATCGAAGCTGGGGACCATGCTGGGCGGCAGGGCGCGTACACAATCCATATAGGCGGCCATGCGCCCTTCCGAGGTGGGCGCCGGCGGTCTCTCGACGCCACAGAGCTTTTGCATCTCCGCGACCAGGCGCGCACCTTCACCGGGAGCCAGGACGTCGGTCATGTTCCACTGGCTGACCAGGTCGGCCGCATCGTAGCCCAGCATGCGTTCGGCGGCAGGGTTGACGTAGACGAGGCGGCGATCGGGGCCGATAGCGACCATTGCAGGTCCGGCCGAATCAAGGATTTCCTGGAGGGGTCCGGAAACTGGCGCAGTGACGGGCAGGGTTTCTGGAACGGAAGAGCGGCGGCCAGGGATGCGCAGGACCAGCAGTACGGCAGCACAGCAGGCGGCCAGCATGAGGAGCCAATCGAAGTGCGGGCCCGCCAGCAGGCGCATGGCGACCGCGCCGACGGCCAGAATGAGCGCCAGCACCGCCAGAACCGACCAGAGGATGAAAACTCCGTTCGGGACCGCTCGTTGAGGTTCCGCGTTACCGGCTACTGCAATCGCCTCTGCTGGGTCCCCCATTTGGTTCCCCCAAGTGCTGGAACAGTGCTTACGCTCCCCAGGAACGACAGGCCTCCGCCCAAAGCACTGTTTGCTAGAAGTATATGCAATTGATTGCACTTCCTCTAGGTAAATCGGAGGGATGTTCCGCGGGGGTAATGACAGGGGTCAGGTTTCAGGGATCAGGGATCAGGGGGTAGTTGTCTGGTGCCAGCATTGGGTTCCAGCTTCTCGCTACGGGATGCGGTGGGCGGAGTTTTGCGGAAACTCTGTCTGTAGGGCGGGAAAAATTGCTGAATTGGTGGGCTTGGAAGCGGAGGAATTGGCGGGAGCAAGATTTAGGTTGAAAAACCTCATGGTGCAAGCTGAGTTTTCTTGCGAAATGTACTGGTATAACAGGACGAAAAGTGAGATTCGTCGGTGTTTTGTTCGTTTATTGGTCGTTTTTGGGCAAGATATGGGCCGTCTTGCAGGCGTCTGGAGAGGCTCGACTGGTCTATGAATTCGTCCTGGGACTTCTGCCGCGGTCCGCTACGTCGGGAAGCCCTGAGGGACGCGGTGAGTGCGAAAGAAACCGAAACATTCTGTCCAGTTTGGCGCTCAACTTCCCGCGACTCGAGAAGTTTGCGGTCTGACGTTCAGCGCGATTGAATCGAACGCCTGCAAGAAATCGCAAGCTATCATCGAAATTGTGATCCAGATTCGCAGGCCTTCACGACATGGCCATCCAAAAAGGAGGGTGCCTTATGCGCACCGTTCAGTCAGATGCTCTCGTGGTTTATGGCGTGACGGGCGATCTCGCCCACAAGATGGTCTTCCCCGCACTCTATGCGATGGTGAAACACGGAACCCTCAACGTCCCGGTCATCGGCGTCGCGTTTCCGAAGTGGACTCTGGAGCGTCTGCAGAAACGAGTCGCGCACAGCATCAAGCAATCGGGCGGGATCGATAATAAGCCTGCCTTTCATCGTCTTCTATCGCTGCTCAAATACGTCAGTGGAGACTATAACGACAGCAGTACGTTCGCGGCGATCAAGGAATCGCTCGGGAAAGCAAGCCGCCCCGCGCATTACCTCGCCATCCCGCCTTCGCTTTTTGAGACCGTAATCAAAGGGTTAGGCGCCGCGGGGTTAGCGAAGAATGCGCGAGTCATCGTCGAGAAGCCATTTGGCCGCGACCTAGCATCGGCTCGTGCGCTGAACCGCGTCGCGCGGTCGGTTTTCCCCGAAGACGCGATCTTTCGCATCGACCACTTCCTGGGGAAGGAAGCGATCATGAATATTCTTTACTTCCGCTTCGCCAATTCATTCCTTGAACCGATCTGGAACCGCAATTACATCTCCAGTGTCCAGATCACCTTGTGTGAAAGCTTCGGCGTGGGAACGCGCGGCGCGTTTTACGAGTCCGCCGGCTGCATGCGGGACGTCATCCAGAATCATCTCTTTCAGATCGTCGCGCTGCTTGCCATGGAACCGCCCGCGGGCCGGCATTTCGGAGAAGTGCAGACTGAGAAGGCGACAGTATTCAAGGCGATGCGTCCCGTGAAAGCCGTCGACATGGTGCGTGGCCAATATGCGGGCTATCGGGCGGAGGACGACGTGGCGAAAAACTCCGACGTCGAGACGTATTGCGCGCTTCGGCTGTTTATCGACTCATGGCGCTGGGATGGCGTGCCGTGGTATTTGCGCTCTGGAAAGTATCTGCCCGATACGGCGACCGAAGTTCTTGTGGAACTGAAGCCGCCACCGCAGAAGCTTTTCGCGGACGCAGCGACAGCCACGGGCCAGGGGAATTATCTTCGCTTCCGGCTCTCTCCCAACGCAGAGATCGGACTCGCGGCTCGCGTCAAGCTTGCAGGCGAGGAGTTTATCGGGGAGCAGCGAGAGCTTTATCTCCTGGAACAGCAGCCGGGCGAAGAATCGCCCTACGAGCGGCTTCTAGGCGACGCCATGAGGGGCGACGGCGGATTGTTTACACGCGAGGACGCGGTGGAAGCTGCATGGATGGTGGTCGATCAGGTAATTAAGCATCACCCTCGCGTTCGCCGTTACGAGCGCGGCACATGGGGGCCGAAACAGGCTGATACATTGATCGCGGCCGACGGCGGCTGGCATAATCCCAGCCGCACGGACTAAAGCCCATACCCTTGATGAAGGATCTGGCGGCATTTCGGCACGTCTGAAGCCGTGCCCCTTCGAAGCCCCCCCACTTTCGCCACGAGGTGCCAAGCTTGATCCCGCTTCAAGACTACCTTGCATAAGCACGACTCAGCATTCGTACGATCCTGCAAAGGCTCGATCGCGCCTGTGGAGATTGCATAGGCTGCCTTATACTCTTTCCATGTTTCGGTCATTGCGCGGTTTTCGTTTTGCTCTTGCTCTCTTCTGTTTGCTTAGCCTTGCATTTCAATCGCCGGTTGCTCACGCGTGGGGTAACGAGGGGCATCGGATGATTAACCGGTTGGCGGCTAAATCGCTGCCTGCCGATGTGCCGGCGTTTCTGCATTCGGAGGTTGCACTGAACGAGATCGAGTACCTGGGGCCGGAGCCGGATCGGTGGCGCTCGCCCGCGGAGCCGGAGCTGGTGGCGGCACAGGCTCCGGAGCACTTTATCGACCTGGAGCTTGCCGACGCGCTGGGGCCGCTGCCTCATAAACGGCTGGACTTCGAGGCCAAGGTTTTTGCGGCCGGCGAGCGGCCGGAGAAGATTGGACTGCAGCCCTGGGAGACGACCGAAGTTTGGGAGCGGCTGAAGGCGGCGATGCGGCAGTATCGCGCGATGACAGCTAACCACGAGGATACGAGGCCGGTAGAAGACGCGATCCTATTTTATGCGGGCTGGCTGGGGCACTACGTGGGTGACGGCTCGCAGCCGCTGCATACGACTGTCCAATACAACGGCTGGACGGGACCGAATCCCGATGGCTACACGACTGGGCACCAGATCCATTGGCAGTTTGAGGGACCTTTTGTGGCGGCAAACATCCATTCGGCGGAGGTTGCGGCCAAGATGACGCCGGTGAAGGCGATCGACGGAGACATGTTCGACGGTTATTTGGCCTACCTGCGGCAGACGGCGATGTATGTCGAGAGGGTGTACCAGTTGGAGAAGGCGGGCGGGTTTACGGGTGCGGGGACGGCGGAGTCGCGGGAGTTTACGGCCGAGCGGATGGCGGCCGGCGCCAGCATGTTGCGGGACATGATCTACGCGGCGTGGCTGGAGAGCGGGATTCCGGTTGCCGATCCCTTTGCAGGGAAGTGATGGCGAATCCGATCGGCAACTGATTTTGCCTTTCTCGATTTTCAAGTTTTCGGGACTGTTATGATGGCCGGAATGAATCCGCATGAAACTGTTCCATGCCTTACGGTGGTGATGCCGGTGTTTAACGAGGCCGCCACTGTAAGCGAGATGGTGAGGCTGGTGCTGGCGCAGCCGGTTGTGCAACAGCTCGTGATTGTGGATGACTGCTCGAATGACGGCACGTGGAACGAACTCCATCCGCTAGGGGAAGCTGAACCGCGGATCAAGCTGGTGCGCCATGAGGTGAACCAGGGGAAGGGAGCTGCCTTGCGCAGCGGCTTTGCCCACGCAACGGCGGATATCGTGATCGTTCAGGACGCGGATTTGGAGTACGATCCGGCGGAGTATTTGCGCGTGATCGAGCCGATTCTGGTGGGCAAGGCGGACGTTGTGTTCGGCTCCCGATTCCGGGGCGGCGATGGTGCATGGCGCGTTCTTTACTTCTGGCATTCGGTGGGGAACCGGTTTCTGACGATGTGTTCGAACATGGCGACGGACTTGAACCTATCGGATATGGAGACGTGCTACAAGGCATTCCGGCGCGAGGTGATCCAGAAGATCCGGATTGAGGAGAATCGCTTTGGGTTTGAACCGGAGATCACGGCGAAGATTGCGCGGGCAAAGGTGAGGATTTACGAGATTGGCATCTCATACAGCGGCCGCACTTATGCGGAGGGGAAGAAGATTGGCTGGCGGGATGGCGTCCGGGCGCTGTGGTGCATCTGGAAATATAACTTCTGGAAGAGCTGACGAGCATGGCGAATGAGTTGGCGCAGACGGCTGATTTTGAATTCGCCGCGCTGAATGAGGCGGTCAATTATCGCAACGCATTGCTGCGCGATTTCCAATCTCATTTGAAGGGCAGCGTGCTGGAAGTCGGCGCCGGTATTGGGCAGATTTCTTCTGAACTCCACAAGATTGCGGAAATCAAGACATTGCTCTCGATTGAGCCGGATGCGGGGTTTTGCGCACGATTTCGCGCCGATCTTCCCCAGCTTGGTTTGCACCAGGGGACGGCGAGCGATCTCGAATCGGAGACGCATTGGAATGCAATCTTAAGCGTGAATGTTTTGGAGCATATCGAAAAGGACGAGGAGGAGCTGGCTGTTTATCATCGCTTGTTGCAGCCTGCGCGAGGGGCTCTTTGCCTTTTTGTTCCGGCGCGGCCGGAGATCTATGCACCGATTGACAGGGATTTCGGGCATTTCCGTCGCTACACGCGGCCTGAGTTGCGGAAGAAACTTGAGGGAGCTGGATTCAGGCTGGTGAGTTTTCGCTATTACAACATGGTTGGGTATTTTGCCTGGTGGTTGAACTTTTGTGTATTGAAGAAACGGTCGTTTGACGTGGGGTCGGTGCGGTTGTTCGATCGGGTTATTTTTCCGGTGGTTCATGGGTTTGAATCGCACATTTGTGCGCCGCCGATCGGGCAGAGTCTGATGGTGGTTGGGGTGGCTAAATAATCGAGCCAGGCCGCAGCTATTCTTTCAATGGCGCGAGGGGAGCGGAGGGTTAGTCGCCGTTTTCTGCCTCGGCGAGGGCGGGAATCTTGCGCAGCATGCCTGTCAGGGTCAGGGTCATGAGCCCGACGGCGGGGCCGGCCACCAGCATCCAGGCGAGCAGTGCGTGTCCGGTGAGACTGCCGAGCTGGGAGGCGAGGATGAAGGGCGAGACGCCAAGCAACGAGCCTGCTGCCAGGGTAGGCCGTGGTCCGGAGGCAAAGAGCCATCCCCCCATGCGCACGAAGGGGACGATGAGGAAGAGTTGCAGGGGCATGGCGAGGTAGTTTGCGGCCTGAATTGCGGGCAGGTTGAGGCGAAGGGCCATGGCGAGCGCGGCGCAGAGAACAGTGGGGATGCCGACCACGGGAATGCACCCGATGGCGAATCCGAGGGCCAGGGTGAGCGCCAGGCGTTGAGGCGAGGTTCCCTGCCGCAGCCATGCAACGACGTCGCGCTTGATCGAGGTGGGGGAGATTAGCGCCATTACACACTCAACTACTTATACGATGAGCCGGAACGATCGGTTCGCATATGAGCCTTTCGTGTGATTTCCGATGAAACTTTAGTGAATGAACCAAATGCGGCAGCAAAGGGCTGAGTCGATCCCATTTGGTAAGACGCGGAGGATTGAGGGTGGTTAGATGGAATCCGGGTCGTGGATCAGTTTGAAAGAGCATTCCCTCCTGGGCTAAAGCCCGCAGTGGTTTTGCTAGATTGATGTACGGGCTAAAGCCTGTACCCTTCAAACTGACGCTCTACCGGATTTCGCGGGCCGTGCGGCGGGCACGAGCCGAATGCGTGTGAGGTCTTTCAGATCGGCTCCCAGGTTCCGCTCCCCTGGGGATAAACAAAACTGCCAGGTCTCTGGCCGGGGGTTACCCTGTCTCGCCGACATCATTGTGGGCGCGGCTGCGATACACTTGGACGCGATGCGGGTGTTTGGAATCGATTGCGGTACAGAGATTACGGGATTTGGCGTCGTCGAGTCGGACTCGGGCGGGAAGCAGCCACGATTGGTCTGCAAGGCCATGGGGGCGATCCGGCTGAAGAAGACCAAAACCACCGCAGAGCGTCTAGAACAGGTGTTTCATGAGCTGACCTCGGAACTAGAGCGCTGGCAGCCGGATGCGGTCGCCATTGAAGAGGTTTTCTATTCAGTGAACGCGAACTCGGCCTTGAAGCTGGGGCAGGTGCGCGGAGTGGCGCTGCTGGCGGCTGCCTGCCAGAAGCTCGCAGTCGCCGAGTATGCGCCGCTCAAGATCAAGTCCAGCGTGGTGGGTTACGGCCTGGCAAAAAAGGAACAGGTGCAGTTCATGGTCGCCCGCCTGCTGAATCTTGCGGAGTTGCCGGAGCCGGCGGATGCGGCCGATGCACTTGCAATTGCAATTTGCCACATTCACACTGCCCAGACACTAGCTCTGCAGGGAATGCCTCACGGAGTTGATCGATGAGGGGGACGTTGCTGGTTTTGCTTGGGGCTATTTTCATTTCCGGCGTGCAGGGGCAGGAGGGAAGCGCGTCAAGCGGCGTGGTTGAGACCGACTTTACTAATCCACAAGCTTCTCCGTCCCACTGGACGCTTACATTGCACAAGGACGGGAGCGGGTATTTCCACTCCGATGGCCGCAAGCGCCCCGCGACAGAATCGGTAGAGTTGGACGTTGCCAATGTGGATCGGGACGTCCAGGTGAGTGCGGATTTTGCGGATCGTGTTTTTCGGACAGCGCGGGAACATCGATGGTTTAACGAGGAGTGCGAAAGCCACCTCAAGATCGCCTTCCAGGGATGGAAAAAGCTCAGCTACAGCGGCCCCGAGGGGCACGGAAGCTGCACTTTCAACTATTCCAAAGACACGGAGCTTCAGGCGCTGGGCGACCAACTGCTGGGCGTAGCGGAAACGCTGTTGGAAGGGGCGCGTCTGCAGGCGCTGCTGCAACATGACCCGCTGGGCCTGGACAAAGAAACTGAATACGTGTTGGAAGGCAGCAAGGATGGGCGGTTGCAGCAGGTTGGCACTATCAAGCAGATTCTGGAGAGGTTGGAGGATGATCCGAAGGTGCTGGACCGGGTGCGGAAGAGGGCACGGATTTTGCTGGAGCAAAGGGAAAGATAAATCTTCGGTCAGGTGCGATTTAACGCGACAATTGAGTGGATTTGGGTGTCGTATATATAAGTAGCCGCGTTCGCGGCGAGGGTGGTAAGGAAGGCGGAAGACCATGAGATGGTTGGGGAAATGGATGGGGAGCGGCTTAGGATTCGGGCTAGCGGCACTGGTTCTGGGGGGGGTGGCGCTGACGCCGGTGACGCGGGCTGACGATGCGGGGCAAGGGGCAGGGCAGGGAGCGAGTGGAGCAGCGCGGCTAAGCAGCGTTGAAGGGCAGGTGCGGCTTTCACAGGGCGGCCAGGTGATTGCCGATCCGGCGGTGGTGAATGCTCCGCTTTTCGCAGGCACGCGGGTAGAAACGGGCGACGACGGAAAGGCGGAGATCCAGTTTGACGATGGCAGCGTGGCGCGGCTTTCGCCCGACAGCGCAGTGACGCTAAGCGCGGTAGACAGCCAGGGTGGTACATCGATCGTGTTTGAGGGCGGGCTAGGCTACTTCGAACTGCAGGGCGGTGGGCAAGGCGGGCAGATGCGCGTGGTTTTTGGGGATAGTACCGCGACGGCCACCGGATTCACCGTAATGCGGATCAAGATGGACAATCCTCCGGGCGAGCTTGCGGTCTTCTCAGGCAATGCGCACCTGGAGCGCGGAAACTCGCTGTCACTCGACCTGCATGGCGGGGAGAGCGTGGCGCTGAACGGGAGCGATCCCGGCCAATACAACATGACCGAGACGATCGAGCCGGATTCCTGGGATGCGTGGAACTCCGACCGAGACCAAGCCTTGAATGCCGAAGCGGCAGACCAGACCGGGGCGGCTAACAACTTTGTGAACAACAACGCGCCGAACCCGGCGTGGAACGATCTGGATGCCAACGGCAACTGGTATAACGTACCGGGCCAGGGCTATGTCTGGTCGCCATACGACGCCTCGAACGCTGGATGGGATCCATACGGAAACGGAAGCTGGATGTTCACGCCGGGCTACGGTTACATCTTCACTTCGGGTTATCCATGGGGCTACATGCCCTATCAGTGCGGGATGTGGAACTACTACGACGGCTTCGGCTGGGGCTGGGCTCCGGGCATGGGAATGGACTTTCGCATGGGAGGGTGCCATCCGTGGTGGAACCGAGGTGGCTATGGCGGTTTGAACATTGGCCGGATGCCGGGAGGGTATCGTCCGATTCCAATGCCGCGTGCGCCGGTCGGGTTCGGAAGAACGCCTCCCAAGGTGATCTCTGTGAACCGGGGAAGATTTAACGGAGGCACTGGGGTGGTGCAATCGCGGAACGTCAATGTTCCGGTGGTGATCGGCGGCCACACGGTGATGCCGATGCGTCCGATGCCTACACACCAGGCCTATCGTTCGACGGATTCAGGTTATGTTTATCGACCGGCGGGGAGCTATCCGGGAACGCGGACTCCGAGCAACTATGTGTATAGCCCAGGCCCGGTCTCCAACGTGCACACCTCACCGGGCGGGCGGGTGGGTTATGTTCCTCCGGCGACGCCGAGGTATGCGGCGATTCCACAGCCGCCACCCGCGGCACCGAGTGCGGCTCCAGGGGCTGCTGGGGCACCGGGCCCGGGCGCTGCGCCCGGAGGTCCGCCGGCCTTGGGCGGGCTGGTTCCAAGGGACTATTACCGCACCCATCCGAGCAATAATGGGAATGGGAATGCGAACGGAAATGGTGGCGGGCAGCCCAATGTGCACCCCTATGAAGTCGGCAACCCCGGCGGGCAGTCGAACGCGCGGCCGGTTAACAATGGTGGCTCAGTAGGGCGGCCGGCCAATAATGGAGGCAGCACGGGTGGTGGCCAGCCGAGTCCCCGTCCATCGGGCGGCGGCGGTAATCCTGGCGGCGGTGGTGGTGGCGCACCCCATGGCGGTGGAGGCGGTGGCGGGAGTGGGCCGCACAAGTAAGAGGCAGTGATCCGTGGTTAGGGGCTAATGATTAGTGGCGCTCCATCTTCTGCTCGCTTTGCGAGCGGATGGTGGGTCGCTTCTGGTTTTGTGGGAGCTGTTGTTGGCCTTTCGCCAGCAGCTTTCAGCGTTTGTGGCCGGTGGCTCTCGTGGACTTGCGTACGCCGAGATATCGATCAACCTGGATGAGAGCTAAGAATTGTGAAAGGATGATGAACGCACCCTTGGTCTTGCTCCTCTCCAGGGATTGTGCTAGATTCACGTCATGAAGCTGTTTGCCTCAATGAACGCTGAAATGTGTTGTTGCGACGCGATGTGTTGCGCGCATACGCATCCTGGCGTGAGGAAATGGCTTAGCTAGAGCACTGCACAAGCTGCCGTCTCCAAGGTACCCACCGCCAGATGTTGAACTGGCAGGTGGGATTTTTATTTTGGGATGAAAGTGGGCTAAATTCATGCGGGGGCCGATGGCGTGGACGGCAGCGCGAGGGGGTTGTGAGTTGATTTGAAATGCGCCGGTGGCGAAGTGGCTAACGCGCGGGTCTGCAAAACCTGTATTCGCGGGTTCAATTCCCGCCCGGCGCTCCAAATTTGATAAGCCCATCTGCAAGGGCGCGGCAAGAATGCTGCAGCGTGTGCGCATCTGGTTTTCCGGGTGCAGGGGAAAGACATACTGCAAACACGAGTTCTGAATTTCGACTCACTCAACTTCGCTCAGTGCAGGCACTGTGGCACCAGTCTGAATCTTGTGACTGGCTATTCTTCGCGGAGGAGGATTAGTGGATCGACGGCGAGGGCGCGGCGGGCGGGGATCCATGCGGCGATGAGGCCGAGGAAAAGCATGGTCGCTGTTACGCCGACGAGCACGAGGGGATCTTTGGGCGTGGCCTGGTAGACGATGAAGGAGAGCACGCGGGTTGCGAGGACTCCGAGTAGAAGGCCGGCGATGGAGCCGATGGCGAGCAGGCGGAAGGCGCGGCCGAGCGAGGCGCGCAGGATTTGGCGCTGCGATGCACCCAGGGCGACGCGAATGCCGAGCTCGCGCAGACGCTTGCTGACTACGTAAGAGGCCATGCCGAAGACGCCGGTGACGGCAAGCAGCGCGCCCAGCAAGCCGAGGATGCCGAGAGCAACCGTGGCTACCCGAGCGGCGAACAGGGCGGTGTCCATTTCTTCAGTCCATGTTCTTACGGTGAAAGGCAGGCTGGAATCGAGGCTGTGCATCGTGGTTTCGAGCGCGGCTGCGATCTCCTGCGGGCTGCGTTTGGAGCGCACGGCGAGCCATGTTTGGCTGTTGGGATACTGGAGAAACGAAAAGAACATGGCGGGCATTTGATCTTCAGTGAGGGTGCGGTATCTTCCGTCTTCGACCACGCCGACGACTTCCGCACGTTCTTTGCCCCAATACCTGAAATGGCCGCCGATGGCCTTGTCGACGGAGCCGAAGACTTTGACGGCAAAGTGGCGATTGACGAGGGCAACTTTGGGCGCAGTCTTGTTGTCGTTGAGGGTGAGATTGCGGCCGGCGAGGAGGGTGGTGCCGGCTGCAGCAAGGTAGCCGGGAGAGATGTCGTAATTCATGGCGTCGGCGGCGAAGTTGGTGGGGCGGAAATCGGTGGTGGTGTCGGTATAGACGTAGGAGTCGCCGCCGCCCAGGCTTAGGGGAAGCTCACTGTTGTAGCCGACGGCATCGACGCCGGGAACGGCCGCAACGGCGTCGATCATACGCTGCTGCATCTGGGAGTCGCGGTCTTCGGCGTATCCGGCCATGCGCAAATCGCTCTCGACGAGCAATGCATTCCTGGGCTGAAAACCGAAGTTGCTGTCGAGAGAGCGCATCAAGCCGCGCACGGCGACGAGCGAAGAGGTGACGAGCACGGCGCATATGGCGATCTGGGTGACGAGCAGCGCGTCGCGAAGCGTGAAACGGCGCGAGGTGGCCGAGCCACTCATGCCGGTGCGAATGATTTGCCATGGATCGGCACGCATGACCTGGCGAACGGGCATCATGCCGAAGAGGAATCCGCTGAACAGGGAGAGCAGCAGCGCAACGAGGTAAGTGCGGATGTCGGGGTTGACGGGGACGTTGATGGGGATATCGGGAATGGGCTGCCAGGCGCTGAGCAGGTGGAGGATGAGGACGCCGCCGGCCAAGCCGATGACGCCACCGACGAGCGAGACCAGGATGGCTTCGGTGAGGAGCCGGCGCAGGATGCGGGAGCGATTCGAACCGAGGGCGAGGCGCAGCGCAATGTCTTTGGCGCGGTCGGCGGCTCGCGCGGCGAATAGGCTGCCGAGATTGGCGCAGGCGGCGAGCAGGATGAGGCCGGCGAGGAGCATGAGGCCGGCCATGAAGGCGCGTGCGGGGCCGCCAAGCATGTCGCCAACGAGGCCGGGACGGGCCAGGGAGAATTTGAGACCGTCGTCGTCGCTGGGATAGGTCTTAGCCAACAAGGCGCCGATGGAGTTGAGGTCGGCGGTCGCTTGAGCGACGGTGACTCCCGGCTTGAGATGGCCGACCACCCAGGGGGAGTGGTTGCCGCGATACTGGAGCGCGTTGTTTCCCGACACAGTGGGCTGCTCGACCATCGGAATCCAGAGCGCGGGCGCGAAGAAAAGTTCAGTGCCGCGAAATGAGGGCGGCGCGACGCCGAGGATGGAGAAGGAGTGCTTGTTGATTTCGACGTTGCGGCCAACGACGGCAGGGTCGCCGTGGAGATAACTTTTCCAGAAGGCGTAGCTCAACACCACGTAGGGAGCACTGCCGATGCCCTTCTCGTCCGCAGCATGGAAGAAGCGGCCGAGATAGGGCTGAATTTCAAGAGAGTCAAAGTAGTTCCCGCTGGCGAGGCTGGGCCAGACCGTGGTTGGGTTCCCGCCGGAATCCACTCCGACGGAGCCAATGATCCAAGTTGCCTCGAGGCTTGCAAAGGTGTGGTTCCGGTCGCGCAGGTCGATGTAATCCGGGTATGACTGCGATGGGCCGGCCGGGGCTCGCTGCACCAGGTAGAGACTCTGCGCGTGGGGCACGTTGACCGGGCGCAGAATCAAGGCATTCATGACGCTGAACACGACGGCGTTGGCGCCAATTCCCAGAGCCAGAGTGACGATCGCCGTAAGGGCAAAGCCCGGCGATTTGAGTAGTTGGCGGAAGGCGAGTTTCAGGTCGGTGAACATGATGGTAATAAAATACGCGATTCGGGCGCGGGCGGTTCCGTGAGGTGGGGATTTTTTTGACGCCAGGTTGAATGAGCATACCCACGGGGACTAAGAACCTATTCGTAAATTGAGGAGGGTATGCAATGCCGGCTCCAGACGGGGTGTGCTGGCAGCGTCCACGCCGTGAGATCTCGACTGTGGGTCTGGAGACCCACAGGACAGCCGACCTGGAGGTCGGCGCTACCAATATATGAACAGGGGCTAAAGCCCACGATGATTTTGCAGGATTGATGTACGGCCTGAAGCCCGTACCCTATGAGCGTCACCCTTTAGCCTTTGGCGTTCAAGCTGACTTGCTGACCGGCTGGGAGGGGAGCGCCGGGGCGTCTAGTAAATCGGTTATTATTCCAATGATCCGAGTTCGCACCATCTCGATGCGACTTGAACCTGAACATTAACGATCTGAAAAATCCAACTTTCAGCCCACCCGTACCTTACGAGAAATTCATGTCACGATTGAACCCGTACGTTGTTCTGCTGACTTTGATCGCCACGCTGGGTGGATTGCTTTTTGGGTATGACACGGCGGTGATTAACGGTGCGGTGGGCAGTCTGAAGGCTTACTTTATCGATCCGCGCTTTGCGGATCTGGCCAACCCGGCACAGGCCAATGCGGCGAATTCGCTGCTTGGCTTTGTGGTTTCAAGCGCGCTGATCGGTTGCATTTTTGGGGGGCTGATAGGCGGATGGGTAAGCACCAACATCGGACGCAAGCGCGGACTGGTGATTGCCGCCGTGCTTTTTCTGCTTTCGGCATTGGGTGCGGCTGCGCCGGAGTTTCCCTTTGCGCCGATCGGCCACGGCGGACCGGCTTACATGGCGAGCTTTGTAATTTACCGCATTCTTGGCGGGATTGGCGTGGGATTGGCGTCGATGTTGTCGCCCATGTACATCGCGGAGATTGCGCCCCCGAAGGTGCGGGGAAACCTGGTGGCGTGGAATCAGTTTGCCATCATCTTCGGGATGCTGGTGATTTATTTTGTGAACTTTGGAATTTCAAAGACGGGGAGCGGCGATGCGTGGCTGAATACCATTGGCTGGCGCTACATGTTCCTCTCCGGCACCATTCCCGCAGCGCTGTTTCTGGTGCTGTTGCTGCTGGTGCCTGAGACGCCGCGCTTCCTGATGCTGAAGGGAGATGAGAGTGGCGCGCGCGCGGTGCTGTCGAAGCTGGTGACGCCGGAAGAACGCGAGAGTGAACTTTCCGAGATCCGCGCCTCGCTGAGCGCGCACCACTCAGGCAAATTGTTTTCCTATGGCGCGCTGCTGATTTTCATCGGCATCACGGTTTCGGTGTTCCAGCAATTCGTGGGCATCAACGTGGTGCTGTACTACGCGACGGATATTTTCAAGGGCATGGGCATGTCGACCAATGCCTCGCTCATGCAAACGATTATTGTGGGCGCGGTGAATCTTATTTTCACGGTGGTTGCCGTTCTAAGCGTGGATCATTTCGGCCGCAAGCCGCTGCAAATCATTGGCGCCCTGGTGATGGCCGTGAGCATGATTTCGCTAGGCGCCGACTTTTGGCTGGGCGGCAAGGGGATGTTCGCGCTGGTAGCCATGCTGGTTTATACCGCCGGTTTTGCCGTTTCGTGGGGGCCGGTGACCTGGGTGCTTTTGAGCGAGATTTTCCCCAACCAGATTCGCGGCAAGGCCATGGCCGTGGCCGTGGCGGCGCAATGGATCGCCAATTACCTGGTGAGCTGGTCGTTCCCGATTCTCGACGACAATCCTTACCTGGTGTCGCATTTCAAGCATGGGTTCGCGTATTGGATCTATGGCGTGATGAGCGTTCTGGCCGCCTTGTTCATGTGGAGATTTGTGCCGGAGACGAAGGGGCGTTCGCTGGAACAGATGGAGAAGCTTTGGCACAAGGCCGGGAAAGTGCCAGCCTAGGCGGCATCGTTTTTGGTGGGCATTTATTGAGATGTTCGGGATCTTGAAGAGGTTGAATGAAAGCGCCTCGGGGGCTAAATCCCAGCTCCAATTTGCAGTCATTTTGGCACGACTTAAGTCGTGCCCTGACACTTCTTGCCTCTCCTGCGAGAGTTTTTCAGCAGGCAGTGAAGACGCTCTTCCGTCCGTTGCAAGGGTACGGCATTTTTTGAGAACGATTGATGCGGTGGTATGCGCCGGCTGGAGGGCTGCGGTTAGAACCCGATTGTGACGCCTTGTTCGCCGATGATGGTGAAGCAGCTGAGGAGATGGGTGAGGCCGAGCAACTCGCGGATGCGCTTGCCGAGGTTGATGAGTTCGAGAGAGCAGCCGTTGGTCTTGGCAGAGACGACGAGGCGGACCAAGGTACCGAGGCCCATGCTGTCCATGTACGTGAGGTCGCTGAGGTCGAGAATGATTCGCTTGTGGTCGGGCATGAGCTGACGGATGCGAGTGTAGAAGTTGCCGCCAACTTCGGCGATCAGGCGGCCATGGCATTTGACATAGGCCACTTCGTCCTTGTGTTCAATATCGAGAGAGAGAATGCAGTCTGGAGCCTTGTCGGGCATTGAGGAAATCCTTGTTTGAAGGCGCTCTGGGTTTGAGGGTGCTTTGGGGAAGCCGGGGGTCGATACGGGGTGATTCTCTCATATTGCCGGGAGGGGTGGAAACGAAAAGTTGAGCGCAGAGCGAAGCGGGGCGGCAATTTTTTTGGAATCGGGGCTGGGTATATACTGTGTCCCTCTAACCCGAGATTCAGGTCCGGCAAATTGATCCGGCATTCGGGGGAATGGTAATGGGATGGCCGGGCGGTGGATTGTCCGGACCATAACGATCGACAGCGAATGGGAAATCGAGAGCTCTCCAACACGGGGAGCCGGGAGCGGAGGCTGACCATGGAAGTGGAGTTCACCGCCAGACAAGTGAAGATTTCAAAGGCGCTGCGGACGCACGCCGAAGAGGGACTGGAACGGGTTGGGCGGCTTATGGGCAAGAGCGCGCACGCCAGCATAACGTTCAGCACGCAAAGGCATGTCCAGATTGTGGAGTTGACGGTGCAGGGCCGAGCGCTGACGATTGCGGCCACGGGCAAGGCCGATACAGTGGACTCGGCGCTGAAGGAGGCGATAGACCATGCGGAGAACCAGGCGCGGCGCTATCGGGACCGGCGCGTGGGGAGCAAGCGGCTCCCTAAAGAAGAAAAGATTTTGACGGCGCCGCCGGTGGTGCGGCCGAAAGCGCGCGCTACGCAACCACCTCCAGAAGACAGGGACGGGCAGACGGGGCGCGGTGCGACAAAGGCGCGGGCGTCGATTGCGGTTCATTCGTTTCCGGCTAAGGCGACGGTGGTGGAGCCGCACATTCTGAAAAATGGCGAGGCAATTGCGCTGAGGCCGCTGACGATTGAAGAGGCGGTGAAGGAAGCGGAGTTTCGCGACAGGGATCTGTTGATTTTCCGCACGAATTCCGGAGATACGTTTGTGCTTCATCGGCGGCGGGACGGACAGATGGAGTTGGTGGAGATTCCGTAGGGATCGGATTGCGGATGCTGTTCGGTGTCGCGGGGGATGTTTTTCGATTCCCATCCTAGCGGCAAAAACAAGAACGCCGCGAGGATAGGGCACCCGATCAGGCACGCGATAGGGGATCCGGCACGTTTTCAATTTTGGATGCTTGCGCGGCATGACTAAAGTCATGTCGTCGTGTGTGATTTCGTCGCGTTGAAAACACGCGGCGATCGAGGGCTCGACTGTTGCAGAGACAGTGAAGATTTGTGCTGCGAAAGCAGTGCTGGGCACATCGAGAAAACTACAAATCAGTGCCATTTTGCTGGGATTTTTCGCGATTTCAGTCGAGACTTGACCCAGCCTGATTCTTGCCTTGCTTCTCCCAAATTGAGACTGAAATTCGAGCGCTGAAAACGCGATTGCGTCTGCTTGCAAGTGCAGGCTGTTGGGGACTTTGGTTGCACCCAGTACCCGATTTAGGGGATGGTAGCAGAGCAGTGCGCAGGCTAGGATTTTTTCATAAATAGCAATGGGAGAATTAGACAAGGCAATGGAGCCGAAACCTGAGAACGTGCAAATGGGGTCGGCTACGATTCCCTGGGAGGCCGCGAGTTTGACACTTCCCGAAAACTCGGACACGAGCAAGCAACAGGAAATTCTGGATGCGCTGCCGGTTTTGATTTTTCTGGAACGAGCAGGCAAGGTCGTGTTCGCCAACACGGAGGCGCGGCGGATGCTGGGTCTGACGGAAGGCGAATGGGTTCCGCGCCCGGTGGAAGACGTATTGTGGGGACTGTTTCCGGGAACGGCGGAACCGCAGACCTTGTTGACGGGCACGAAGAAGGGCAGCCCGTTTCACGCGACGATGCCGGCGAAGAGCGGCAAGCTGCTGCCGGTGGAAGGCACGTACAGCATCCTGGACGCGGAATCGCGCGAGGCTGTGATTGTGGCGCATCCGGGAGGCCGGGAACGAGCGCCGAAGTCGCAACTGATGGAAGACGTGCTGGCCAGCATTCCCGAGGCGGTGGCGATTGAGCACGGCAACCATGTGCTCTACACGAATCCGGCGTTTACGCAGATGTTTGGATACACGGCGGAGGAAGCCGGCGGCGGAAGCCTGCGCAAGTTGATCGTGCCGGAGACGCGTCTTATCGAACATGCAACGCTGGAAAAGGCTGTCGACGATCAAGGGCACGCGCTGGTGGAGACGGTGCGCGCACACAAATCGGGCGAACTGGTGGATGTGAGCCTGCATTGCGCGCCACTGCTGGTGGACGGCGCGAGGGTGGGTTACGTTTATACGTTCCGCGATATCGGCGAGCGCAGTCAGACGGAAAAGAGTTTGCAGCACGACGCGATGCACGACGTGTTGACGGGATTGCCGAACCGGGCATTGTTCATGGATCGGCTTAACCTGGCCCTGGCACGACGGGCACGACGTCCGAATCAAAGCTGCGGCGTGTTGTTTCTGGATCTCGATCGCTTCAAGGAGATCAACGACGTACTGGGTCATGCGGCGGGGGACGTGGTTCTGATCGCGGCGGCAGACCGGCTGCAGGCAGTGCTTCGTCCGCAGGATTCGGCGGCCCGGCTGGGTGGCGATGAGTTCGCGGTGCTGGTGGAAGGTATTCTCAGTGCGAACGACCTGGAGGTAGTGTCCAAGCGCATATTGACGGAGATGGCGCGGCCATTCGATATCTTTGGGCACAACGTGCAGGCAGCGGCCAGCATTGGTGCGGCGATGGCGGGGCCGGACCACACCTCTTCGGACTTTTTGATTCGCGATGCGGATTTTGCGATGTATCGGGCCAAGCAGTCGGGGGGCGGGCGGTTCGAGATTTTCGACAAGCACCTGGAGGTGGTTGTCAGCAGCCAGCAGGAGCGGGAACGCGAACTGCGTTATCGGCTGGAGAAGCGTTTACTGGAGTTTTCATATCAGCCGATCTTCCGATTGCAGGATGGGCGGCTGGAGGGTTTCGAGTGCCTGCTGCGCTGGCGGCGGGCCGATGGCTCGGTGGACAGCTTTGGTGATCTGCTGGCCGTGGCCGAGGAGACGGGACTATCGGTCACGCTGGGGCGGGAGACGATGGAGGCCGCTTGCTGGCAGTTGCGGAGCTGGCGCGAGGCGGTGCCGCAGGTGGACATCGCGCTGTCAGTGAATTTGACGCATCGGCAGTTCTACAACCCGGATATGGTGTTGCAGTTGCAGAGAACGCTTTCTGCGAGCGGAGCGGACCCGTCGTGCTTGACGTTTGAGGTTCCGGAAAGCGCGTTGAACGAGAATCCGGATGCGGCGGTGGCGATTTTGCAACGCCTGGTCGACTGCAACGTGCGGGTGGCTATGGACGATTTCGGATCGAGCCTGGCGCCGCTGAACCACCTTGTGCGTCTACCGCTGGACGTGGTGAAGCTCGATCCAGCGCTGACGGCGGCCTCGACTTCGACGGGGCGGCAACAGGCGCTGCTGGAGTCTATGCTACGGCTGGGCCGCACGCTGGGAGTGCAGGTGGTGGCGCAGGGGATTGAGACGCCGGAACAACTGCGAGCTCTGGGGCGGATGGGCTGCGAGCTGGGCCAAGGACCGCTGTTCTCGCCGCCGTTGGATTCGGGGCTGGCGTTGAAGCTGGCGGAACAGGGGCGTTTGGTGACTTTGCCAGGGGCTTGAGTCAGGCTTCATTGCTGTCGCGGGTTGGCGGCTCATTTACGCCTAAGTCAGCGAAAGTGTCCCTCAGGAGGCAAAGCCCTGACCTGCGAGACCTGGTCCAGAGGGTGCAGCGCCGCCATTTCAAATCTCTAACCAAATCTAAACATTCAGCCAGCGTTTCGGTGTAGCATGAGCGCATGAAACCAGTTAAGACTGCTGCCCGGGCGGCCTCCTCTCGGGTAGAACGCAGACGCGGAGTGCGGCCAAGCCAGCTTGTGAAAGGATTGCCGAAGAAGCCGGCAAAGGAACTGGTAATTCTAACCGGCATCTCAGGCGCAGGCAAGGCTTCGGCGCTCAAGGCGTTTGAGGACCTTGGCTATCATTGCGTCGATAATCTACCGCTGGAACTGTTGCCCGATTTTGCAGCGCTGGTGAGCAAATCGAAGGACGTTGAGCAGGCCGCGATCGTGGTGGATGTGCGCGAGGGCGCGACGCTGGACCGGCTTCCGGAGATTCTGAAATACGTAAAGACACTGCTGAATACGCGGGTGGTTTTTCTGGATGCGCAGGATGCGTCGCTGGTGCAGCGCTACTCGGAGACGCGTCGGCCGCATCCGCTGGGGCGTTCGGAAACGGTGTGGCGCTCGATTGTGGAAGAGCGGCAACTGCTGGACACGATCCGCAATGTGGCGGACACGTTGATCGACACATCGAATTTCAACGTGCACGAGTTGCGCGCGCACATCCTGGACCGGTATGGGCGTGAGAAGAAGGCCAATCGGCTGCTTGTGTCGTGCTTGAGCTTCGGATTCAAGAATGGCGTGCCGCTGGATGCGGATATGGTTTTCGATGTACGGTTTCTCCCCAATCCGCATTTTGTGCCGGAGTTTCGCAAGAAGACGGGCTTGGACCCTAAGGTGGCCGCGTACGTGCGCAAGTTTCCGCAGACGGGGGAGTTTCTGGACAAGGTGACGAATATGATGCTCTACCTTTTGCCGCATTATGTGAAGGAAGGGAAGAGCTACTTAACGGTGGCGTTTGGATGCACCGGTGGTCAGCACCGCAGCGTGATGATGGCCGAGGAGATGAGGAAGCGGCTGAAGAAGGCGGGCTACCAGGTGAAGGCGCTGCATCGGGATATGGTGAAGTGAGCGAGCGGAGTTAGGCGCGCTTCGCGCGGGCTGGCGGAGTTCGCGGAGTCAGGCCGCGGGTGGGAGAAGCTGATTTAGTTTGATCGGTATTTATTTGGATTGTTATTTATTCAATTCGTCTAGCCAGCGGGACAATTCGGTCGTGAATTCCTGATTCGAGTTAGGTTCG
>JBARBP010000191.1:0-6640 GCA_049793195.1 Occallatibacter sp. | reverse complement strand
GTCCGAATGAGGGGCGTCGCAAGCTTTTCATGCACGTTAGTGTGACAATCGGACTGCTTGGCTTTATAGGGGCGGCGATTGAGGCCGTGCGCGGATATGTTGCCGCAACTTCGGCGGGTCTAGCGCCGGATGAGATTGCGTTGAGCTCAAAGCTGACGATGTCCGGGCTCATGCTGATCTACGTGATCCTGTGTGTGCGCTCGTTCATCGCCGCGCGACGATCGGGAAAGGTGTAGCCCTTGGGAACCATGCGTGGCGGGGTAGGGATGGGCATGCGTGCCGAGCGTACGGCGCGGGGGGCGCGAGCGGGCCAGCCGGATTCGCCCAAGAAAAAGCCCGATCTGAAAAAAGTGTGGCCGCAGGTTCGCGCCCTGATTGTGCCACGCATCGGATTGCTGCTTGCGGGCATGGGCCTGATGGTAGTCAATCGCGTGGCCGGCCTCGCATTGCCCTTCCTTTCGAAGCCGCTGCTCGACAAAGTGCTTTCGCCGCAGCATCCGCATCCGGAATGGCTGCCTCGGATTATTGGGATCGTCTTTGGTGCGATGTTGATTCAGGCGGTCACCTCATTCTCGCTCACGCAATTGCTCTCGAAGGCTGGGCAGCGCTTGATCGCCGAGATGCGCCGCCAGGTGCAGCGCCACGTTGGCCTGCTTTCGGTGGCTTACTACGACGAAAACCGCACGGGCCAACTTGTGTCGCGCATCATGACCGATGTCGAGGGTGTGCGCAACCTGGTGGGTACCGGGCTGGTGGACTTTGTTGGCGGCCTGTTCACGGCAGTACTTGCGTTTCTCTACCTGATGCACCTGAGTGTGTCGGTTACGCTCACGGTATTTGCCGTGATGGGCGTGTTTGTGTTTGTCCTGCAGTATGCCTTCAAGACGATCCGACCGATTTTCCGCGAGCGAGGAAAGATCAATGCCGAGGTAACCGGGCGACTGACAGAGTCGCTGGGCGGCGTGCGGGTGATCAAGGGCTACCACGCCGAAGAGCGCGAGGCGCATGTCTTCTCAGAGGGCGTAGACCGGCTGTTGGCGAACGTGATGAAGACGCTGACCATGACGAGCGTGCTCGGGTCCGCGTCGACGACCGTGCTTGGGTTAGTCTCCGGTCTGGTGATGTGGTTCGGCGGGCATAGTGTGCTGAACCATACATGGACAGTGGGCGACTACTTCAGTTACAACATGTTTCTTGCTTTCATGATTGCGCCTGTTTTTCAGGTGGTGAATATCGGTACGCAATTGACCGAGGCGTTTGCAGGGCTGGACCGGACCAATGAGATCATGTCGGAGCTGGAAGAGAACCAGAGTTCCGGCCGCACGGTGAAGATGCCGCCCATTGAAGGCAAGGTCCGGTTTGACGAAGTTGAGTTCGCCTACACGCCAGAAAAGCCGGTGCTGCACGGAATCAGTTTTGAGGCCAGGCCCGGCACGGTAACGGCGCTCGTTGGGTCTTCGGGGTCGGGCAAGTCAACGATCATCAGCCTGGTGTGCGCCTTCCATACGCCATCGAAGGGAGCCGTGCTGGTGGACGATATCGACCTGTCTACGGTCGACCTGAACACCTTCCGTTCGCAGTTGGGGGTGGTCCTGCAGGACTCGTTTCTGTTCGACGGATCGATTCGAGAAAACATCATGTTTTCGCGGCCGGAGGCGACGGAGGAACAGTTTCTTTTTGCCAGCCGTACCGCACGTGTGGATGAATTTGCCGAGCGCTTTCCAGATGCTTACGAAACCATTGTGGGCGAGCGGGGCGTGAAGCTCTCAGGCGGGCAGCGGCAAAGGCTCTCGATTGCGCGGGCGCTGCTGGCCGAGCCGCGGATTCTGATTCTGGATGAAGCAACGAGTTCGCTCGATTCTGAATCGGAGGCGATGATCCAGACGGGATTGAACGAACTAATGCAGGGGCGGACGACGTTTGTGATCGCGCACCGGCTGTCGACGATTCGCCGCGCGGACCAGATCCTTGTCGTGGAAGGCGGGCTCGTTGTAGAGCGCGGCAATCACGCCGAGTTGTTTGCGATGGGCGGCCGGTACTACGACCTATACATGCGCCAGCATGGGCTGGAGGCGAATCTCTTTCTTGCGCCGGGCGAAGGGGACGTGGTTCCGGTGGAAGACGCGGAACCGCGCTGACCCTGGCTAGAATTTGACGAAACTCACCTGTACATCGCAGTAGTCTTCTACCGGATTGCCCTTTTTAGTTGCGGGGATAAAGCGGTAGTGCTGGGCCGCGGCGGTTGCTTTCTGATCGAGGCCAAAGCCGAGCCCGCGACGGACGCGAACACTTTTGGGCAAACCATCAATTCCTACAAGCACCGTTACAACGGCGACCATTACCATGGGATGCTTGGCGAATGGATCCGCGAAGTCCGCGTCGACGGTGTGAATGGGAATCGGCGGTGTGGAGGCCAGCGGTTTGCCATGCTTGTCCACAAAAGCGGACTCGGATGGAGCAGGCAAATCTCTCTCGGCGATGAGCACTTGCGGGGTGGTCTGGCTGTGATCGGAGTAAAAAACAACGCGGACGTCAATCCACACCGGAACGGGCTTGCCTGCCAGCACTCCAGGCGCAAACACTGATTGCTGAACGGCAGCGATCGAGGCTTGATCGAATGGGTCACCGTGGCTGTGGAGGATCTGGATGTTCTGCGGCATGCCTTTGGCGTCAATCACCATCGCAAGTGCGGTCATGCCTTCGGTCTGCTTTGCAGTTGCGACGGGGTAGGGTACGTAGACGGTTTTGAGGAGCGATGGGGCCGTTACCTCGGGACCGGCGTAGTAGATGCCATCCTTGTCTGGGGCCTGATGAAGCTGCCAGATCGGGGTGAGCGCGCCCTCCGCCATTGAAGCAATAGAAATGAGGGGAAGAAATACAAGTACAAGGATCGCCTGCCGCATTCAGATCTCCGATTTCCATGGTTGTGCTGTCGTTGTTCCTTGATTTTTTCGTGGCGCGGCGATTCCGTCAACATAGTGATAGGCGGGAGGGCGGGAATAAATCCGCGGAATGGGCATTGATTGCGCATCGAGTGGGAAGCCCCGTATCATCCCTTGACACGAGTCCCATATCCTGAGAAGCTTGAAGGAAAGCCAAGAAGCGAAACGGAGGACCGAAATGCGAGACGCGGCACCGCAAGGAACCTACAAAGTGCAAGCGCTCGATCGGGCTTTCGCCGTATTGGATCTGCTTGGCGAGAGCGAAACGCCACTGGGATTGGCGCAGGTTGCTTCGTCTCTGCAACTGCACAAGAGCACGGCGCACCGTTTTTTGATGGTGCTGGAACGGCATCGCATGGTGGAACGCACCGCGAGCGGAAAGTTTCGGTTGGGGCTGCGGCTTTTCGACTTTGGCAACCGGGCGATTGAACAATACGATCTGCGCGATCGGGCCCAACCGCATCTGCGCAGGCTGGTTTCGGAGACCGAGGAGACCGCGCACCTGTGTGTTCTGGAGGCGTCGCGGGTGATCTACATCGACAAGATTGAGCCGGCGCGCTCGGTGCGGATGATTACGCGAATCGGGGCCAGCAATCCCGTGCATTGCACCTCGGTGGGGAAGGCAATTCTCGCATTCCTTCCGGAAGATCGAGCCAACGATGTGGTGAAGCGGCTCCGCTTCGAGCGTTTTACGCACCGCACCATTGCGACGGCGGAGGCTTTGCGCACGGAGATGGAGAAGACGCGCCGCCGCGGGTACGCCGTGGACGACGAGGAGTTTGAAGAAGGACTGCGCTGCATTGCCGTGCCGGTTCTGGATGCGCAACGTCAGCCTGTAGCGGCAGTGAGCGTCTCCGGGCCTTCGTTTCGGGTGACGGCGCAGAAGCTGCCGTCGATTGCCAATCACCTGCTGCAGTGCGTGCGGGGAATCTCCGTGGATATGGGCTACATCTCTTCAGGGCGCGTAAATCGGGCGGCCTGGTCGGCGTAAAACGGCCTTTGCTCAGCAGATGGCTTGGCTCGAAATTGGCGGTTTTCCTAGCTTGAAAAGGAATGAAGTTGTCTTTTGGAGGCCTGGGTTCCAAGGCCCGATCTTTCTGATTGGCTTGTTTATCTTCCAGAGCAGAATCGAATCGGATAGTGAACGCAGGCGCAATGCGGCTGCTGGGTAAGAGGGAAGGGGACGTCGTCCTCCTCGCAGAAGGTATGCAAAATAGAGACATCGCCCTGGAACTTAGGCTCAGCGAGCATACAGTCAAAAGCTACTTATTCCATATCTTTCGATAAGCTGTGTACATGATCTCTGGCGGCATGCACTCGGCACGGGGCAAATTCTTACCGGCCGCAAGACACTTCAACTCTTTTGCACTTTGGGCGGCGAGACGAGAATGGGCAACAATATCGATACGGCCATGATGCAGGCGATGATATGGAGGCCGCTGATATACGACCCGCTGGATTGACGCAGATGGGCTATCAGCAGCGGACCAAATGCGCTCGCCGTGCCCCAGGCTGTCAGCATGAGTCCGTAGATGGGGCCAACATTCTTCGATCCGAAGTAATCGGCGGTAAAGGCTGGCATGGTGCCGAATCCGCCGCCGTAGCACATGAGAATGATGAACGAGACCGTGGTGAGAATAGCCACGGAATCGATGCTTGGCAACATCCAGAAGAGGCCCACCTGAATCAGGAACATAACAACGAAAGTCCATCTGCGCGTGAGTGTATCGGAGGTCCACGCCCAGAAGATGCGGCCTACTGCGTTGCCGATGCTGACGATGCCGACCATGCCGCCCGCGACGATTGCGCTGACCTTGGCAATCTCCTGAAACATCGGCGACTCCTGCGAAATGAGCGAAATGCCGGCCGAAGTATTCAGGAACAACAGCAGCCATAGCGCCCACCATTGCCAGGTTTTCAGTGCGCCACCGAGCGAGTAATCGATTGCCGCGCGCTGTTTGGATTGAATGGCGCTGGGAGACCAGCCTGCCGGCTTCCAGCCATCCGGTGGATTCTTCATCAAAGAGCCGGTGGCCATGGTCACAATAAGATAGGCAATGCCGAGATAAGCGAAGGTTGGGAGTACGCCCACACTTTGAATGAGCCGCGTCGCGACCGGCGCAGTAACCAGGGCGCCCGCGCCAAAGCCGCCCACGGCAATGCCGGTGATCAGGCCCCGCTTATCCGGAAACCATTTCACGAGCACAGCGACAGGAACAATATAGCCGAATCCCAGGCCGACGCCGCCGATCAATCCATAACTGAGATAGAGCCACCACAGCTTGTTGGCTGAGAAGCTGGCGAGAAACACGCCCAGGCCGTAGAGAAACCCTCCAGTGAGGGCGACAATGCGCGGACCTTTTTTGTTCAACCACAGGCCACCGAAGAACGCAGCGACACCGAGCACAAAAGCGCAGATGGTGAAGGCTAGTGTGATGTCCGAGATGGACCAGTGAAACTGTTTGGCAAGGGGGATGCGAAAGACACTCCACGCATAAACTGCACCGAGCGCCATCTGCATTAGGAAGCCTGCTGCTGCGATGCCCCAACGATTCGAATTTTCCATGTCAGTCCTCTGGGGGAGGAGTCTCGCATTTCTTCAGTGCTTAGTTGCGGAGTCGCCACGGGCGCTCAGTTGAATGCCAAGAGTCTCGAGAAAGCGGTTGATCAGCGCGATGCTTCTCCGCAACTCCGGGTGCCGGAACTGGCTCAGTAAAGAGAACAGTCCTGGAGGCTCGATGACAGGTTTCTCGTAGCTCCCCAGAGTTTGGGCCGCCGCTGCGGCGATGCCCTCAAGAAGGTCAGGGTTGATGGAGCCCAGCATTTTGCTCAGGATGATCGCGTTCCGCATGGCCCGAATCGACTCCTCTGACTTGGCAGCGTCCACCGCGGTCTCGATCAACTTGTCGCTTGCACCCAGGACTCCGCGCAACAACTGAAAAACGCCGTGCTCATGCAACTGCTGGAGGAGCTCATAAGAGTCAAGCAAGGCCTCAGCGTGTTCGATGGGAGCATTTTCAAGGCGGCTGCGCAGCTCAGCGCGCGGGTCGCGGGACGGCAAGTTCAACGGTATTGGCTGGGCCATCCTGACTGTCCTTTCCACTGGCCTGCGGCCGGCGATTGCAGCTAGCTTGTCTTGATCTGTACCAAATCACTCCCGGGCCGGGAGTAATCCTTCCGCTTCCATTTGCGCTCGACCTCAACGCCATTTTGCGGTGTGGGATGTCCAAAGCGTGAGTTTGTGCGCGGCAACGGGTTCTGGCCGTTTTCGCCCAGCAGCTTCAGGTGAACCGATGTTTCCTTGTATGCAGGCGTGTGGGTGACCTTGTCGGTGTAGCTGCTAGTGAGCCTGTTTACCGGCTCTTCCACTGAGTTCATGGGCATATAGAGTTCTTTGCCATGAACCCTCGCGGTAACAACAGCCTGGGCGCGGATCTTGCCATACGGCGAGGTCAACTGTAACCAGCTGCCCGTCTCAATACCCCGCTCTTTCGCCAATTCGGGAGAGACTTCAACAAAAGTGCACGGGGTCTTTGCCTTAATACCTTCGGAGCGATAGGTCATGTTGCCTTCGTGGAAATGCTCAAGCAGGCGGCCATTGTTCAAATGCAGATCGTACTCGGCGTCCTGCTGGCTCGATGGTTCCGACCACGAAACAGGAAACAGCCTGGCCTTGCCGTCTGGAAACTTGAATTCCT
>JBARBP010000190.1:0-18483 GCA_049793195.1 Occallatibacter sp. | reverse complement strand
CAGGAGAGGACTGTCATAAAGCAGTCGAGGCAGCGCGTGTTGTAGCTGCCATTTTCGTTTTGGGTACGGCTATACATTGTTCCTCGGGAGCGCTCCGAACATCCTATGATGCTAGGCGCAGTCGGATTTCTCCGTCGTGATTCGCATCACTCGCTGTTGTGATGCCTCCCCGGGTTCTGGCCGCTACTAGACGCTAAAAATTCTCTCCACGCGAAACTCGTCACATTGTGAGGCCTGGATTAGGATTCCGCCGCAGTTTCCAACACGGGCTTAACCCACCCTGAGAAAAAAGCGAGGCCGAACATGGCTGATCTTGCGCGCCCAGATAGTCGAATTCCGTCTTGTTGCCCTTGAGCGGGATGGGAACGTAGCGGTTCACCGTTACCTTGGACTGCGGCGAGCCGCGCAGTTGGTAGACGGCCCAATCGCCTCCGTACACGATCACAAACCCCACCGCCAGCACTACCGCTGTGCGAAACAGCCATCGCATCAGGAATCGAATCACGGTTCAGCCCCTCTCGATCGTGCGAATATCTGGTTTCAGCGCCACGCCCGTTAATCGCAGTCTGCGCGCCTCGGTCACCGTATTCACCAGTTGAGCGGCCGCCTGCGCGTAGCTCAGGCCTTCCGCGCGAATGTTCGAGATGCAGTTGCGCTCTGCATCTGTCCTTCCTGGTCGCGGCGCCCATGTGATGTATGCTCCGAGCGAGTCTGGCGAACTTAGCCCCGGGCGTTCCCCAATCAGGACCACGGCAATCTCCGCGCCCAGCGCCGCACCGATTTCGTCTCCAATCGCGACCCGTCCTTGCTCCACTACGCACACCGGCGCCTGCCGCAACCCCTGCAACATCGGAAGAAATTCTTTCAACAGCGGGGCCGCGTGCCGCTCGACGGCAAGCGCAGAAAGCCCATCCGCTACAATCAGCGTCAGCTCCCAGGCATTGTCTCGTGGCAAACTTGCGAGTGAACTCCGGCTGGCTTGGTCAGGCTTTCTGCCCAGGTCCGGCCGCTGCAGATAAGTCGCTCGATCCGCTGCGGCAGAATGCAATCGCAACACCTCACCGCCGCAAATCGCGCCAAGTTCCGCCGCCAGTTGCTCACACTCCAGCCGCGCCAGGACGGCATCGCGAGCCTGGGCGTGTGCCCGCTGAAAGTTCAGCAGGTCGCGTGTGTCCAGGCTAACGCCCGTGCGCCCCAATCCCACGCGCGCCGGAGTCAGCGCCCGCAGCCGCGCCGCAAGACCGAGCGGTGGACCGATCTGGTCGCTCATGCCGAAAGCAGCCTTTCCGGATGGTCCGCCTCAAGTCTTAGCCGCTCAAAGTTGTCGGTCGCAAGCCAGGTCTCGAATTCGGGCGCCGCCTTCAACCCCAGCACCCGGCGCACGTAGAGCGCGTCGTGGAAACTTGTGCTCTGGTAGTTCAGCATCACGTCGTCGGCACCCGGCACGCCCATAATGTAGTTCACGCCTGCCGCGCCCAGCAGCGTCAGCAGTGTATCCATATCGTCCTGGTCGGCCTCCGCGTGGTTGGTGTAGCAGACGTCGCAACCCATCGGAAGCCCCAGCAATTTGCCGCAAAAGTGATCCTCGAGTCCTGCCCTCGCAATCTGTTTGCCATCGAATAAGTATTCAGGACCAATGAAGCCCACCACCGTATTCACCAGCATCGGCCGGAATTGCCGTGCCACTGCGTAGGCCCTCGCTTCCAGCGTCTGCTGGTCCACTCCATGGTGCGCGTTGGCAGAGAGCGCTGAACCCTGTCCGGTCTCGAAATACATCACGTTGTCGCCGGTCTTACCGTCTGCGCAAAATCCGCCCCGTTTCAAAGCCCGCCCTGCTTCGTCGGCTTTCTTCAGCATTGCCAGCGTTATGCCAAAACTGCGGTTCGCCGCCTCCGTCCCCGCAATCGACTGAAAGATCAAATCGACGGGCGCGCCCTGCTCCAGCGCTGCCATCTGCGTGGTTACGTGCGCCAGTACGCAGCTCTGTGTGGGGATTTGGAACCGCCGCCGCAATGTATCGATCAGCCGCAGCAGTTGCGCCGTCACCTTCACGCTATCCCCAGCGGGATTGATGCCAACAACCGCATCGCCAGATCCGAGCAATAGCCCGTCAAGAATCGACGCCGCAACCCCCACCGGGTCGTCGGTCGGATGATTCGGTTGCAGCCGTGTGCTCATTCTGCCAGCCAGACCAACCGTCGTCCGAAAGCGCGTGACTACGCGGATTTTGGCAGCCGCTACAATCAGGTCCTGTACCCGCATCAGCTTGCTCACTGCCGCTGCCATCTCCGGTGTGAGCCCAGGCGCCAGCGCCGCCAGCCGCTCCGGCCTAGCCTCATCGGAGAGCAGGAAGTTGCGCATCTCGCCAACCGTCAGTGAGCGAACTGGGGCAAACGCCTGGGCATCGTGCGTGTCCACGATGAGCCGCGTTACCTCGTCGCCTTCATACGGCACAACCTGCTCTTGGAGAAAATGCTCCAACGGCAAATCGGCCAGAGCGAACTGCGCCGCAACCCGCTCCTCCGCGGAGCCGGCCGCGAGCCCCGCAAGTAGATCGCCGCTGCGCAACGGCGTAGCTTTGGCCAGCAGTTCTCGCAAGCTGCCGAAGGTGTAACGCGTGCTTCCGATGGAGTTAGCGAAGACCATGAAAGTTCACCTTCAGAATAGCCGCATGCGGGCGCGGGGAAGTGGTAGACAGTGAGAACTAATACAACATACGGTGCAGCCGGGGCCGTCCGCCATGCTACCCTGTCCGGATCATGCGAACCGCGATTCTTTCCAGCATTTGCTTGGCTATTGCAAGCCAGACACTCTGTCAGACAGTTCCATCCCCTCCACCGGACCTACCCAAAGACCCTCATCAGATTCTTTCGATGGCTGCGCCCTTCTATGACTTCAACGATGCATTGATGAAGCCGTGGCATCTGAAGGCCACCTACCAACTCTATGACCAAAGTGGAAATCCAACGGAGCAGGGAACCTGTGAGTATTGGTGGGCTTCGCCAAAGGTCTATCGCAGTACATGGACACGTCCCAGTGCAACCTACTCTGACTGGCACACGACCGACGGCAACCACTCCATTCTGGCAACCGGAGAATCTCTGAAGTACTTTGAAAAACATTTGCAGCAATCGATGTTGTCGCCGATTCCATACCCATTCTTAAGGGACTCGGCTTCTATGCAGCTGGACTATCGAGAGAGGTCGAGAAATGGTACGAAATTTCCATGTATCTCGATGACCCGGGTCAACCAAGGCGAAGCCAATGTCACGTTGCCGAACCTGGCTCCTCTTTACTGTTTCGACCAGAGACTACCAGTCTTGCGAGCTACGATCGATGATTCCGTCATCGTTAATGAGTTCAATAACATTGCAAAAATTCAGGGAAAGTTTCTTGCGCGTGAAATCCTGGCGTTTGTTGAGCAGCATAAGATGTTTGCTGTGCAGGTAGAATCAGTTGATTCAATGGGCGCGTCGGACTCAGCGCTGATCCCTGATGCCAGGGCGACTTTGGTCAAGACTGAAAGAGCCGACATGACACATCTCGGGAGTGTCGCTGCTGGCCCGCCTGCGAAGACGCAACTGCCCGTTTATCCCGAACTTGCAATGCGAATACATCAGAATGGCAAAGTAATACTGGGAGGTACCATTGGCGTGGACGGGAAAGTGCATGATCTCGATATTATTTATGGTTCTTCAAAATCGTTTGCCGACGCAGCTCTGGAAGCAGTATCGCATTGGGAGTACAAACCTTGCCTTGTCAATGGCGAGCCGATCGAGGTAGAAACCACCATCAACGTCGTCTTTATACCCGGTCGCTAAGGCGTGCGAGAACCGGTCAGAAGTTGAAAGGCCAGCTTTAAGGCTGGCCTTCATTGCGTTGACTCCAATTCGCCCGCTTTTAGAATTTCACTGAAGCCGCGCGCGGCGAAATTCCACTCATCTCCGCGGCCCGCGCCTCGGCATAGGCCGCGGCTCCTATCAGAGCGGTCCTGCTCTCCAGAATCACGCGCACCGGGGTGTTCACCAGCAACTGACTCAACCGCCCCTTGTCTGTAAAAGCCTTCATGAAGGTTCCATCCTTCAGCTTTTCCAGAATGCGTGGTGCAATTCCGCCGCCCACATACAACCCGCCCACCGACAGAATCTTCAGTGCCAGGTTGCCGGCCTCGGCCCCGTAGGCGGAAACAAATAGATCCAATGCCTTCTCGCAGATCTCGCTCTTGGCCTTGAGCGCCAGTTCGGTAATCACGGCATTCGGATCTTCGGCCGCCATGCGCTCTGCCAGCCAGGCCGGCTCATCTACGCCGCGCACCTCGCGCAGGAACTCGTAACAGTTTGTCAGGCCCTGACCGCTTACCACCCGCTCTGTGCTTGTGCGGCCGTTGTATTTCTGCTTCAGGAAGCGCAGCAGGTCGATTTCGTCTTCATTCCGTGGAGCAAAATCCGCGTGGCCACCCTCTGATGGGTAGGGAACATAGTCACGCCCGTCCCAGATCATAAAGCTCTCGCCCAGGCCCGTTCCCGCAGAGATCAAGGCGCGATTTCCCATCTGTCGCGGGTCACCTTCGCTCAGCGTGTAGATCTGATCGGCGCCCAGTTCGGCGATGCCGTACCCGTTAGCCTGCAGGTCATTGATAAGAAATACGTAATCAATCCCAAGATCGGCTGCCAGTTCGCGGCTGTCCAGCGTCCACGGCAGGTTTGTCAGCCGCAGACGTCCGTCGCGTACCGGTCCGGGAACCCCAAAGCACGCTGCAGTCACTTTCTCTGAGACGATGAACTCTTTTACGATCTCTTCCAGCCCCGAGTACTCCTTGGCCGGATACTGCTTGTCACGAGCATGTTTCAAATTTCCATCGACAAAGTCGTACAGCGCCAGGTTCACCTTGGTGCCGCCTACGTCACCTGCCAGAATCATCCTTCCCTCTCCAAAAAGCCGCAGCCTTCCTCATCCGTCGCGGGCAGCATCGCGGCTGCGCTCTTGTCCAGGATCAACGTCAGTATACCGCTCGCAGGCCAAATCAACTGGCTCGGCAGCCGCTCTATATCCAGCGGCCCGGTGATCACTTCTTTTAGAGTCTGCGCCTTATCCGCACCGCTCACCAGAAAGAAGACCGAGCTTGCGCGATTGATCACCGGCCAGGTCAGGGTGATCCTCCAGGCGTCTTTCTGCACTACATGATTGGCCGTCACCAGGCGGTTTACCTCGTGCAGAGCTTCAGTGTGGGGAAAAAGGGAGGCTGTGTGGCCGTCTGGACCCATTCCAAGGGCGATCAAGTCAAAGCGAGGCAGTTCGGCACCTTCAAGCCGGAAACTGTTCCGCAACTCCGACTCATACCGGGACGCTGCCTCAATTGGGTCCAGCTCCCCCTCCATGCGGTGAATTTGCTCCGGCCGCAGTGGCGCCCGGTCCAGCAGCGCCTCGCGTGTCATGCGGTAGTTACTCTCCTGGTCGTCCGGCGGAACACAACGTTCATCCACCCAGTAGAAGTCCAGCTTGTCCCATCGCATGCGTCCACGCCAAGGCTGGCCCGGATCCCCAAGCAATTCGAAGGCCGCCTTCGGTGTCGACCCGCCGCTTATCGCGATGCGCGCCCTTCCTCGCCGGTCTACCGCTTCATCGGCCATCTCAACAAAATATTGTGCCGCCCTCCGAGCCAGCGCCCCAGCGTCCGGCTCCACATAATAGATAATTCTCAGCTTCCTGGACATCCCCTTGTGCCCTCTGTTCTCTACTCTACTTTGGAACGCAGAACCGCGCCCGCGATTTATGAGCGCGATTCCAATCCTGATCACCTCCACTCGATCCGCCTCCAAATGTGACCGGCCCGCCGACCCTAAATCGAGAAACCTGCCCCCACGAAGACATGTCTCATCCCTAATGGAGTCCCTGAAACCGACGTAATGTGGGCCACGCAAAAAAGCATTGACGCCTCAAAGTAACCTTGTTACCGTACACAAAAGTACTCAATTAGTAACTATCCTTGCCTTTCCCATTGCAGTATTTGCAGGCAACCGGCCCTTGGTATTCCCTGACGAGGAGCTCTCGTGCGCGCAAGACCCGTTCGTGTTTATCCAGTGAATCTGGCGCTGTTCGCGGCAATCTTCGCCAGCGCCGTTTCGCTGATCGCCGGGTGTGCCGGCGGCAGTATCGACACCGGCGATCAGGCTCGCTTTACTGCGCTTTCTGCGGCCGACAGTACAGTTCGAGTCAATCAACAACTCCAATTCACGAACAACGGCCTGAAGCTCGGCTCGCCGATGACTATTTATGTCAACGGCATTCAAGGCGGAAATGCGGAGCTTGGCACCGTGGATAGCACGGGACTTTACACCGCTCCAGCCATCGTGCCCACTCCAAATTCCGTAACCATTACTGCGCATTCCATCGATCATCCGACCTTCCCGCAAGGGACCGCATCGGTGAGCGTTTTGAACCCGATACCAATCATCGCTACTGTCACGCCCTCGACTTTTCCTGAAGGCACGGCCCAGGTCGCCGTTAATGGTTCACAGTTTGTCTTCGGCGCGCAGATTCTGTGGAATGGCACCGCGGTGCCGACCACATTGGTCTCGAACAGCCAATTGGTCGCGGTCATTCCCGCGCCCAATCCAGGCACCTTCCCGCTGTTGGTGAGCAATCCCAATCCGGGAGCCGCAAACTCGTCGACGGTTCCGGTAGTCGTCGGCCCAGGACAGGTAGTACTCACCCTGCAAGCCGGAGATGGCTCCGATGTACGCGTGAGTAATCCGTTGAGCTTCGGGCTCGCGGTTAACGGGACGAACAATACTGCCGTCACGCTAAAGGTGAATGGAATTTCTGGCGGAAATGCGCAAATCGGCACGACAGTCTCTCAAGCAAATGGGACTATCACGTATACAGCGCCGCCTGTGGTTCCAACACCCAGCAATGTAGTGCAACTCACGATTACCAGCGTTGACAATCCGGCAGTATCGAACACTCAGAATATTTCCGTGCTGAATCCGATACCGATTCTCAATACAGCATCGCCGATGACGTTCAATGTTGGACCGCCCTCCACAACGGTTACTGTGACTGGTCTGAATTTCATCAATGGCGCGCAGGTGCTGATGAACGGATCGGCGGTGGCGACGACCTTCAACAGCGGAACCCAGTTGACCGCAATGCTCAACCCGACTGAACCCGGTAATCTCGATCTCAAGGTGTTGAATCCAAGCCCCGGGCCGGCGGCTTCGGCGGATCTGATCGCCCTGGTAAACGGCACGCCGCCGGTGCCCATCGTCACTCCTCAGGATGCCTCCCGATTCCTTGAGCAAGCAACCTTTGGGGCGACAGATGACGGCATCCATCACCTTTCATTGATTGGCTTTCAGCCGTGGCTAACGGAACAATTCGCTTTGCCGCCCACGCCGCAAGAGCCGGCCGTCGAGACGGCCGTAATACTCAACAATCCGCCGTGTGCTGCCGGAGATGTAACGTGTAATGCGGCGCTTTTCGAGCAAAACGCCTCCGACGAAGTCCTTGTCCAGGACAGTTTCTGGCAGCAGGCGCTTGCCGCCAACGACCAGTTGCGCCAGCGCATCGTTTACACGCTCACCGGAATGTTCGTCATTTCCAGCGACGCGGATTTCAATATCCAAAGCATGCCCCGCGGAGAGGCTAACTATTACGATGTGCTCGGCGCCGACGCCTTCGGGAACTTCCGCACCCTGCTTCAGGATGTGACCCTGAATCCGATGATGGGGCAAATGCTCTCGATGTTAGGCAACGACAAGGGGAATGCCAACACCGATCCCGACGAGAACTACGCGCGGGAGGTCATGCAGCTTTTCACCATCGGCCTGTATCAGTTGAATGACGATGGATCGCAAAAGCTCGATTCGACTGGACAGCCAATTCCGACTTATTCCAACACGGACGTGATGGGCCTCGCCGCGGTCTTCACGGGCTTTGGTTGGAATATTCCCGGCAACAATACCGACAGCGCCTGGTCCAACTGCTGCGCTTATGTCGGCCCTGGGTTTGGCGAAGAACTCTTGCCCATGCAGAGCTTCGCAAGTCACCACTCGACTGTGCAAAAACAATTTCTTGGCGTGACGATTCCTGCGGGGGGAGTGGCGGACCCCGATGGTGATCTTAAGACCGCGCTTGACACATTGTTCAATCACCCCAACCTGCCGCCGTTCTTCTGCAAGCAGATGATCCAGCATTTGGTGACAAGCAATCCGAGCCCAACCTACATTGGCAATTGTTCCGCTGTGTTCAAGGACAACGGAATGGGCGTGCGTGGAGACCTAAAAGCGGTCATCACAGGGATCCTGCTCGATCCCGAGGCGCGCAATTCCGCTACGGACTTCAGCAATCCGCAGTACGGAAAGGTTCGCGAGGCGCTGCTCCGGTATACGGAGTGGGCGCGCGCCTTCTCCGCGCAATCGCGCACTGGCTCCTATGGCATCGGTAGTACTGAGGATCCTATTTGGGGACTCGGCCAGATGTCTCTGCGCTCGCCCACCGTCTTCAACTGGTTTGCGCCCGGGTATGTTCCTCCAGGCACGAGCATTGCGGCGGCCGGCCTGGTCGGGCCAGAGTTCCAGATGACGAACGTGTCGACAGTGGTGGGTTACCTGAACTTTATGCAGGACTCGATTGGCAGCAATGCAACACAGGGCTTCGACATCTTCACGAGCTACGAGACTGAAATGGGTCTGGCCTCTAATCCAACCGCCCTGCTCGATCGCGTCAACCTGCTGTTAATGGCCGGCGAGATGAACAGCACGCTGTATGGCCAGATCCTGGGCGCAATCACTGCGATCCCGATTCCTTCAGGCAATCAGAACGCAATTAACGCCGCGCTCGCGAGCCGTGCACAAACGGCGATTTACCTCACAATGGCTTCGCCAGCCTTTAACGCGCAATACTAGGGGTCCTTCAATGATGAACAAATTCGAGGGGTCGCGGCGGCAGTTTTTGAGAACGGCCTCTTTGGCCTCGATGGCAGGCCTTTCCGCAAGCCCATTTCTGCTTGAACTGAACACACTGGCCGCAATGGCCCAGGGAACCGGCTCGTCCGGCTACAAGGCGCTGGTTTGCGTCTTTTTGCAGGGTGGTAACGATGGACACGGCAGCGTTATCGCCACTGACACTGACTCCTTCTCCGCATTCACGCAGGCGCGTTCGGGAGCGCCTGGTCTTGCTTATCCCCTCGGCAATTTGTTGCCGATTAGCTTGCGGACCCCGCAGAGTGGCCGCACCTTTGGCCTCAATCCGGCACTGACTGGCATTCAAAATCTGTTCAACGCTGGACGGGCGGCGATTGTGGCCAATACCGGCACGCTTATCGCTCCCGCCACCAAGGCCCAATTCAATGCCAACTCCGTACCCCTGCCTGCATCGTTGTTCTCGCATTTCGATCAAACGGCAGCCTGGCAGGCGATCGCCGCAAATGGCGGAAGCGCGGAACATGTGGGATGGGGCGGAGCCGTCGCCGATGTCATCGAGAGCATGAACATGAATTCGAACTCCACGTTCACCTGCATCTCCACATCGGGCATCGCGCTGTTTCTTTCCGGGCAATCGTCGTTTCAGCTGAATGTCACTTCCGCGGGGCCGATCCCCATCTACGGATTGTCGCAGCCTCCTTTTGGCTTGCCCGCTGCTGCCAATCCGCTTGCGTCCATCCTGACCGCGGACGAGTCCAACTTGTTTGCCAAGGAGTATGAAGTCGTCGTTAACCGCTCAACGCAGGCACAAGCACAGCTGGCAAGTTCCATGCTCCCTGCCGGCGTGGGGGGCATTCCGAATCCGCCTCAGTTTCTCGATCCAATGACGAATAAGCTCACCGATAACTCATTCGCCACTTCGCTGCAGACGGTCGCCCGGATCATCGCCGGCAGCAGCGGTCTCGGCGTCACTCGGCAGATCTTCTATGTACAGCTCGGCAGCTTCGACACCCATAACAATCAGGCCATTACCATCGCGCAGCTGCTCACGCAACTCGGCCAGGGGCTTGAGTACTTCGACGGTCTGATGGTGGCGGCCGGCATGGGCAGTCAGGTCACCACATTTACCGCTTCGGATTTCGGCCGCACCTTGACGTCCAACAGCAACGGTACCGACCACGGCTGGGGAAGCCATCACTTTGTAGTTGGCGGCGCGGTTCAGGGTCAGGATATGTATGGTCAGTACCCCGTCGTGGGCGTCGACCAGGCCAACGATGCAGGAGCCGGCCGGCTGATTCCTACCACTTCCGTCGATCAATACGCGGGAACCCTTGCACGATGGTTCGGACTCTCCGACGGCCAGGTAAGGCAGATCTTTCCCAACTTCGGCAACTTCGGCTCGAGTCCGTATCTAGGATTTATGGGGTAGAGGCTTGTATCGGCGGCCCATCAGCGAAAATGCGCTAATCGGGTCAATGGAAATAGCGCCATTCAAGGTTCGTTCGCGCTACCGCCCCAGGTAGTCCCGATAATGCAACTCCAGAATCCCGGCAGCCCGCGCCAGGGCCAGCTTCGCTACGTTGTATTGGTAGAGGCTCTCCACCATATTGTTCTGGGCATTCGCCAGGGTGGCCTCAGCAGTCACCAGCGGCAGGTTGTCGTCCACACCGGCATTCACTCGGTCGGTCTCGTCACCCAGCGCACGCGTCGCAAGTTCTACATTTGATTTCGCAACCTGCACCAACTTCGCTGAAGCGCTCACGTCCAGCAGTGCCGCCCGCACCTGCTCGTCGATGTGGTTGCGCAAGTCGGCGAGTTGCACATTCACGGCCTCAAGTTGCGCCGCCGACGCATCTTCATTGCCGCGTATTCCGGCCTCGCGAAACAGCGGCAGGGAAAGTGTCCCCATGGCAACAAAATTTCCGTGAGTGCCCGCACCGTTCACCGTGCTGGCGCCATAGTAGCTGTTGAATACCAAAGTCGGCAGTCGCTGAGCGCGGTAGACATCGTGCACGGCCCGATAAGTGACCACCTGATTTTGGAGGTTCTGGTAGTCCTGGCGGTTCTTGTAAGCAATTGCGCGCACCTCTTCCGGTGTCTGTTCCGCCAGATCGCCGTACGGCGCAGGATCGGTGAGAACAATCTTCTGTCCCGGATCAATTCCCGTCTCGCGCTTCAGCAGGATCAGGTCCTTCTCATAGGTATTCTGCGCATAGAGCAGTGCCTGCTGCTGACCCTGTAACTGCACGCGCGCCCGCAACTCATCCAGATTCGCTGCCACCCCCGCCTCATGCGCTTCGTGGGCGTGGTCGAGCGATACCTGGTCTTCGGCCAACAGAGCTTTAGCGTTGTCAACTTCACTCGAAGCGGCAATCGCGTGCAAGTAGGCCGTGGCCGCTTGCTGAACCACTTCGCCCCGCGCCGTCATCTTCGCGAAATGCGCTGCCCGCTCCGCCGAGCCGGCCGCCTTCCATCCCGCAATTACCGGACCTGAGAACAGAGTCTCAGTGAAGTGGACCTGACCCTCGGTTAAATCGTCCTTTGTAATCAGCGAAATCCCCGCCGGAACCTTCCCGCCCGGAAAAAGCCCGGTGAACTTGGAAATGACCCCTGGCCCAAAACCCTGTGCCGCCAGATCGTGCTGGTAGACCCCTATGTCTCCTTTGAGCGTAATGGTTGGCAAGAACTCCTGCAGCGCTTCGCTCTTTTCCGCGTGAACTGTTCTCTCGTCGTTCTCGACCTCTTTCAGGCCAAGATTATTCCGCAGTCCGCGGCTGACTGCATCGTCAAGCGATAACTTCAGCGTTTCATCGCTCAGCGGCTGCGCAGTTACGCTCCCATAAAAGGGATTTGCGGAAGAAGTAGGATTCCCCGTCTGCGCCCACGCCCCAGTGCCTCCCAGCAACAATGCTGCACAGAAGAGCAAACCCACTCCCAGCGGGAGCCCAAAATGTTGCGCAAATTTCACAGCCACTATTATTTCAGATGATGCTCGTGGCTCCAGGATTCAGCCGGAGTCGCCCGTTCAATGCCGGCGTCGGATCCCAGGACCCAAGAAAACCCTAGTATTCGGCCGACAGCTCGGCTTCAGTCTCGGCTTTGGTATTGTCAGGCCAAGCCCGTCTGAGGTGCCTGGCCGTCCTTGCGGAGCCGCTGATCGTGGTAGATCACGGCCAGCGAAGTAGTGAAAGCTGCGTAGCTAATCAGGACACAGGCCGCGATCACCAGCACATAAGCAAGGACGCCGAGACCAACCAGGATGAAGAATGGCGGCGAGCCAACCGTCACGTGCGCCGACATCGCGATTAGGGAGGCAACAGCGGCCAATGTCAGAAGAACGAGAATACACGCTAATTCCGCCGCGTACACAACGGCATAAACCACCAGCAGTACCAGAAAGATCCGTCCCTTTCCGCCACGGGTAAGGCTCGAGCTGCGTTGGAGCGAAGCCCATGCGGTCAGATTCTCCTCAACACAGGCCGGATAGGCCACCGCAAATCGCAGCATGATCCAAACGGAGTAGACAAGGATGGCAAGATAGAGCAGAACCAAGAGAGGGATGAGGAAGAAAGCAAAGGCCGGACCCGAACCCAAACCCGCTGAGTGGTGAATAAGAGCAGCCCCTGAGGTGATCAGCGCGGCGATCAAGGCAACCGGGACAACCACATAGAGGAAGCAGAGAATCATCAGCCAAAGAGAACGACCGAAGTGGCTCCAAGCTACGCTGTACGCCTGGCGAAATGAGACCATGACGCCGCGATCGGCTTGCGTTGCGGCGAAGGCTGCGGCCGGTAAATAGAGAGCATAGATCAAGAGAATGAGCGGGTAGCAAATCAAAAAGACCGTCGAGAACAAGAGTGGAGCTCCGCCAGCGACAGCGCCGATCCCAGGGGTTTTCCCGGTCAGTTGCGGGCCGATGATCCTGAAGACTAGCGTCATCCATACCGAAATGAAGACGAGAATTGTTGCCGCGGGAACGGCCGCAATACCGAGAAACAGCCTTAAGTGCGCACGCATCAACCGGTAGGTCCGGTCCAGAATCTGTCCGAACGTCATTGGAATCGGCGGCATCGGAACAGAGGGTTGAAGATTAGACAATTCGTTCATGGCATCTCCTCCGATTACGTTCGCGAAGGCTTCTGGCGGGCAGGCTCGGGGCTCTAATCGCCTTGCCGGCTTGGTCCAGGCGGCTGCCGCATCTTCCACTCGTCGGCGGAACATCGGAGGTCTATGTTAAGTCGACGCTGAACGCTTGCGGCGATATTAGCACAAGCTGATATTGGGGCGCGGTGAGCAACTTGTTTCGCAGAAAAAGCGCTGTGCTTGGCGACGGATCACTCACCCGGAAGCTGGGCATCAAACAGGTCTGGAATTGATGTTGCCGGGAGACATGGCTGCACGAGGTTCCCTACGCAAAGGTAAGGGCGGACTCTGCCCAGGATACGGCCTCCGCATAGCATTCCTGCAGATGTTTCTGATCCAGACTACGAGCCCGAGTGACCGAATCGCATCCCGCCCAATCGCCGTTCTCGTGTCTTACCAGCCACGCAAGCAGGGCGCTCTCGGGAAGGTCTGCACCCCTGAGCGCTTGGCGAATCTCTTCGCGCAGAGCCAGCATCGGCGCAAGTTCATCCATCGGAAGCCGCAACATCGCGGGCAGCAGACTCAGCAATCCAAGAAGGTACTGCTCGGTGGCGTTGAGATCGCAGAATCTGGCGGCCAGTTCGCAAAATCGCCCGCGCACAAAGGCCATGCGCAGCACTTCGACAGGCTGATCGGCATTCAGTTCGCTCGTTATAGCCAGCGTGGCGATTTTGCGGAACGCATCTTCTCCGACAGCGATGAGCGCACCCTGCACGGAGCACACTTCCTGGCGCACTGCCCAAAGTGGCGAGTTGATCAGCCGAAGCAGACGGTAGGTCAATGAAGCGTCGCGCTTGACCAACCGTGTCAGCTTGCGCAAATCGATCGAGTCCTCGTGCAACAGGCGCAGGATTTCGACATGAGATAAGCGGTTGGCGGGGACATTCCGGTTCTTGAGCAGTACGGGCCGGCAGAAGTAGTAACCCTGAATCAGCGTAAAGCCTTCCGAACGCGCTTGCTTGTACTCGTCGTGAGTCTCGATTTTCTCGGCAACAAGCGCTACCGCGTAGTTGCTCAGCTTCCGCAGCAGCTTCATTCGCCCCTGGGCGGTCGTAAGAACGAAATCCACTTTGATGTAGTCTGCCAGCTCGACCAGCGGTTCAATGCCCGGTTTCCAGGTGAAATCGTCCAGCGCTACACGAAACCCTGAAGCCTTCAGCCTGCGACATGCCTTCACCACATCAGGCGTCGGATTGATATCTTCCAGAATTTCCAGAACCGTCATGCTCGGCGGCAGAACATTCACCAGATCCTCGGTCAACGATTCCCTGGTGCAGTTCACGAATGCGGTAACTCCACCTGCCAACTTCTCCAGGCCAAAGATCACCGAATTGTCGAGCATGGTGCGTGTAGCAAGGTCGCCATCGCCGGAAAAGGCAACTCCCGGACCGTCTCGAAAAAGCAATTCGTAGCCATGCAGTCTACCGCGCAGGTCCAGAATCGGCTGCCGCGCCAGGTAGCGCAGACCATCTGCAAATTCAGATCGGACTTGCCCAGGACGTTGAGCAGGCGCCACCAACGTAGCCATGCGTACCTTCCCTGACCATTTATCGGCCCGGATTACGCATAACTTGAAGAATTGTGCTTTTTCGAGCGGGCATCAGCCACCCATGAACATTCCGCCGTTCACGTCCAGCACGTGGCCGGTGATGTACCCCGCTCCCTCCGATGCCAGAAAGACAACCGGCTGCGCAATATCCGCGTCAGTCCCCGGGCGGTCAAGCGGAATCTGAGCCATCATTGCCGCGCGCTGCTTCTCGTCCAGCACCGCCGTCATGGGTGTCTCGATGTAGCCGGGAGCCACGGCGTTTACAGTGATTCCCCGCGAAGCCACTTCGCGTGCCATCGACCGCGTAAAACCGATCAGCCCTGCCTTACTGGCCGCATAGTTTACCTGGCCGGCCTGACCGGTGCGGCCCACGACGCTCGAAATGTTGATAATCCGGCCCCAGCGATTCTTCAACATCGGGCGCAGCAGGGCTTGCGTAAGCAAAAAACTCCCCGTCAGGTTCGTTGACAGGACATCGTCCCAGTCCGCGCGCTTCATCGACATCATGAGCCCGTCACGAGTGATGCCGGCATTGTTCACCAGGATCTCGACCTTGCCAAATCGTTCCAAAACCGCCTTGGCGCACGTCTTTATCGATTCCTCGCTGGATATATCAAGTGCAAAAGCCGCCGCCTGCCCCCCGGATGTCTCAATCTCCGCCACCACTTCAGCCAGCTTTGCCTGGTTCCGCGCGGCGAGCGCAACAACTGCCCCGGCGCGCGCGAGTTCCATCGCACACGCACGCCCGATGCCCTGCGAAGCGCCGGTGACCAGCGCAATTCTTCCTTGCAAATTCGCCATAAAGTTATCGCTAACCTACGCGCAAAACTGCGCGCCCTTCCGCACCTCATTATAAGTGTGCAGAAGTCGGCAACCGGGCAGGGCCAGTTTCTCGAAAGAGTGAAAAGCTCCGGCAAAAATCACGTCTTAAGTCGCTAGCCGAGAGCCGGGGTCTGAAAGCTGGTCGTTGATAGCTGAAGGTGTGAAGCTATCACTATCCCGACGGCGAAACGGCCACAGTGACGGGCCTGCCCGCCAGTACCGGGCGCATCAGTTCTCTTGGCCACACATAAACCGCAAGCCGGCGCGAATAATGCAGGACGGGGGCGAGATTTGGCAGATAGAGCCCGATCGACGTTGCCAGATCGTTGCGTTCGATCTCAGCTTCCGCCTCTTCCAGCGGCCATGAAACATAGTGAAGATTGGCGCGGGTAGGCTCTCCGGCCCGGCTGGAACTGTACAGGCAGGAGCGTTCAGTCACAAAGTGCTCGAAGGTTCCAACGCGATTCTCAGCAAGGCTCGCGTTCGGTCCCAACCCTCGATACCGCGCGTTAAAGATCACTTGCCGGCTTGAGAATCGCCTTCTGCTGTAGAAGGCAAACTCCCGCTCCGAGCGCTGCTCCAGCCGCATCTCCGACCAGTAGTAGGGCAGATGATAATAGGTGCGGGCCACAGCCACGGCAAGCAGGTTGCTGGCATCGAGCGAGAAGCAATACACGCCGGGCGTACCCGAAAATTCATCGCGAACATAGGTGCGAAGATTCAGGTCAGGAAAGCTGCGTGCTCCGGGGATCGGAGGCACGCCGCGGATCTTGATCCGGTCTAGCCAGAACGGCACAATGCCCAGCCACGCTGACCCCTGGTATGTGTCAACTTCAAGCCAATTGGGCAGCAAGGCAGACATTTGCGCCACAGGAATCGGCCAGTGCGCAAACAAAAGATCGTTCCACCGCTGGGTCATCGCCCAGCGGCCTGAGGGGAGCGGCCGCGGCCTGTGAGATGTCCGAAGTTGATACTCTTGCATGGCCCTCTCCAGCGTGTTCGGCTGACCCCGCTCCGCCGGTGCTCAACCGAGCAAATGGCTGCCTGACACCGAGAATCTGCACAGCCACCCTAATGCCGTATTCTGTTCGCGAGACTTAAACAATGTCCAGCGAAACTTTTCGTGCCCCCGCCGCCAGTAACCAGACAAATGTGTTCGCCGTCCACGGCGCCGATCCAGAGGTGCTGGCTTTCGCCATGGCTAAGTACTCGCGTTCAGCTCTCTCCATGCGCGAGTCGCTCACGGAGATCAGCGCTCAGCGTGCCGAGCAGTTTCTGAATACATTTTACTTTCAATACGGTCACCGCTCGATTGCCGACTTGGCTCACATCGCCTTTGCCGTTGAACGCCTGAGCCTGTTGGCCGCCATCGTCCTAGTGGACGAGCAGCGGTGGGACGGTCAGGAGCGCTCGACAAGATATCAGAATTTTCTCAAGTCGGGGTGGTATCTCCCTGATTTTGGTGGGGATTCCAGCTCGGTCCAACTCTACTCCCATACGGTGGAAAATCTCTTCGCGGCCTATCAGCGGACCACTGCGGCCGTTCTCGAACTGCTTCGCGGCCGCATCCCCTGCCCCGAGTCCCTCAAGCCGGAAGCCTACGAGCGCACGCTGAAGGCTCGCGCCTTCGACGTGGCCCGCTACCTGCTCCCTCTTGCGACCAACACCTCGCTCGGCCAGATTGTCAGCGCCCGTACTCTTGAAACACAGGTTTCCCGCCTGCTTTCCAGCCCCGTCGCCGAGGTGCGCGACCTGGGAATCAAGCTTCGCGAAGCCGCCACCGGCTCTGCCTGGAACGTCAATGGTCAGGCCGCCGCGGCCTTCGCAAATAGAATCACCGCTGCCGATCCTGCACTCGCCACTGAGACAGCTCAATTCCTCACCCGCGAAATCCACACAGCCCCCACCCTGGTCAAATACGCCCAGCCTAATGACTACGAAATTCAGTCGCGCGCCGAACTGTCGCAAACGACAGCGGAGATCCTGAATTCCGTGCCCGTTGCACCCGCACCTTTGGTTGACTTGGTCGAGCGCACTGAAACCCTTGAAGTCGAGCTGGCTGCGACGCTGCTCTACTCGGCCAGCCACCACCCATACCGGCAGATCCGCGATCTTGTCTCTGGTTTTCCGGCCTCACAAGTTTCAGAGATTATTGAGCTCGGGCTCCGTCACCGTGGCAAGCACGACGAAGCACTCCGCGCCTTCCATGCCGGGGCAGCTCTTCGGTTCGACATTCTTATGGACATCGGTGGGTTCCGCGACATGCACCGCCATCGCCGCTGCACGCAAATCATTCAGCAGTTCACCGCGATCCACGGTTATGAGACGCCAAACTCTGGCGATTTGGCAGGCGAGGCAGACGTTCTTGCCGAGGCCGGCATCCTTACCGACTATCAAACGGCCGTAGAAGCCGCTCACAAGGCAAGCGCGCAGGTCGCGGCCGGACCGGCGCCTGAGGCCGCACAGTCTGCGCTTTACCTGCTGCCGCTGGCCACGCGCATCCGCAGCCTATTCAAAATGGACTTCGCTGAAGCTCAATACATCTGCGAACTTCGCTCCGGTCCTGCCGGCCACTTCAGTTACCGCCGCGTGGCTTGGGAGATGTTCCTGGCCTTGCAGCACCAGCACCCTTCGCTCGCGGCGCACATTCGTGTCACGGACTTCACTAAGCCCATCGACCTTCTCCAGCGGTAGCCGCGGTTTAAGACTGGACGAATCGGTCCAACACCCCGCCACTAGTCCGTGTGAGAAAATCAGAGTTTGCACACGCAGTCAAAGTTCCGCCTCCTTGTGGTCCGGCCTGGCGCCATGGGCGACATTTTGCACGCCCTGCCTGCAATTACGGCGCTACGCCTCGCACATCCAACCTGGGAGATTGACTGGATCGTCGAGCCACGGTGGCGTGCGCTGCTCGCGACCGATCAAAGCACCAGCCTCGGACCAGAACAGCCAATCGTCGACCGCCTCTACCTTGCACCCACCAAAGATTGGCGGCATCACCCGCTGGCTCGGAAGACATCCCATGAAATCGCGGCTCTTCGCAAC
>JBARBP010000189.1:0-21856 GCA_049793195.1 Occallatibacter sp. | reverse complement strand
GGTGGTTGTTGACTGAGTCTGGCGTGGCGGCATGATCCTCGTAACGGATGTATATCGAACTGGAAGCGCCAATGCGATGACAAAACCGGCAAGCGCAGTCGAGCTTGTTACTGTCGTAATCAACCGCTTGCGACTGGCTAGCTGCGTAATAACTGCGATCGCGAGACCGGTTAGGCCGAACATCGTGGCGTTGTCTTCCGAAGGAGACGCAGTGACGCGTGACTCTTCAATTTCGTCAGTAAATTGGCCTTGTTCAATCATCGGAGTACACCCTAACTACAAAGCCAGACGAAGCATGGTTCCAGCCATAGACGATCATGAGACTGTCTGACTTATCGTCGGCAAGTTCTACAGGAGTCCGTTTGCCGGCTTGGGCCGGAGCGGAACGATAATAGCGTTCTTGAGTTTGGACGGAACGGAAAACCCGCTCCACGCTCCAGTAGAAGGTCCCTTCCTGCCGTCCAAAGCGTTTCTACTTGACAACGCTGAGTGCGGCAGCAGTCAGGGCCAGTTGAGACATGAACTGAGTCGTTTGCAGAAATTGATTCATAGCGGACGACACTCTCAGCTTCTCTGGAATGACCACGGCATCTCCAGGGAGCAGCCTCAGGTTTTCATAACTGCCGTGGGAGTGCATATTGCGCGACTGGCGGCTGACAACTGTCCCATCGGCACGGATCACGAAGATACGCTTCGTATCCGCATCGCGGGTCGCGCCGCCGGCATCGTTCAGATAGGTGATGAGCCGCTCTCCGGACTCGTAGCGGAAGGCGTTGGCGTTATATACCGCGCCCGCCACCTGGACCGTGTTCGGCCGCGACGGGATGTAGAAGGCATCCCCATCTTCAAGAGGGAAATCCGGAATGTCTGCAACTCCCGCGGATTCTGGTTTCATGGTCAAAATGACCCGGCCCGTTGGTTTTGCGGAAGTGAGTCGAGCCAATTTCGCCTGCTGCATCGCGAATTGTGTCTGTTGGTCCGCTCCGGTTTGAGCGGCTTGCGGTGTCGAATTCGCGAACTTGGTGATCAGTTCCCTCTGCATCTGGTCAGAAAACTGCCCTAGCTGCGCTTCCTGGGCGAGCCGCGTAGATACGCGGGTGAATATTGACGCGTAAAGGTAAGAATGCTCGGTCAGTCCACCGGCTCTTTGGACGATCCCTCTCAAGGTTTCGCCGGGATTCACCCGGTATACGCCGGGTGCTTCGACCTCACCAACGACCCGGACGAAGGATTCGTGCTTCTCCAACGGCAATTCAAGGTCCGCCCTCGAGAAGATGGTTACGACATCTCCGGGCTTCAAGATCTGATTGTTGGCACTGGCGGGGTCGTCCAGTGCATTGCCGAGGTTGAATGGGATGAGGCGGGTGCTCAGATCGCGCTCATCCAAACGTTCGATCAGAGCATATTCCCAGTTGACCTCCGAGCTGTTCTGACCGATAGTTGCAATGGTCCTGGAACTCTCGCCCCTGGCCTGATCGGCATACGAGTTCTCCACCGCATCTGTTTTTGAGTTTCCAAGTGCATCCTCGGGTGGATTGATCATCGCACCGGTCCGTGGGTCGCCGAGCGCATCCGTGAATTGATCGTCAAACGGATGATTTGGCTCCGGCCGAACCAAGTGATTTTGCCGGTTCCAGTAGTCACGAGTGATCAGAAATGCGCGAGAAGGGATCAGGTCCGAAATGCGCATCCCATCTTTCCAGGGATAAAGGCCCGGCTCAGAGACATTGCCTCGTAGGGTCACTGCATTTGTAAACTTGGGCGAAAGCGGGAACACGCGCAGTAAATCGCCATCTTTGATCAACCGTGCTTGCCCCGGCGCGTCCGGCATGAATTCTTCAACTTCACGGCTTTTGTGGTTGTCAATTCGTTCCAGCACAGCCCGCTCGCCGTCGGCAAGGTTCGTCATTCCTCCTGCATCCTCAAGGATCGCCCTGACCGTTTTTTCTTCTTTTAGCTCGTAGATGCCAGGCTGATTTACGTCGCCGCTGACAGCCATCTGTGGTCCAATCGGAGGGATATGGATCACGTCGCCTGGCAGCAGCCGGATGTCGCGGGATTTGTCACCTCTTGCGATCAAGTCGTAAATATCGAACTCGGTTATGGCCCGGCCTGCACGAAGCAGTTGAATGTGACGCATCGTTCCAGTCGCCGATGGACCTCCAGAGACAAAGAGCGCATCCACCAGACTGCTCAGCGAGCTGACCGTGTAAGCACCAGGCTGTCGAGCGTTACCGAGGACAAAGATTTGGATGGAACGAAGCTGGCCCAAAGCAACGTTCAGTTCAAAGTCTTTGAATTGAGAGCCGATTGCCGTATGTAGATACCCTTCGACCTGCGCATAACGCAAGCCAGCCACCGATAGGGTTCCAACCTTCGGAATATTGATCTGTCCGTTCCTGTCAACCGTTACGCTGATATCGAGATCGATCTTTCCCCAGACTCGGATCAATAGTTGATCTCCCGGTCCCAGCACATAGTCGGCTGGCACCGGCACATTCTCCACTGGCGCAAACGTCGTTGGCACCTGGTCGAAGAGCTGGCGTCCGTAAACAGGGAGCCGGCGTCCGGTTGCATCTTCGGCGTACTGTTCAAACTCTGAGCTCGCCGTGAGAGGCCCGACAATCCTGGCAGCGACGGGTGCAGTGATGCGATTCTCGGTGTTCCCAATGGAAGCCGTGTGGCTAGCAGGCTGAGTTGGTTCCCGAGGAGCCACCGGCGCCATCGTGCCTTGAGCAACTAACGGCACTCCTAGGTCCGGAGTCGTCAGTTGGGACTGGCCGGCGCAAATCGTTCCGGAAATGAGCAAGAGGAGACTTAGTCTGTTGATCATAATAGGTCGGCCGCTTTTCAGCTGAAAAAGATTCTTGCAGAAGTGGTCACGGCTCATTGCGGGATAAGGACCGCGCGCGACAGTTAGTTATGGTTGACCAACAGTAGTTCGGTGTGCAGCCTCTCTGGCGACCGGTAGACAGGTTTGCGTTTGATAGGCCGTTGCTCGTGACGCCAGCACGTCGAGCCAGAACGTCGTATACGCGCGCTCCGCTGACCTGCTGTCGGCAAACATCGTCTTTCCCGATAAGGTGTGCCGGGTGAGCCACGGATGCACCAGCACCATCGTCGTCAACGCTGCTGTGACCATACTTGGATCTAGGTTGCGCATCCTGCCATTTTGAACGCTCATCGTCAGGTACCTGCTGATGGCCGAAAAAGAAGGCGAGAGACATTCATCGCAGAAAACATCGGCTCTCCATTGCATCTCAAGCAATGCCACCGCGATTAGCCGCAGCAACTCCGGGGAGTAGTTGAGGATATCGGAGAGAAACTCAACGAGTTTTGGCAGAACCACTTCTGGCTCGTCGCCTTCCGTCATTCTTTCCAACAAATCCCGGCGAAGTTTGATCGCCGAGCAGCGGCAGCGAAGGGCCGACCAGAATAGGTCTTCCTTGCGATCGAAGTGGCGGAAGATTGTGTTTTCACTCACATCGGAAAGACGGGCAATTTCCCGCGTGCTTGTCCCGTGATATCCCTGGCGGGCAAACAGTTGCGACGCAGCGGCCAGGATTCTTTCCTTCTGGGTCGAGTTCTTGGCCGGCAACGGCATCTTTCGCTCCTAACATGTGAAGGCCTGAAAACTGCCAGCAGCCTTTGCTATTGCGCCGAATCAGCTAACTTCCGATCAGATGACCCGTGGAGGGACCAGACAAAGCCAAAGAGGCGGGGGCTCGAATCGATTCGCTGTTCGCCGGAGCCGTTCGCGACGCTGCGCGAAGACATTTCGTCTAAATAATTACTCTTTTGTGAGAGAGACTCACCAGTTTCACTCCGCGATCTCTTCCAGATCCTCGGCCTCTACTTCAATTGCCGCGTGCTGATTGATCATCTCGATTGCGAGTACGAACCGCATGCTGTTGCCTTTTCTTACCAGAACACCCTGCACACCCTCCATGGAGCCGTTCTTGATGCGAACCTTCTTGCCAACGACTAGCTCGCGATATGGCTCCATGTTTTTGCCCTGGACGCCCGAGCGAAGCAATTCGATCGTCGCATCCGGAACCGGCACATGCTCTCGGCTGTTGCCAACAATGTTGACGACTCCGGGAGACTCGAGGACCCTGGTCCGCTGGTGGCTCTCAATGTGCACGAAGAGATAGCTTGGGAACAGGGGTAGTACAGTTCGAACGCGTTGCCTGTTTTTCCAGACACGCACTGTCTCGTATGTCGGGAGAAACGACTCAACGTCACGTAGGGCTAAGTGCCTGATAGCGGACTTCTCGTTTTGCGGGAGGGTGAAGACGGCGTACCACTTGCACTCGACTGACCTATTCGTACTTACCGGAGTCAGATCTGGAGTGGAGGTCAATTCGCTGTGAAGGAGTGGCATGCTCACCGAATCTCTTTCGTCTCACAAACGCGCTTCGAGTTACCTGCTGCAGTAACCCGCGGGCTTGTCTCTTGAAACTGTATCTTCGGAACCCCTCGAGACGGTCCCGCTCATGGCTTCGCCGTGCTGACTTAGCAAAGTCAGTGACCAATTTGGCCTATTCTTCAGTAGCTTCGCAAATACGCTGCTCTTGCCGCCGAAAAGCTCAGCACTATTGATACCGTCATCCAGCAACGATGAGTTAGATCTCTCTAACCGAGTTGCCCCTACAGCAGCAAAGTAGCGAAGATGCCAGATGAAGAGTGTTTCTGAATCTGTTCGGATTTCTTAGGAGTGAGAGTAAGTCAGTACTTTTCTCTTGTATAGCGCCAAGACACGTGGAACGCTGTCATTCCGCGCCACGCGTTCACAATTGCTCCGCTATTGCGACAATTCATACTTCCCGCGGTCGTGAGCGCAGCATCTGAAAGGCGTGGAAGCACATGCTCTCAACTCCCCTTGCTGCGTTTTCTGTGCAACCGGATATATCAGGAGAATTAGAACCGACTAACCTGACCGCGTTGAGGGACGAGCTCACCTAATGCTTCGATATGGATGCATGATTACGAACGTTCGCCGATCGATCTACGAGTTCTCTCCGAGGAGCACGCTTTCCAGAAAAGAAAGAGCCGCAGGCCTTTGCAGCTGCAACTCGGCCCGGTAATGCGTGCTGACCCCAATCTTGTTAGCCAGACGAGCGAAGCTAAGGTCGCCTGCAAGCGACTTAAGAATGGGATCTGACCGAAATCCAAGACTCCAGAGTGTGCCCTCGGCGTATGCCGTCTCCAGCCATGCAATTGCTTTCTGGTCGTTGCCCAGACCCATGGAGACGATTGCCAGCGCGTAGCCGTTGCTCTTTCTGTTTGTTTCAGAGCAGTGTGCCAGGTGTGTGTACACGTTCAGTGCCTTGGTCTTCTCACCCGAGATCCCGTATGCGTAACCAAGAATCCCTTGCAAAGTATGATTTTGCGGAAAGTCCGAGGCAACTTTCTCAAGGCGGATCAGACTACTGGAGACAGCACCGCTCTGGACCACAACAAGCGCTTCTACCGCTGAAATTAAGCCCCCGTCTCCGCCCCCGGTTCGTATCTGCGCGATCAGATCCCGAACATGGCGAAAGTCTCCGTTCAGGTATACGGTCCAGCAAAGAAATGCGCCCAGCGAACCCACCAACGGATTGAGCCGCCAAGCCTCCCACGCGCACCCCTGGGCTTTCAAAATGCTGCTCTCGGCAACGTGCACTGCTGCCATGCCGGCCAAGGCGAACGATGTTGGGCGCTTGCTAAGAATCTCTTCGAAGCCCGCTCGCGCCTGAGACCAGTTGCGGTTGTAAAGCAATTCGATCCAGGCCGCGGGACACTTGGCGTCAAGATGTTCGGCATCCAGCTGCGGCATTCGCCGCAAAGCCTCAACGGCGCTCGGAAATGCCATGGGTCCATCCATCAAGTCGTTGAGAGCACAGAAGACCATCGCTTTCGCTAGCCCGGTATAGGCGGCCGAGTTGCGCGAATCGTCAGCGATGGCCTTGCGGTAAAGATCGGCAATGGTGTGGATGTTTCTCTCCGAACGCGTTTCCCAGATGCCATCGGCGGTCATGGTCAGCTCGTTCGAAGTCCGCTTACCCGACTCGACCGCCTCCTCCGCTCGCGCCTGTACCACTCCAGGTTCTGCTGAAAGGCTCGCAAGCCACTGATCGATCTCTTCCTCATATGCAAAAACCGAGCCCTTGAGCCCACCAAAATGATGCACGGGCAGTCCGTTGCACTCGTGCCAACGCTGCACCGTCCGCAGGCTCCTGTCCAGGAAGGCGGCAATGCCCTTCCACGAATCCAGACGCTTCTTGTTCACAGGCGTACCCTTCGTGTGAAGTGTGCAACTCAAGATCTGAGATTCCTGGCAAGAGCGAAGATTACTTCTCAACTCACTGTTCTGTTTGAAATGGAAATACAACGTCGCATTTCAACGACAGTTCTTAACGCCGTACCAGGCAGTCTCAAAATATTGAGCAGCGAAGCAGACTGGAGATAATTTGGTAAGGAGATTCTACATCCGCGAGCTTTCGATTCTGGCAGCTATTTCCTTCACTTTGCGCATTGTTGCTCTTATTGGCGTCAAATGGCATTGAAAATGTGCAAGTACTTGCTCCGTGGCCACTCGGCTGCAACTGCTTTTCTGGAAAGCACTCCCGCCACGCGAAGATAGTATCCCCCTCCACGATAAAGTATTGTGACCATGCTCACCGGCCTATTGGCTCCGCGGCAGTTTTCTTCTGGAAAACTCGTGACACGCGAAAAACCAAAGGCTCGCTCTCGACCTAATGGTTCTGAGCCTACAAATGTTGGCCATCTGAGTGTGGAGGTGCGTTGCCACGAGGCTGGTCCGGCGGATCAATCATCGTCCCCTTCCGAATGCCACCCCGCCAAGAAGCGCGAGGTCGAACAGGGAACCAAAACCGCAGAGAGGCCTAACAGAGAAAAACTCTGCCCGTGTCTCGTTTGCTTTCAGACTGTCGAAGAAGTTGGAGGCGCGGGCCGGGATCGAACCGGCGCATAAAGGTTTTGCAGACCTCTCCCTTACCACTTGGGTACCGCGCCTTGGCAGGGCAGCCTATAAGTTGGTGTGTATCGCTCCGAACCGCCGTAGCCAACCCGGTTGTCACCGGAGGGCGGTTTGGAGCGGGAGACGAGATTTGAACTCGCGACCCTCGCCTTGGCAAGGCGATGCTCTACCACTGAGCTACTCCCGCTTAATGCAACTTCGAGTATACCGGGCCGCCGAAACCGGGTCAAACCGCTCTGGGGCCACGATTACCCGGGACGAGAACGCATTTCAGGACGGCAGAGAGGCGGCTGAAACCGCCATCGGCTCGTCCGAGCGCGAACCTTTTTCCTCGCGCACAATCTCGCCATCGCGCATATAGAGGATGCGGCTGGCCACTGATGCCGCCTCGGGGTTGTGGGTGATCATTAAAGTGGTCTGGCCGAGCTCACGGTTCGAGCGCATCAGCATGTGCAGCACCGCATCGGAGTTCTTCGTGTCCAGATTTCCGGTAGGTTCGTCGGCCAGAACGATCGCCGGCTTGGCTACTAGTGCCCGCGCAATGGCCACCCGCTGCTGCTCGCCGCCGCTCAGCTCTGCAGGCCGATGTTTCAGCCGCCCGCGGATCGAAAGCAGATCGCTCAGGTGATCTAGGTATTCCAGGTCCATCGGCTCTTTGCGCCCGCTGATCGTGTAGGAGATTTCGATGTTTCCCATGGCCGACAGTGTGGGCAGCAGGTTGAACTTCTGAAACACGAAGCCGATACGGTGTTTGCGCAGCCGGGTGCGCTGGCCGTCATCGAGGGTGGCAAAGTCGACACCGTCAATCACGACCCGCCCCTCGGTTGCCCGCGTCAGGCCACCGAGAACGTAGAAGAGCGTTGACTTGCCGGAACCGGAAGGGCCGACGACGGCTACAAACTCGCCTTTCTGGACCGAGAGCGAAACTCCGCGAACTGCGGTCACCCACAATTTGCCCGCTTGGTACACCTTGACAAGGTTTTCGGCAAGAATGATTTGCGAAGACGCTTCAGATTCCACGCTTCGATTGTAAAGCAGTGGCCGATGAGGGGCGGAACAGGCTGCCTGCGCCACGGCTCTTCCGGAGCCGGGCTGCAGACCGCTTTTCTGCAAGTCAGAGAGGCTAGGACAGCGAGGTCCCTTGGGGGCATTGCCCCTGCCCAATCAACCGGTGGGGTGTAAACGGCTGGGGGGTGCCCCCCCTCCCCCCGGAGACTAGATTCCTCCATTTGCTCAGGTTAGGTGCAGGGGTTTCCGCAAACTGCTCTCAACAAGGAATTTAGAAGCATATTGCTGATTCAAGATTGCTTAACAGCCACTTTTGAATCCTTAGCACCAGTTTTTCGATGCCGCAGCGGGAAAAGGAGGCGGCTTGAAGTCCGCTGACAACTTTGCTCCCGAGTTCAGGATAAACAAAGAAGCCATAATTCTGCGCAATTCCTGGCCGACGATAGACTGTTGGAGATCAAGAGCTTGCCGCGCGTGGCCGTGTCGGGACGGCTTGACACGTCAGATTGCGAAGTTGCCCGGGGAATGCTGACGGGACCCCGGCTAACAGCGAGAAGCCGAATCCAAACGCATCTGCCCTGACGAACCTTTACGTCAATCCGCATGTGGATTGCGGAGGCGTAAAATCGACTCTTCATGCATGAGCTTTCCATCGCGGCGAGCATTGTGGATGCGGTTACCGAATCGGCGGCTGCCTACCCCGGCGCGCGCGTAAAGGAAGTGCGGCTGCGCCTCGGTGCGCTGGCTTCGGTTGTCGAGGATTCGCTGCAGTTCTGCTGGGGCATCACAGTCGAAGGAACCCCGCTGGAAGGTGCAAAGCTCGTTGTCAAGACTCTACCCGTAATTACGCACTGCGCGGCGTGCGGCAGGGATGGAGAGCTTGCCAGCCTACATAGATTCCGCTGCCCGTATTGCGACGAGCCCTGCAGCGACCTCAGACAGGGGCGCGAACTTGAGATTGAGGCAATTGAGATTGACGAGATCGACGAAGGCAGTGTGGCAGCAAACCAGGAGGCACTATGACGACCCGAATTGTCGAGCTGCGGCGCGGAATATTGAAGAAAAACGATGAGCTAGCGGCGGGTTTGCGCAGCCGCTTTGTCGATGCGGGCGTTCTTGTGCTCAACCTAGTTTCAAGCCCCGGAACCGGCAAGACGGCATTTCTCGAATTCACGCTGCGCGAACTGCGGGCGCGCGGAGCGAAGGTGGCCGCGCTGGTGGGCGATCTGGAAACGGACAACGATGCGCGCCGTCTCGCTGCCAGTGGCGCCCCCGTGCGCCAAATCAATACGCATGGAATTTGCCATCTTGACGCCGAGATGATCGATAAGCATCTGGCCGGCTGGGAGGGAGTCGCGCTGGGCAGTCTCGAATATCTGTTTATCGAGAATGTGGGCAACCTGGTTTGCCCATCGAGCTATGACCTGGGCGAGAAAATTCGCGTCGCGCTGCTGAGTGTGACCGAAGGTGAAGACAAGCCGCTTAAGTATCCCACGCTCTTCAACTCCGCGGACGCCGCGGTGATTACGAAAATGGATATTGCCGAGCCTTGCGGTTTCAATCGCGAACTCGCGCTCAAAAACATCAACGAAATCCGGCCGGGAATCCGGATCTTCGAGACATCTGCCAAGACCGGGGCGGGGATGCCAGAGTGGTTGGGGTACCTGGTTGAAGCGCGGGGCTGAAGCGGGACATGAGGCTGAGCACTATCTGATTACGTCCGACGAGCCGACTTTTCGGCACAAACTCGACCGCGATCTCTGTCGCGCAAATTCAAAGATCGCGGGTTCCCATTTTCTCCCTCTCTGGCCGGATCGCCTTTACCTTGAGTCGGAGACTAACCATGTTGAGTGGCGCGGACCTGAGCTACTTCCATTCCTTCACCCCTTTGAAGGTGGCGTAAATCGCCATGGCGTGGCCATGTCCTAAGCCGAAATCCTTCTTAAGCCAAGCGACAATCTCACCTGCCATCACTCCCGGTTTAAGCAAGCCCTTCTTCTCGGCAATCTTCCTGAACTCACCGGGCGTTTTGTCGGTTTTGGTCTTGATGTTGTCGATGTATGCCTGAAATGACATGATTCACCTCTCATGCCGCTGGGACGCAGTTAATCATCCACGGAACTTCAAACTTATCGGTACACATCCCGAATCCAGGGGACCAGAACGTTTTCTGGAACGGCATCTGCACCTGGCCACCTTCGGACAATCCCTTGAAAATTCGCTCCGCCTCCGCCGCGTCCTTTACCTGTACCGATACGCAAAAACCCACTGGATGCACCTTCTTTCCCTGTGGATGATCCGCTCCCATCAGGACACCCCCGCCCGGCATCTCGAGCGCCGCGTGCAGGATCGTGTCTTTCATCTCCGCCGGCGTCTTGTCCCCCATTGGAGACTCTCCTTGCGTCATCATGGACGTGATCTTTCCGCCGAGTGTTTCCGCGTAGAAAATGAATGCGGCTTTGCAGTTTCCATTGAAGTTCAGATAAGTCATCAATTGCATGGGCCTGGTTCTCCTTGTCTGGTTTGGAATACTTAGTGAGATGTAACGAGAGTGGTCTCTTGGCCGATCAAAAGGCTCCGCAGCCGACGATTCCGCAGGCATAGGCCACACCAAATCATGGCAGCGAAGAGCATGGGGAAGATCGTCTCGAACCATCCGGAACCTGCGCGAACGTTGCTAGCGACCGCCCCGCCCAGATAGCCGGTCAGCAAAACGGCTCCCAGGATCGAAGTCCGTGGAATGAGATAAATCAAAGTGCAGACAATCAGCGCTATCCCGATGCCGCTGAGCGCGGATAACGGATACGCCAGCCGAGCATTTGCCTCCAGCACCTGGGGCGGTTTCACAATTTTCATGGCGCCATCCAGCAGCATGAACAGCGCGGCCAATATAGTAAGGATTCGTCCCGACCAAATCATTCTTCTGGAATCCCCACCAACTTCTGTAGCGCACATGAGAACCTCATTTTGCCTTTTGCGTTGACTGTCCGCGTGCTATATTGACACTAAACGGTGTAGTATTACTAAACCGTATAGTAAAGAAACAGGTACGCGCTGTCAAGAGGAAATTTGATGGAAGAAAATTCGGAAAGCCGTTCGGATCGCAAACGCAAAGCGATGTTGCTGGCGGCTACAGAACTCTTTCTGGACAAGGGTTATGACGGCACCAGCATGGACGACGTTGCGGCAAAAGCCGCTGTTTCCAAGCCAACCGTCTACAAGTACTTTTCTGACAAGGAGCGGCTCTTCGCCGAGATCGTGCTCGCCACAACCAGCGAGATTGACGATCTGGTGCGTCTGGTCAGCGAGACTATGGTTGGATCAAAAAATGTAGAGTCGGGTCTCATTGTGCTCGCCCGCCGATTCGTCATTGCGCTCATGAGGCCCGACATATTGAGATTACGGCGGCTGGTCATTGCCAATGCGGACCGGTTTCCCGGCGTTGGCCGTAGCTGGTACGAGCAGGGCTTCGAGCGTGTGCTCGCTAGACTGGCAACCAGATTTCAGGACCTTGCCGACCGCAAACTCTTGCACGTTGACGATCCGCTGCTGGCCGCCAACCATTTTGTAGGAATGCTGCTGTGGATAACGGTGAACAAGGCGATGTTCACTGGGGATCACCGCTCCAGCCCCAGCGAACTCGAGCGCTCTGCCGCTGCAGCCGTCCACGCCTTCCTAGCAGGATACGGTCCAACCAGTCGATCGGTCGCCCGATCTACGCAAGCCGCGGGCAGGAAGACAACCTAAACCTGCCGAGCCATTGCCACGACTCCTCCACCGTCTAAAAGCCGGGAGAAATAGGCCCGTAAAACGCCGCGAGGGCCAGGAATGAAGTAGTGCCTGGAGTGCGCCAACGCAGAGGTTGGTTCGTTGGTTTCGATTTTCTCAAAAAGTGCTGGATTTGCTTATCGGTCCCCGGCCCAGGGGGGATTTCCGCTGGGCTACGCTCGGGCTAAAGCCCAATCTCATTTTCAATCCTTAAGGCACGGCCGAAAAGCTTGCTGAAAAAGCCGGAATTTTGGGACAGGCTGCCAAAAAATCTTTTGAGACACGACAGCTAAAGCCCTCCTTATTTTCTGCCCATTGCGACACGGCTGAAGCCGCGCCCTTTCAAAGAAGCGAGTTATTAGACTTCTTACGTCTCAAAAGCGAAACTTAGGAAGACCGGGTTCGGGTTTGGTTATCTTGTTTCTCACTCGCCAGACCGACGGAGTTTGCTGAGTTGAGAAATAATGGAGCGGATGCAGACGACGAAAAATAAGTTGGAGGCTATCGGGTTCGATTTCGGCACAACGAATAGCTCAGTCGCGCTCTTGAATGAAGGATCCGAAGTGCAGCTTGCTTCGTTCTCTTCATTTGGAACCGAGGTGCAATCCTTTCGCTCGGTTCTTTATCTTGAACATCTCAAAACAGGAAACGGTCCGCGGAAAACCCATGCTCTCACTGGTCCCGCCGCTATCGAGCGCTATCTTCAGGCGGAAGAAAAGGGACGGCTGGTGCAGTCGCTCAAGTCTCACCTTTCCAGCCGCTCGCTGACCGGGACAGAGGTCTTTGGCCGTCGCTACAAGTTGGAAGACCTGATCGCCCGCATGCTTGGCGACTTGCGCAAACACGCGGCAAGTCAATTCGAGAAACCCATTCACTATGCCATGGTGGGCCGGCCCGTTCGCTTTGTTGGTTCAGAGACGCAAGAGGATGACGACTTCGCAGTCGCGCGGCTGCGAGAGGCGTTCACGGCTGCGGGCTTTGAGCGTGTTGATTTTGAGCTGGAACCGGTGGCCGCGGCCTGTGCCTACGAAGCTACGCTAGATCACGACGAACTGATTCTGATCGGTGACTTTGGCGGCGGCACCAGCGACTTTTCACTGCTGCATGTCGGTCCGGGTGTGCGCAGGCGCGGACGCACTCCCAAGAACCTGCTTGGTAACAGTGGCGTGGGGCTTGCGGGAGACGCCTTCGACGCCCGAATCGTTCGCAAACTCGTTTCACCGGCGCTGGGATCGAACTCGGAGGCGCGCTCGCTCAATAAGCTGTTGCCCGCTGTTCCGGCCTGGATCTACGCGAACCTCGAGCGCTGGCACTACCTCTCGTTTTTGCGGACCAACAACGTGCGCGAAATCCTGAAGAGCGCACGGATTCGAGCGCTGGAGCCGGAGAAGATTCAGGCCTTGATTGCGTTGATTGAAGAAGACCTTGGTTACCAGCTTCATCAGGCAGTGCAGAAGGTCAAGTTCGAGCTCTCACGCGGCGAGAGTGCCGAATTTCGCTTTCGCGAAGGAATCCCGGCTCATCCGACCATTGACCTGCGCATCCCGGTTAAGCGTCGGGAATTTGAATCATGGATCGAGAACGATCTGCAGGCCATTGAGGATTCGATTGACAAGCTGCTCACGGTCTCCGGCATCCATCCGCGGGCGGTCGACCGAGTCTTCCTTACCGGCGGAAGCTCATTTGTGCCCGCAGTGCGTCGCATCTTCGAGACGCGTTTCGGCGCGGACCGCATTCGCAGCGGCAATGAGTTTACATCCGTCGCCCACGGTCTGGCACTGCGCGCGGCGGAGTCCTTGTCTCAAGGCTCGTAGACGAGGCTACATTTGAGGAGAAACTGCACTAGCGGCGGAATTGGCTATTCAAACCCACCCCCGCGAAGCGCGACGCGGCGCGGGTTTGCGAATACTCGCGCAGTGATAGCGCCAAAGATGAACCCGGCGATGTGAGCGATGTAGGCGACTCCGCCCGTGCGCACGTCGGCGATAACGCCGAAGTTGAAGACCTGCGTGAGGAACCAGAAGCCGATGAGAATTACTGCCGGAATGTAGGTGACGCGAAAGAAGATCAGAAAAAAGATCAAGGTGCGAATTCGGTCGTGGGGAAAGATCACGATGAATGCGCCCATGACCGCGGCGATTGCGCCGCTGGCGCCCAGGCAGGGGACCATCGAACTCGGGTCCGCCAGGACCTGCGCCATCATGGCCACAACTCCGCCGACGAGATAGAAGAATAGAAACCTGAAGTGCCCCATCGCGTCTTCAATGGCCGGACCGAATGCCCAAAGAAAGATCATGTTGCCGATGATGTGCATCCAACTGGCGTGCATGAACATGGAGCTAATCAGGGTGATGGCGTGATGGCCCCGTGTAATGCGAAAGGGAATCGCGGACCAGGTGCGCACAAATGTGTCTCCTCCGGAGAGCTCCAGGAGAAAGACGTAAACGTTGACCAGGATCAGCAGCGTGGTGACCGCGGTAAATCCCCGCGGACGGCGCGATGCGTCGCCAAGTGGTATCAGGCCGCCCATTACATTCCGCCCTTGCCCAGCAGGATTCCGATTCCGTAGGTTACCGCGCCTTCCACCGCGCCGACCACGGTCATCTCCAACCCCGAAGACCACCACGAACGGACGGTGATGAGCGACTTGGCAGCGCCGACGGCGAAGTGCGCGGCGAGTGAAATGATAGCGGCGGCGACGACGGCTTCAAGGCCGGTCATGAAGAAGAAGGGGATGATGGGGATGGTGGCGCCAATGGCTGTCGACAGCGCGCCGGAGCTGGCCGAGACCAGCGGATTCGAAAGTGACTCTTCAGAGGAGCCTAGGCGCTCAGTGGTGAGGGCGCGGAGGAGTTGATCGGGGTCGTTGGCAATGTGGCTGACCATGTGCAGCGCGTCCGCCTCGGGAAGGCCCTTGACCTGGTAATAGAGCGAGAGCAACTCGCGGGCTTCGGGGCCGTTCATGGCGATGGCCTCGCGCTCGCGGGAAACCTCGGCCTGGTAGATTTCGCGCTCGCTCTTCGCGGCGAGATAGGCGCCGGAACCCATGGAAAGGGCGGAAGCGATCATGCCGGAAAGGCCGGCTAAGAGCACGTACTTGCTATCGCCGGCGGTGGCGCCGGAAACGCCGGAAACGATGCCGAAGATCGCGCCCAGGCCATCGTTGACTCCGTAAATGGCATCGCCGATCCATGCCCCTGGCTGCTTGCGGCCCTGGTTGCGCTTGGCGAGCATCTCTTCAAGCACCGCCTTGGCCTCGATCTTGGGTGCGCCTGCAGGTGCGGTGTAGTGACCGCGCAAGAGTGACCCCAGCTCGCGGTAGTGATCTTTTTCGTCTTCGATTACATGGTCGAGAATGGCGATGGATCCCTCGTCTCCGAGGGCCTTCAGCTGCTCGCCGTAGCTGGCGATGTGGCGGCTTTCCTCAATCTCGAGTCTCCGGAGGGCCATGCGGATGCCGCCGGCGCGGTTGGCCAGCGAATCGGCCTCGCCGCCTGGGCTGCCGTGGTACTTGGGCTCGGAACCGCCGAGTTCCTTGATGCGCTCGGCCCACAGGGCTGCGTGCTCCAGTTCGGCGGTGGCAAGATGGCGCAACACCTGGGCGCGCACCGGCTCGGCATCCCGGTCCGCAAGGGCTTGATAGGTGAGGTAGCCCTCCATTTCGGCCTGCCAGTTGCCCTCCAGAGCAGCCAGGACCTTTTGCGTTCTGGCCGGGCTCATTGTTGCAATCGCCATGTCTCACTCCTTGCCTTGTCATGAGGATAGCGGAAATTACCGCGTTTCCGGTAGAGCCATCGTCGGCTGGCGGCGACAGTCACTTTCCAGCGGTGCCCATTGCCGTATAGTGTTGTGTGCAGCCTCAAGCCGGAATTCAACATTGAGGCAAATTGCAATCGAGGAAGCGGGGAGTCAATTTATGGCAGCAGAAGCAAAACGATCGGCCGCGCTCACATCGCCCGGTTACCTGATTCCGTTCATCACCGTCACCGCATTGTTCTTTATCTTCGGGTTCATCACCAACCTGAACATGGCGCTGGTGCCGCATCTGCGGAAGATTTTCACTCTTCCCTACGGGCTTGCCATGTTGGCCGAGTCGGCGTTTTTTCTGGCCTACTTTGTCTTTTCCTCGCCAACTTCGAAGCTGATTGAAATGATCGGCTACAAACGGACGATGGTTGTTGCGCTCTTTATTCAGGTGATAGGCTGCCTGTTGTTTGTTCCCGCGGCCAAGATGGTCAGCTTTCCGCTGTTTCTGACTGCTGTTTTCGTGGTGGGGGCGGGCGTTACCGCATTGCAGACGTCGGTAAATCCATATGTAGCTATCCTGGGTCCGGAAGACACGGCCTCCATTCGCCTGAACTTGTCGCAGGCTTTCAACTCGATTGGCGGCTCCCTGGCACCGCTGATTGCCGGCGCCTATATCCTGACCGACCCAGGCAAGCTGGCCACGCAGGCGAGCATTGCCAACACGGTGCGCGGACCGTATATTGCCATTGCCGGTGGCCTCTTGATTCTGGGGATTGCGGTAGCCCTGTCGCATCTGCCGCCGATTACGGCGACGCAGTCGTTCCGGCCGGGCAAAGAGGGCGATGCGCTTCTGAACCGAAGCATCTGGGGCTACAGGCACACGGTGCTGGGCGCACTGGGCATCTTCTTTTATGTTGGCGTGGAGGTGGGACTGGCGTCGATCGCGGTCAACTACTTCAGTATGCAGGGGATGAGCACGGCCAAAACAGCATCCTTTCTGGTTTCCCTCTACTGGCTCGGCGCTTTGTTGGGGCGCTTGATGGGCGCGGGCATTATGACCAGGGTGAAGCCGGGAAAGCTGTTGAGCATCTTCGGATTTGCCGCGGCTGCGCTGATCGCATGTTCGATGTTTACCTCAGGCTGGGTGGCCATCGGAACGCTGGTGCTGTGCGGCTTCTTCAACTCGGTTATGTTCCCCAACATCTTTACGCTTGGCATTGCTGGATTGGGGCCGATGACCAGCAAGGGTTCGGGTCTGATCATGACCGCCATTGTTGGCGGCGCTGTGATTCCGTATCTGATAGGTGCGCTGGCCGACAAGGTTGGCATTCAAAACTCGTTCGTGATCCCGGTTATCTGCTACCTCTACATCGCCTACTACGGAATGTGGGGATCGAAGCCCAAGCGGACGGTTGCGTAAAGCAGCCTTTGGCTCCCAGCTTGTACGAAGGCCTTTCGGATTGCCCGAAGGGCCTTCGCATTTTCACAGTGCCGCGCGTGAATCACAGCATTCGACTTGGCATGGATTTATCATTTACATCTGAATTTCACATGACGCGCAAAGCAAAGCAGCCTAAATCCAAGCCACGCAAGCCAAACCTGATTCTGGTGGTGATTGTTGCAATCGCGCTGCTGGTGCTGTTGCTGCGGATGATTGTCTTCGTCGTCGGGCATGGCCACCACGGTCTATAGCTGCGCGCCCTTCGCCGCTTGCCACGCCTTGACGAATTTCCAGTGAATGTAGACGGAGTGATTCAGGTGCTGGAGCAGGCCTTCGCGGCCATCGAGAAAGCCGAGCCGGAAAATATAGTTATACACAAAGGTCGCAGCTGGATTCAGCAGGGCATTCAATCCCAGTGCCAAGACGGTTCGAGGAGCGCGCCCGGAATCGACCAGCATCTGTGCTCCGGCCGTGCTATAGCGATTCATATGCTCGATGTAGTCTTCAAGTGTCGGATAGCAATGGTGAATCAGCTGATTTTTCAACCTTCCTATTGAACCCGTGGTCTCCATGGTTTCGTGCACTGGCCGCTGTGCGAAGCTCGCCGTACCGCAGCGAAAAAGCCTTAATTTGGGGTCGGGCCAATACCCGCCGTGCCGCAGCGGCTTGCCTAGAAAATGATTGAGCCTTGGAATGCGGTAGGCGCTCTGCCTCGGCTCGCCTGCCAGCAGTTCTTGTATCTCACGCGCCAACTCGGGGCTTACCTCTTCATCAGCGTCGAGCGACAGAATCCACTCACCCTTTGCATGTGCAATGGCGGAGTTTTTCTGCGTCGCAAATCCCTTCCAGGGTTCCTCGAAGACTCGCGCACCGGCCTTCAGCGCAATGTCCACGGTTGCGTCCGTCGAGCCCGAGTCCACGACCACAATCTCCTGCGCCCACCTCACGCTGGCCAGTGTGAGCGGCAGGTTGACCGCCTCATTCAGCGTAATCAAGACCACGGACAGAGTCTTCGGCATTTAGCCAAGGATAAACTGCCTGGGCGCCAGACTCATTGCGGTCAGGTCAGCTTTTCGCGGCTGCCTCTACTTCTGCCCACTGCTCCGTGCTCAGTTTGAGCCCCACCGCGGCCACGTTCTCTTCCAGGTGCTCAATCTTCGACGTGCCTGGAATCGGCATCATAACCGGCGAGCGCTGCAGCAGCCACGCCAGCGAAAGCTGCGAAACAGTCGCGCCATGCAGCTTGGCAATCTGCCCCAGTCTCTCCGCTGCGGGATGGTCCGGCTTCAGAAGTTTTCCGCCGGCATAGGGATACCACGGCAAAAAGCCGATGCCCCGCCGATTGCAATACGTTAGCGTTTCCTCATGACGGCGATCGCCCAGACTGTATCGATTCTGGACAGTCACGATCGGGACGATCTTTTCCGCGTCTTCAATTTCGGCAGGGTTCACCTCGCTCAACCCGATGTGGCGAATCTTGCCCTGCTCTTGCATTCGCTTGAGCGCGCCCAGGCTTTCTTCAAGCGGTGTCCGCGGATCGATGCGGTGAAGCTGATAAAGGTCGATCCGTTCCAGCCGGAGTCGCCTGAGGCTCATTTCGACACATTGAATTAAATAACCGGCGCGCCCAACGTACTCGGTCTTGGCCGGTCCCTGCCGGGTGATGCCTCCTTTGGTGGCGATGACCACGTCGGCCGGATAGGGCGCCAGCGCTTCGCCGATCAATCGCTCGGCAATCTCCGGCCCGTAGGCGTCAGCCGTATCAATCAGCGTCACGCCCAGCTCCACCGCGCAGCGCAGCACGCGCTTTGCCTCTGCCGCATCGGCAGGCTCGCCCCATGCTCCCTCGCCAACAAGGCGCATGGTTCCGTAGCCCAGGCGATGAACACGCACATCGCCCCCAATCAAAAATGTGCCGCTGTCGGCCGCGGATGGAATCTTTGCACTCATGATGCTCTCAATCTTATCTTCAGAAGAAAGGTGTCGTACGATCCCTGTTGCATGGCACAATCCATAACACGACCGGCCGGGAACCCAGCTCCATCCGGCTGCGTATCTTGAATGGCACGAGCAAGGAGAAGCACCCCATGAGCAGCTACGCCTATCCAAATCCGCAAGCCATTTTCTATCAGCAGTATGAGGCTGTCCGCCGCGACGAGGTTGTCGGCATCCTGCTGGCGCTCTTTTTGGGCAGCTTTGGCCTTCACCACTTCTATCTGCGCCGCACCGGCCTCGGGATTCTCTATCTCTGCTTTTTCTGGTCGGGGATTCCGGCAATTCTCGGCTTCTTCGAGTGCTTCTTCATGCCTGGCCGTGTGCGCGAGTTCAATGCCATTCAGGCCGCCGGTATCGCCGCGGCGCTTGGGATTCCTGCACCCATCTGGGGCCAGCCTGTGAATGTGACCGTCAATGTACCGCCTGCGGCGCCCCAGGATCAAGCGGCGCAGACCGAGGTGCTGAATGCCTGCCCTCATTGCCACCAGACAAATCCGCCCAGTGCGCACTTCTGCTCAGGCTGCGGTGGGACGCTGTAGCACGCAAGCGCCGAACTACATATTCGCGTGGCCGGAGCGCATGGACTCATTGAACTTTGGCTTCGTAAAGTCCAGTGCTGCCTCAAGAGCTGCTTGATACTCGGGCGCGCGGGCCAGCAAAGCGGGCGTGGCTGCCGCAAACTCCCCATCAAGCACCATCAGCCCTGCAGCGGCTTCATCACCCGCCATACGGAGCAGGTCCTGTTCCGTCGCGTTCAGATATTGCGCGTCTCTGGGGTCGGCAATCCATACCGGCTTGCTCTCGCCCAGCACTCCAGAGAGCCAATACACCTTGCTCAGCAGGTAGTTCAACCGCTCGGCGTCGCCGGTGTCGGTAAACACAAATTTCTTCTGCCAGCGGCTGTAGAAGCGGGTCGTCACTGGCACCGGCTGGCGATTGCCCGATTTCAGGAACTCCAGTTGTCCCAGGTCCACTGTCTTGCGCACCGCATTGTAGACAAAAGTCTCGGCGTAGGGTTGCTCCATCGCAGGCACGATCTCGGCAAAGGTCTGTGTCACAGACGCTGCCACCTTGGCGTGCAGATTATGTGAACCACCGTCGGCAAGATGCATTTCTCCATGCACGATGAAAGTGTCGGCGCCTGACGTGGACTGGTGGAACGGCCATTGGAACTGCCCAAAAGCGATCGGCAATCCAGCCAGCGTCACGTAGCACTCGGGCCGCGGGTTGCGCAGCCGCTTGGCCTGAGCCGCCAGGTGGGCCGTCATCGTGGGCAGCAAGTCCAGCTTGTCGAAGTCGAATTTCTCGCTCAGCTCGAGCTTCAGCGTGCGTGCGCCGGCTGCGGAGCCTGAAATTCCAAGCTCAAACAGAGCAGTAGGCTTACCATGAAAGTCCGATCCTTGCGTTGCGCTTACGAGCGTAAGGCCAGCCTGGGCAGCGGCCACTTCAACAGAAGAAATGAGAGACGATTTCAATTCAGCGGTCATTTACGGGGAATCCTGGATTCAAGTATCGGTGCACAATCATTTTACGGGACAGAGGCAGCTAGAGCCGCATTTACGAGCGGTTGTGACTATTTCTCTGCAAGGCCGCGAGCAAAATTTTCAGTCGCCAGATTGAATGTTTACGAGAACATCGGCGCCGTGGCTGCCAGGGGAGACGGTGCTGGTTTGCGGGGCGCGCCAATGGTCGATGTAGCTGATCTTGTGGACGCAGCCGATGGTGCAGTTGGGCGAGCAGCTTTTGGCGGTAAGGAATTCGCGCTTGACGTCGGCAGTGGTGTACTGGGCCAGCGGCACGCCGGGGTAGCCGCGCTGCTGCGAGCAGTAGTGCACCAGGCCGTCTTCGCAGATGTAGATGTAACGCGAGCCGGCGCGGCAGCGCCAGTCGTTCGGCTTGCCTGCGGCGATGGCTGCCTGAAAGTCGTCGAAGCGCGAGTAGTTCACTTTCTTCCAGCCGCTCATTTCTTCGTAGACTTTGGCCTCGTCGGGCTTGAGGGGCTTGAGCTGGCCGTCGCCATCGTGAATAATGCCGATCGTTGAAGTAAAGCCGAGCTCGATTGCCCTTTTGCCGATGACCAGCGCGTCGTTGGGATCGCGGAAGCCGCCGCCGACGACGGAGTTGATGTTGACGTGGAACTCGGCATGCTGGGCCAGCATTTCGAGCTTCTTGTCGAGAACTTTCAGGCTCTTCAGCGAAACGTCGTCGGGCACCAGGTTGTCAATGGAGATCTGCATGTGGTCGAGGCCGGCGCGGTTAAGGCGCTCGATGCGCTCGACATTGAGCAGGTAGCCGTTGGTGATCATGCCCGCGATGGCGCCGGTCTTCCTCATTCGGACGATGATATCGTCAAGTTGCGGATGGGTGAGCGGCTCGCCGCCGGAGATGCCGATCATGGCAGTGCCGAGGCGGCCCAGGTGATCGATGCGGCGGATCATCTCCTCGAGCGGGACCGGTTCTGAGACCTTGTCGTACTCGTTGCAGTAGGCGCAGCTCAGGTTGCAGAAGCGGGCTGGCACTATCTGCGCCAGCACGGGGTGCGAGGTAGAGGCCAGGGCGCTCGTCACCATCCGCAACTCGCGCACCTTTCGCGTAGCTGCCAGCCACCGTCCGCGCGCCGTCGATCTCCGGGGAATTGCCATCCCTACTATTCAATCACACAAAGACAGGAGTTAGTGATTGGGGGATAGGGGCTAGTAGCTGGAAAGACCGCCAGGGGAGAAGGCGCCGGCGGCACTCATTTCGCAACGTCGGACCGCTCTTGACTACCTTTTCCGAGATTGTCCTCGTTGCGGCGTGCTGTTTTTTGCTGTCGGGTTGCTCGCTGAGTTGGGTAGAATGACACGGGTTGGAGGTGGAATTCATGGGACACAAGTTTGCGAACATCCTCGAGACGGTGGGTAATACCCCTGTGG
>JBARBP010000188.1:0-7018 GCA_049793195.1 Occallatibacter sp. | reverse complement strand
AACTCCGCCGCCTTGCCCTTCGCTGCCATGCCCAAAGTCATCGGCGGCCGCTACGGCCTCTCCTCCAAGGAGTTCACGCCTGCCATGGTCAAGGGCGTCTTCGACGAGCTGGCAAAGCCCGCCCCCAAGAATCACTTCACCATCGGCATCAACGACGACGTAAGCCACTCCAGTCTCGACTACGATCCGAATTTCTCTACCGAAGACCCCAGAACCGTCCGCGCGCTCTTCTACGGACTCGGCTCCGACGGCACCGTTGGCGCCAACAAGAACTCCATCAAGATCATCGGCAGCGAAACTCCCAACTACGCGCAGGGCTACTTCGTTTACGACTCCAAGAAGTCCGGCTCCATGACCACCTCGCACCTGCGCTTCGGGCCCAACCCCATCCGCTCCAGCTACCTCATCACCCAAGCCAGCTTCATCGCCTGTCACAACTTCAGCTTCCTTGAGAAGATGGACGTGCTTGAAGCAGCCATGCCCGGCGCAGTCTTCCTGCTCAACTCGCCCTACTTGGCCGCCGAAGTCTGGGACAAGCTCCCCCGGAGCACCCAGCAAGCCATGCTGCAAAAGAAAATCGAGTTCTATGTCATCGATGGCTACACCGTAGCCCGCGAAGCCGGCATGGGCACCCGTATCAACACCATCATGCAGACCTGCTTCTTCGCCATCAGTGGCGTGTTGCCTCGCGATGAAGCCATCGAGCAAATCAAGAAAGCCATCAAGAAGACCTACGGCAAGCGCGGCGAATCCGTCGTCGCCAAGAACTTCGCCGCCGTCGACGCCGCTCTCGCTCATCTTGAAAAAGTCGAGCTGCCCGCCAAGGCCTCTTCTGACTTCGATCTCATCCCCTCCATCTCGCCCAAGGCGCCCGAGTTCGTCCGCAACGTGCTCGGCCAGATCGCCGCGGGCAAGGGCGACCAGCTCCCCGTCAGTGCCTTTCCCGCCGGCGGCACCTTCCCGACAGGCACCGCTCAATGGGAGAAGCGCAACATCGCGCAATTCATCCCCGTCTGGGACAAGGATCTCTGCATTCAGTGCGGCAAGTGCGTCATGGTCTGCCCCCACGCGGTAATCCGCGCCAAGGTCTACAGCCCTGAACTCGCCGATAAAGCGCCCACAACCCTCCAATGGGCCAAGCCCAAGTGGAAGGGAATGGAGCAGGATCGCTACACACTCCAGGTCGCTCCCGAAGATTGCACCGGCTGCGCGGTCTGTGTGGATGTCTGCCCGGTCAAGAGCAAGAGCGACGCCAGCAAAAAGGCCATCAACATGGCGCCGCAGGCTCCGCTCCGCGAGTCCGAGCGCGACAACTGGGACTTCTTCCTCTCCCTGCCTGAAGTCGATCGCTCCAAACTCTCGCATACGCAGGTCAAGGACCTTCAACTCCTGCAGCCTCTCTTCGAGTTCTCCGGTGCATGTTCAGGTTGCGGCGAGACAGCCTACATCAAGCTGCTCACCCAGCTCTTCGGCGACCGGCTCTACATCGCCAATGCCACCGGTTGCTCCTCCATCTACGGCGGCAACCTGCCCACCACTCCGTACAGCAAGAATGCTGAAGGCCGCGGCCCAACCTGGTCCAACTCCCTCTTTGAAGACAATGCGGAGTTCGGCTTCGGCATGAGAACCGCCCTCGACCAGCAGAAGGAATTCGCTGAGCTGCTCGTCCATCGCCTCGCCAACGAGATCGGCGTCGAGCTTGTCGCCGAGATCCTCCACGCGCCGCAAAAGACCGAACCGGAAATCAATCAGCAGCGCCTGCGCGTCCTCGCTCTTCGTGAAAAACTCGCCGGCGACAACTCATCCGACGCCCGCAACCTGCTCGCCATCGCTGACACCCTGGTCCGCAAGAGCGTTTGGATCCTCGGCGGCGACGGCTGGGCCTTCGACATCGGCTTCGGTGGACTCGACCACGTCCTCGGCTCCGGCAAAAACGTCAACGTCCTCGTCCTCGACACCGAGGTCTACTCCAACACCGGCGGCCAGATGTCCAAGGCCACTCCTCGCGGTGCGGTCGCCAAGTTTGCCGCTGCCGGCAAGCCCAACCGCCGCAAAGATCTCGCTATGGAAGCGGTCAGCTACGGCTCTGTCTACGTCGCGCAAGTCGCCATCGGCGGCAACGACAGTCACGTCATCAAGGCCTTCCAGGAAGCCGAGGCCCACGAAGGTCCGTCCCTCATCATTGCCTACTCCAGTTGCATCGCCCACGGCTACGACCTGGTCCACGGCCTCGAGCAGCAAAAGCTCGCTGTCCAGTCCGGCTATTGGCCTCTCATGCGTTACAACCCGGCTCTTCGCGATACGGGCAAGAACCCCTTCCAACTCGATTCGAAGGCGCCGTCCATCCGCCTCAAGGAATACACCTATCGCGAGGCTCGCTACACCATGCTCGCGCGTAGCAATCCTGAGCTGGCGGCGGAACTGCTCAAAGATGCACAAGACGACGTCGAGCGTCAGTGGCGCGTCTACTCCGCGCGGGCCGCAATGCCCGGCCGCGGCGAGACTCCCCACATTGCGCCCCCTGAAGTCGCCGAAGTCAAGGAAACAAAACTGGCAGCCACGACTGCCGGAGGAGAAGAATGATCGACATATCAATGCAATACCTCGGCCTGAAGCTCAGCAGCCCTATCGTGGTTGCATCCACGCCGCTCTCAGAGTCGATCGAAAATGTTCGCCATATGGAGGATGCTGGCGCTTCCGCCATCGTCCTCACCTCGCTCTTCGAAGAACAGTTGGCGCTCGAGTCCCGCACCCTCGACGACGATCTTTCCAGGGGCACTGACTCCTTCGCGGAATCGCTCGGTTTCCTCCCCGATCTTGCCGACTATCGCATGACCCAGGACAACTATATCGAGAACCTTCGCCGAGTGCGCGAGGCCGTCGCCATTCCCATCATGGCCAGCCTCAACGGCGCTACAAAAGGCGGTTGGGTGCGCTTCGCCAAAGAAATGGAGCAGGCCGGAGCCCACGCCATCGAGCTCAACACCTACGCCCTGGCGACCGAAAGCAGCCAGACCTCTGCCGATCTCGAACAGCAATTGCTCCACCTGGTTTCGAGCGTTTGCCAGGCGGTCAAGGTCCCCGTCGCCGTCAAGCTCTCGCAGTCCTTCACCAGCATTCCCAATCTTGCCGCCCGCCTCCAGGCCGTGGGCGCATCCGGCGTCGTGCTCTTCAATCGCTTTTATCAGCCCGACTTCGATATCGAGGCCCTTGAAGTGCGTCCCACGCTGCACTTCTCCACACCTTCCGAACTTCTGCCCCGACTCCACTGGGCGGCCATTCTTTTCGGTCACGTCAACATTGACATCGGCATCACTGGTGGCGTCCATTCCGCCGAAGACGTTCTCAAGAGCATCATGGCCGGCGGCAACGTCGCCATGATGGTCTCTGCCCTTCACATCCACGGCATCGACCACATCGCCCGCGTCCTCGCCGACATGTGCTACTGGCTCGAAAAGCGTGAGTACACCTCCCTCGGTGAAACCCGCGGTTGTCTCAGCCGCCGTTCCGTTCCCGACACCTCTCCCTTCGACCGTGGCAACTACATCAAAACGCTCAGCTCCTACAGCCTGCGTCAGACCGTAGCCGCCTTCTAACAACCCTGCCAACCCTGCCAACCCTCCCAACCACCAACGGCGGCCGCACAAAAAGTGCAGCCGCCGTTGTCCTCTTGGCCCAGTAGGGCTATCCTTGGACCTCCGAAGAAAACCGAAAGGCGGAAGAAGATCATGATGGAAAGTTCGCGAAGAAATTTCTTGAAAGGCGCCTCAGTCACGGCAGCCGCACTGGCCGTGGCCAAGGGATTGCCCGTCCTGGCGGAAGCCGCGCCTTCAGGCCCCGTACAGGTGTGGAGTACATTTGGCGACCGGCGTCATGCATCGGCGCCGGCTCTTAATTGGCAGCCGGTTTCGCAGCTCGCCGAGGACGCAATCGTGCTCAATCCCGGCGCAACCCGCCAGGAGGTGCTCGGCTTCGGCGCTGCATTCACTGACGCAACCTGCTGGGTGCTCAGCCAGATTCCCGAAGAGCAGCGTGCCACTCTGATGCATGAGCTGTTTTCTCCAGTCGAAATGGCACTGAATGTCTGCCGCACCTGCACCGGCTCGAGCGACTTCTCGCGCTCGGTCTACAGCTTCGACGAAGGCAGTGACCCCGATCCGGAGCTGAAGCGCTTTTCCATCGATCACGACAAGGCCTATATCCTTCCCACGCTCCGCGCCGCGCGCAAGGTCAATCCGGACCTGTTTCTTTTCTCGACGCCGTGGAGCCCTCCAGCCTGGATGAAGTTCAACAACTCCATGCTCGGCGGGACCATCCGCAAGAGCACCCTCGAGCCCTATTCCCGCTACATCAAGATGTTCCTCGACGCCTACAAGGCCGAGGGCGTGGAGATGAACGCGATCACCGTGCAGAACGAGGTCGACACCACCGTCGACGGACGGTATCCTTCCTGTCTCCTCGCCCAGGAAGATGAGATTCTCTTCGTCAGGCGCTACCTGGGACCCCTGCTCCGCAAGTCGGGCAGCTCCACCAAAATCTGGGTCCTCGATCACAACTTCAATCTCTGGGGACGCGCCATTGCGGAGCTCAGTGATCCGCAGGTCTATGACTATGTGGACGGCGTGGCATGGCACGGATATGCGGGCGATCCAACCGGCATGACCCAGGTGCACAATGCCTTCCCGAACAAGGGCGCCTACTTCACTGAAGGCGGGCCGAATTACGACCTGGCGTCCGCTCGGCGTACCGATCCCATGACCAACTGGGCCGTGTGGGGCGAGTGGGCCAACAGCGTCATGAGAAACTGGTCCCAATCCATTACGGTCTGGAACCTCGCCCTCGACGAGAAGGGAGCTCCGTACATCGGCCACCTCGATCCGGAGGAGCACATGGAATCCTGGCCAACCGTTGGCTGGGCTCCGCTTACCGTGTGGAATGACACGCACAAGGTGGAGCGCAGCGGCCAATTCTGGACCTTCGCGCACTTCTCCAAACACGTGCGGCGCGGCGCAAAGGTCTTTCAGACGGACGGCCTGGGCGACAGCGTGGCGCAATCCTCCACGAGCAAGGTTTCGCACGTAGGATTCCGCAATCCGGATGGGAGTCATGTGGTGGTGCTGGCCAACACCGGCCAGCAGACCCGGGCTCAACTGGCCTTCGGAACCAGCGCTGTTGACCTCGACCTGGCCGCCAACTCCATGTATACCCTGCAGTGGTCTTAAGGTTGCGAATCTGTGCGCTCAGCCTGCGCCAGACCATAGCTGCCTTCTAATAAAAACTCCAGTTCTTTCTGGAACCAGCGGCGACCGCACGAGAGTGCGGCCGCCGTTCTCCTCTTGGCCCAGTAGGGCTATCCTTGGACCTCCGAAGAAAACCGAAAGGCGGAAGAAGATCATGTTGGAAAGTTCACGAAGAAGTTTCTTGAAAGGCGCATCAGTCGCGGCAGCCGCGCTGGCCATGGCCAAGGGGTTGCCCGTCCTGGCGGAAGGCGCACCCTCAGGCCCCGTACAGGTGTGGAGTACATTTGGCGACCGGCGTCATGCATCGGCGACGGCTCTTAATTGGCAGCCGGTATCCAAGCTCGCCGAGGACGCAATCGTGCTGAATCCCGGCGCAACCCGCCGGGAGGTGCTCGGCTTCGGCGCTGCATTCACTGACGCAACCTGCTGGGTGCTCAGCCAGATTCCCGAGGAGCAGCGTGCCGCCTTGATGCACGAGCTGTTTTCTCCGGACGAAATGGCCTTGAGCGTCTGCCGCACCTGCACCGGGTCGAGCGACTACTCGCGCTCGATGTACAGCTTCGACGAAGGCAACGACCCGGATCCGGAGCTAAAGCGCTTTTCGATCGATCACGACAAGGCCTATATCCTCCCAACGCTTCGGGAAGCGCGCAAGTTGAATCCGGACCTGTTTCTTTTTTCTACGCCGTGGAGTCCTCCAGCATGGATGAAGTTCAACAACTCGATGCTGGGCGGGACCATCCGCAAGAGCACGCTCGAGCCCTATTCCCGCTACATCAAGATGTTCCTCGACGCCTACAAGGCCGAGGGCGTGGAGATGAACGCGATCACTGTGCAGAACGAGGTCGACACCACCGTCGACGGACGGTATCCCTCCTGTCTCCTGTCTCAGGAGGATGAGATCCTCTTTGTGCAGCGTTACCTCGGTCCGCTGCTCCGCAAGTCTGGGAACTCCACCAGGATCTGGATCCTGGATCACAACTTCAATCTGTGGGGACGCGCCATCGCCGAGTTGAGTGATCCCCAGCTCAATGAATATGTGGACGGCGTGGCATGGCACGGATATGCGGGCGATCCATCCGGCATGACGCAGGTGCACAATGCCTTCCCGAAGAAGAATACCTACTTCACCGAAATCGATTTTGCCCAGTTTCCCAGCCAGGATCCAATGAACAATTGGGCGGATTGGGGCGAGTGGGCCAACTGCGTGATGAGAAACTGGGCCCAATCGCTCACGGTGTGGAACCTCGCCCTCGACGAGAAGGGACATCCGTACATCGGCCACCCCGATCCGGAGGATCACATGGAAAACTGGCCGACCGTAGGGGCGGCCCCGCTTACCGTGTGGAATGACACACACAAGGTGGAGCGCAGCGGCGAATTCTGGATGTTCGCGCACTTCTCCAGGCACGTGCGGCGCGGCGCCAAGGTCTTTGAGACGGACGGCTTGGGCGACAGCGCGGCGCAAACCTCCACGAGCAAGGTTTCGCACGTAGGATTCCGCAATCCGGATGGGAGCCATGTGGTGGTCCTGGCCAATACCGGCCAGCAGACCGGGACTCAAGTGGTGCTCGGAAAAAGCGCCGTTAACCTCGACCTGCCTGCCAACTCCGTCTATACCCTGCAGTGGTCTTAAGGTAGCGAATCTGTCTGTTGCGCTTCCATGCCCGGCCCCAATACCCGGCCGGGCATGGAACGCCGATTTCGCCTGTTCTGAATGAACCGTGTGCCCATCTTCGGTACGGCCTCATCGTGCCTAAGGTGCGATCGTTCTACCT
>JBARBP010000187.1:0-2043 GCA_049793195.1 Occallatibacter sp. | reverse complement strand
CTCGCGGGCCATACGGATTGGCGGGTGGTAAGGCCGGCTCGCCAGCAAGAGCCAGCGTGATCCACCGCGACGGCTCCAGCAAAGAGATGCCGGGGAAGTTCAGCACGCGCCTGAAAATAGGCGAGCGCATCCGGATTGAGACTCCCGGAGGCGGCGGCTGGGGAGGATCCTAAGAGAAATGTCCTTTGACTCCTGCCAAGTGCACGCTAGCGAAGCACAAGGTTGATCGGAACATCCTTACTTCTTCGGCGTCGCCACGCTCAGCGGATAGGAAGCGATCAGATATTTGCCTTGGTCGCTGTCGATCTCCTCAAGAAACAAATTCGCCTCCGACTGTTCTCCGTAAATGACTCGCCCACTGAAGTAATAAACTCGTCCCGCCTCCGCCGTGAAATGCACGAATCCCCTAGGATGCCCCCGAAAGGACTGCACGCTCACACACACATGATGCTCTCCCGGCGCCACAGACACGGCGAAATAGGAATTGTTCTTGTTTGCACCCACCCATGCTCCGTCCAACCCGATCTCGGCAGTTACGGCGAAGGTATCGAAAGCTTTTTCCTGAATGAAGTAAACCCGCGCCTTCCCCGGTTCGGGCTGCGCCAGCGGGTGGCGGGATTCATCCAGCTTCACATTGAAGGTGCCATCGTTCTGACCGCAGGCCGATGTCACGGCAGCAGCCGACTCCTGGGCAAATGCCGATGATACAAGAAGCAGCGCAACCACAGCGATTTTCATGACTTCCTCCAGATTGACGGGAGTCGCGGTCTTGGGACGCTTCGAAAGTTGCTCCAGCAAGCGAGCGATCCCTACGCCGACACCGCGAATGTTCTTAAGTTAACATGGTCACAGAGGACTACCTATGCACATCGTTAAATCGGTCGGAGTGCTCTCGGTCGCCAAGATTTTAGGGTTGATGTATGCCTGTATGGGGCTGATCTTCGCTCCACTTTTCCTCATGATCGGAGCGCTGGCAGCGGCGGCAGGTCAGCGCAACAATCCCCTGGCTGGCATCTTTACAGTTGGCATTGCTATTCTGCTGCCTGTGTTCTATGGCGTGATCGGGTTCATCGCGGGCGCGATCGGGGCGTTCTTCTATAACTTGTTGGCCCGCTGGGTCGGCGGCTTTGAGCTGGAACTGGAACTGCGCCCGCAGACTCTGACCGCGCCTTACCCAATAATCCCGCCAGCCACCCCTGCATCGAATTCCTAGAGGCCGGAGTTTTATGACTGACGTCGCTTCTTACTATCTCGACGAAGCCCACCGCCAGATGCGCGGACACAAGCGCCTGGCCGAGGGCGCGATGGCGCAACTCAAAGACCATGAACTGTTCCTCACGCTCGACCCCGAGTCGAATTCCGTCGCCATCATCGTGAAGCACATGGCGGGCAACATGCGTTCGCGTTTCACCGACCTCCTCAATTCGGATGGCGAAAAACCGGACCGCAATCGCGAGCAGGAATTCGAACTCAGCCCCACGACTACACGTGCCGACCTTACGAAGATGTGGGAAGAAGGTTGGACCCGCGTGTTTGCCACAATCGAGGCTCTCAAGCCGCAAGACGTCATGCGCAAGGTGACCGTCCGCGGCGAACCGCATACCGTGTTACAGGCGATCAACCGGCAGATCGCGCACTACGCCTACCACACCGGGCAAATCGTATTCGTTGCCAAGCACATCCGCTCCGGCAAGTGGAAGAGCCTCAGCATTCCCCGGGGCAAGTCGGAAGATTACAAAACGGCCGCGCCGAAGCCCTTCAAGCCCGTGAGTTAAGTGGAAAGTAGTTCTCACGGTGCTAGAATCATACGTTTTGTGTCCAAGTCTGAATTCATAAGGTAGTCTTCATGCCATCCACGATGCTCGCAGTAGTGAAACCGGAAGCTGCGCCGGGCGCGGAAATTCGTGAGGTAAAAATTCCCCCCTTCGGGCGCAACGATGTTCTGGTCAAGGTGAAGGTCGCCTCCATCTGCGGCACCGACCTGCATATTTACAACTGGGACCGCTGGGCGCAAAACCGCATCCATCCTCCGCTGATTCCGGG
>JBARBP010000186.1:0-34238 GCA_049793195.1 Occallatibacter sp. | reverse complement strand
TTTGCGACGAAGGAGGGCCTCTAAGAATGGCAACCACTACGGCAAATAACGCACCAGCCCCGAAAGTGAATCATATCGGGCTTCCGATTGTTGAGTACCGCGGCGGCAAGAGCACGCTGTGCGCGGGTTGCGGGCACAACGCGATCTCCGAGCGCATTATCGACGCCATGTACGAGATGGGCATGCGGCCGGAACGGGTGATGAAGATGAGCGGCATCGGCTGCTCTTCGAAGAGCCCGGCCTACTTCATGAATCGCTCTTTCTCGTTCAACAGCGTGCACGGGCGCATGCCTTCAGTGACGACGGGCGCGGTGCTGGCCAACAGCACGATGATGGCTCTGGGCGTTTCCGGCGACGGCGATACTGCGTCGATCGGCATGGGGCAGTTTGTTCACTTGATGCGGCGCAACCTGCCGATGATTTACATCATCGAGGACAACGGCGTGTACGGGCTGACGAAAGGGCAGTTCTCGGCCACGGCCGATATTGGCTCGAAGCTGAAGACGGGGGTCATCAACGACCTGCCGGCGATTGATACTTGTGCTCTGGCGATTCAGCTGGGCGCGACATTTGTGGGGCGGTCGTTCAGCGGCGACAAGAAGCAACTGCTTGCGATGTTGAAGGCGGCCATTGCGCACAAGGGAACGGTGATGCTGGACGTGATTAGCCCTTGCGTCACGTTTAACGACCACGAGGGTTCGACGAAGAGCTACAAATTTTTGCAGGAGAACGACGAGCCGATCAACGAGATCGGATTTGTGGCCAGCTTCGACGACATTGAGGTGGACTACGACTCGGGTGAGGTGTACGACGTGGAGATGCACGACGGCTCGAGCCTGCGGCTTCGCAAATTGCTGGAAGACTACGACCCGACCGACAAGGCCAACGCGGTGCGGACGCTGATGGAAGCGCACGAGAAGGAAGAGATTCTGACGGGCGTTTTCTATATCGATACGCAGAAGCCTACATTCGTCGATCAGCTGAACCTGGTGGACGAACCGCTGGGGACGTTGCCGGAGTCGCTGACGCGGCCGCCGAAGTCAGCGCTGGATAGCTTGATGACGAATTTGCAGTAGATCAATTTAACGTCGAGCGCGCTGGTTCCCACTCGAGCCATAGAAGCCAGAACGTGGCGAGAGGGGGACAGGCTCGGTGTCTGGGCAAGATCGCAAAAATTAGCCAGATGAGCCACCCGCCAGAAAAAGCAGGCGCGGTCGACGCCATCGGATCGTGAACCACCGCTGGCAGCGTGGTCGCGGAACATTTCTCCCGAATCTTTCGTAATGAAAAACAAAGGGGGATTTGGAAGGTGGCGAAATGCACCTGGATCGTTGGAACATTTGCAGCGATGTATTTAATTGCGACGATCGTTGGCTTCGCGACCTATCTGCTCATCAGTCCACTCATCATGTGGATCTTTGTTTTCACTCTCATGCCAGTTGTCAGCGCGCTTCTGATTTACTGGTATCTGCTGAAGATGAGGATTAGCCGCCAAGCCAGCCTTAAAGAGACCTTTTATCTTGTACTGACTTGGATCGGTCTATCGTTTGGCTTCGACGCTGCGACCTACATATTCATTATCCCAACAGTGAGCCACACTTCCCCCGACTGGACCTTCTTTAGGGACCAGTCTCAGGGGATTTGGCTCTCCTATGCGGTTCTTCTAGTTTGCTGATACGGCGGCCACTGGCTCCATCTGAGGAGGCTCAATGCCTGATGGAGTGAGATTTATCGTGTTTATATGACGATCTTGATGGCGCAGGCAATCCAAGTTGTCTCTTCGCCTTTGGTTGGATGGCATAATTAAATGCCGTTTCCCGCCTACATCCCATCTTTGGCCGAGATTGTAGTGAACGCTTCCCGGTAGCAGTGATTTATCCTCATCAGGTGGATCACTTCCGCCGCATAGGCGCACTGCGCCGCAAGCTTACGCGCGCCGGGCTTCCGGGGCTCGTCGTTACACACCTTCCGGATGTCCGCTATCTCTCGGGATTCACAGGTTCCAGCGCAGCCTTGGCCGTGACCAGACGTGCAGCGCGGCTGTTTACCGATGGGCGCTATAGGACGCAGGCTTCAGAAGAAGTGGATGCGGCAAAGGTGGCGATTGTCACCGGAGCGCCGGCGGTGGCGGCTGTGCAATGGCTGGCGACGCAACCAGGCGTGGAGATGGCTGGATTCGATCCTGCATGGACTACGGTGGCCGAGCTGGCTCGCTGGAAAGCCGCGCTCCCGCCACGGTTGCGGCGCACATTTATGGCGGCACTGGCTGGGCCGCTGGTCGAACCGTTGCGCCGAGTGAAGGACGAGGCTGAGCTGGCGCTGATGGTTGAGGCCGCACTGAAGGGCTGCAGGTTGTTCGAGCACGTTCTGGGCTTTATCCAGCCCGGCATGCGGGAGATTGACGTCGCGGCCGAGCTGGAGCACCAGGCCCGGTTGATGGGGGCGGAGGGCATGTCGTTTGAGACCATTGTCGCTTCGGGAGTGCGATCGTCGCTGCCGCACGGGAGAGCGACAAACGCTGAACTGCCGCGCAGGGGTTTTCTGACGCTGGACTTCGGTATAATCCTCGGAGGCTACTGTTCGGATATGACCCGTACCGTCTTTCTGGGCAGGCCCAAGGCGGAGGAACGCCGCATCTACAACGCGGTCCTGGAAGCCCAGGAGGCCGGGGTATCCGCAGTGGGTTCCGGCGCGAGCTGCGGAGATGTTGACGAAGCGGCGCGCTCGGTTTTACGCAGGCATGGTTTGGCGGAGGCTTTTTCCCACTCGACGGGCCATGGGGTTGGCCTGGAGATTCACGAGCCGCCACGGATTGGCGCCGGACAGACTACGAGGTTGATGCCGGGCATGGTTGTTACCATCGAGCCTGGAGTTTATCTCGCAGGCCGATTCGGCATCCGCATCGAGGATATGGTGGTTGTGACTGCAACGGGAGGCCAGGTGCTGACACCGGCGCCGAAGGCTCTTATCGAACTTTGAGGCAAGTCTCACTGAAAACCTGGGGCAAAACGAAACCAGGCGGCCTTGCGGAACTGCCAGTGCCGACCACAGAGATGTGGGAGAGTTAAGGAAAGAATGAAACCACAAGATGTTGCAGATCTGAAGGAACTGATTGAATTCCTGAAGGAGTATCAGGTTGCCGAGTTCGATCTCGACCGCGGCGACTTGAAGATCCGGCTCAAGTTCAACCAGCAGCAGGCGGCACCGGCAGGACTGAGCGAACTGGCGCGCTTGATTGCTTCGGCTCCGCAGGGAGCGGGTCAGGCCAGCGCAGGCAGTGCGCAGTTTTCCGCAACAGCGCCTCCCAGTGCGCCGGCCGCTGATCCCGAGGCTGGCTTGCACATGGTTAAGTCGCCGATTGTGGGTACGTACTATGGTTCGCCCTCGCCCGGTGCAGCGCCCTTTGTCGCGCCCGGCGATCAGGTTGAGAAGGGCCAGGTGATCTGCATCGTCGAAGCCATGAAGCTGATGAACGAGATCGAATCCGACGCTGCGGGCGAAGTGGTGAAATGCCTTGTCTCCAACGGCCAACCAATCGAATTCGGGCAGCCATTGTTTGCCGTCCGGCTGCGGTAGTTCTCTCGCAAAAGGGTATGAATGTTTCGTAAGGTTCTAGTTGCCAATCGGGGTGAAATCGCGCTGCGCGTTCTGAACGCGTGCAAGGAACTCGGAATTCGCACTGTGGCAGTTTACAGCGAGGCAGATCGCAATTCGCTGCACGTTCGGTTTGCCGACGAGGCAATTTGCATCGGACCTCCGCGGTTGAGCGAAAGCTATCTGAATGTTCCCGCGGTGATCTCGGCGGCAGAGATCGCCGACGTGGACGCGATCCATCCCGGCTACGGGTTGTTGAGCGAGAACGCGAATTTTGCCGAGGTCTGCCGGGCATCAAATATCAAATTCATTGGACCTCCGCCCGAGGTAACGCGGCTGATGGGCGAGAAGGAAAAAGCCCGCCAGGCGATGAAGAAGGCCAAGGTGCCGATTCTGCCGGGATCCGACGGGATCATTCCCACCGTGGAAGAGGCCCAGGAGTGGGCAAAGAAGGTTGGCTTCCCGGTGATTTTGAAGGCCAAGGCGGGCGGCGGCGGGCGCGGCATGCGCATTGTGCGCTCGGCCGATGAGCTGCCCAACCTGTTCCATGCCGCCAACGCGGAAGCGGCGAACGCCTTCGGCAACGGCGACCTCTACATGGAGAAGTTCATCGAGGATCCTCGTCACATCGAGTTCCAGATGCTGGCCGATGAACACGGGAATGTGACATCGCTGTTTGAGCGCGAGTGCTCGATCCAGCGGCGGCATCAGAAGCTGATTGAAGAGGCGCCCTCGCTGCAGATGACGCCCAAGCTGCGCGAAGAGCTGGGCCAGACGCTTTGCCGCTGCCTTTGCGAGATTGGCTACCAGAACGCGGGGACGGTCGAGTTTCTGATGGACAGGAGCCGGCAGCTCTACTTCATCGAGATGAATACGCGCATCCAGGTGGAGCACCCGGTCACCGAGGCCATTACCGGGGTCGATCTTGTGAAGGCGCAGTTGCGCATTGCATCAGGAGACAAGCTAACGGAGATTCTGCCGGCAAAGCTGGGGATTCGCGGGCACGCGATCGAGTGCCGCATCAACGCCGAACATCCAAGAAAGTTTACCCCGTCCGCCGGGCAGATTACGGCGTTCAACGTTCCCGGTGGCAATGGCGTACGGGTGGACACGGCGCAATATGCAGAGGGGATGATTCCGCCGTACTATGATTCGCTGATCGCCAAGCTGATTGTGCACGGGTGCGACCGCGCCGAGGCGATCGCGAAGATGGAGCGCGCGCTGAGCCAGTTCATTGTGCGTGGAGTGGAGACTTCGATTACTTTGCATCAGGAGATCTTCCAACAGGCGGGCTTCCGTGCGGGCGAGTTCGATACCGGATTCATGGAGAGATTTCTGAAGGAGCGGGACGAGGGCGAGAGAGGGAAGTAGCGGTCTCGAATTTATTTTGTTAGGACTGCGGTGCGGCGACTGAAAGGTTTCCGGCCGCAGTTTTTGATTTTGTCTAAAGGCAAACTGGTGAACGCAAGGAAACGAGAGGCGATGAACGCTGGATTGAGGGGAACCGCACGTGTCGGAGTCGTGTTTTTGACGATCGCCTGGCCGTTGATTTGCTCGGCGCAGAGCACGGTTGGCTGGCCGGTGTTCAACGGTGGACCGGACGCAGACCACTATTCCCGGCTGACGCAGATCAACCGAGGCAACGTGGGGCAGCTCAAGCTCGCCTGGAGTTTTGATACCGGCGAAAAGGGCGGGAACCCGGACGGTCCAAAGGGCGGGATCCAGGACAATCCGCTGATTGTAGGCGACACGTTGTATGCATACACACCCACAGAGAAGGTGGTGGCCCTCGAGGCCGCCACAGGGAAGCTGAAATGGACGTTCGACTCGGGCGTTGCTGGCAGGCAACCGGTTCGTGGCGTCACATATTGGACCGACGGCAAGGAGAAGCGGATCTTTGCCGGGGTGATGAACTTTCTCTATTGCCTCGACGCAGGAACCGGCCAACCGGTCGCCACATTCGGTGAGAATGGGCATGTCGATCTGCGCAAAGGGCTCCGCGAAGGATTGCACGAGGATTACCAGAAGCAGTCGATTGCGCTGACCACGCCGGGCATTGTGTACAAGGATCTGATTATTGTAGGGGGGCGAAACCCTGAATCGCACCCGGCGCCTCCCGGCGATATTCGCGCATTCGACGTGCGAACCGGCAAGCTGCAGTGGACATTTCATACGATTCCGCGTCCAGGTGAGCCGGGCTATGAGACGTGGCCCCCGGACGCGTGGCAGACCGCGGGCGCGGCGAACAACTGGGCCGGAATGTCGCTCGACGTGGAGCACGGCATTGTTTTTGTCCCCACCGGCTCAGCGGTCATGGATTTCTACGGCGGCGACCGGGTGGGTAATGACCTCTACGCCAACACGCTGCTGGCCCTCGACGCCAATACGGGCAAGCTTCTATGGCATTTTCAAGGGGTACACCACGATATCTGGGACCGGGACTTTCCCGCGCAGCCGGCACTGTTTACTTTGAAGAAGAATGGCAAGACGATAGACGCGCTGGCACAGATAACCAAGCAGAGCTACATCTACGAGTTCGACCGGTTGACGGGGAAGCCGCTGTTTCCGATTCATGAGCATCCTTACCCTCCGAGCACGGTTCCCGGCGAAGTGGCGTCGCCGACGCAGCCGATGCCGGATTGGCCTGCGCCGTTTGGGCGGCAGCGGGTAACGGAAGATATGCTGACGAACCGGACGCCCGAGGCTCACGCATGGGCGGTGAAGCAGTTTCAAACGTTCAGAAGCGACGGTCAGTTCGTTCCCTTCTCAGTAGGCAAGCCGACGATCATATTTCCGGGGTACGACGGGGGCGGTGAATGGAGCGGGGCGGCGATCAACCCGGCGACGCATGTGCTCTATGTGGGGTCGACGGAGATGGCCTGGACTGGGGAATTGGCACCGGTGGCCAGAAATGCAAGTGCGGGAGCGCAGATTTACGAGAGTCAGTGCGCCATGTGCCACGGCGTGGACCGCGCCGGATCGCCGCCGGCATTCCCATCGCTGGTGGGGATACTCGACCGCCAGACACCGCAGCAGGTAACCGATCAGGTGAAGAACGGCAAAGGGCGCATGCCGTCGTTCCCGAATCTCGACGATCACGCATTGGAGGGGCTGCTGCGCTTCCTTGAAGTGGGCGATAAAGTGGGGCCGCAGGCGCCGGAAGCGATGGAAAGAGTGGGGCCCTACGTTTTCACCGGCTATCGGAAGTTTCTCGATCCGGACGGCTATCCGGCGATTACGCCGCCCTGGGGGACGCTGAACGCGATCGACCTCGCGACGGGGAAGTATCTGTGGAAGATCCCGCTGGGCGAATACCCGGATCTGGTGAAGCAGGGAATCAGGAACACAGGGTCAGAGCTGTATGGGGGGCCGATCGTGACTGCGGGCGGACTGGTATTTATTGGCGCCACGGTCTTCGATCGAAAGTTTCGCGCCTTCGACAGCGCTACGGGTAAGCTGCTGTGGGAGACCGAACTGCCCTTTGCAGGACTTGCTACGCCTGCGACCTACATGGTCGATGGAAGGCAATATGTGGTGATTGCCGCCAGCGGCGGGCGCGATCCGAAATCCCCAGTGGGCGGGGCATATATCGCGTTCGCTTTACCGCGCTGATGCGAGGATTCTTAGCTTAATGCGCAATGGGGACAGGGGTTTCGATGTCCTCGATTGCGCGGGGATCTCCGGCAGCCGGGCCGTGCCACACGCTTCCACCGTAAGTTGCGATGTAGATCTTTGACTGGTCATTGGGGTCGACGATGACACGGTGACCCCACTTGAAGTTGTAACCGCGGATGCGCTGCCAATGAAGGCCCGCATCGGTTGAGCGGTAGGCTGCCGCATCGAAACCGCAGATGTAGAGCGTATCCGGCGATTTTGCATCGATCGTCACATCGTAGACGTGCTGTGACTGGGTAAGGATCGGCTTCCAGGTCCGGCCAGCTTCCGTGGAGAGATAGACACCGCCTCCGGTGTCAACGCCGGGCCGCTCCTGACCCCATGCGGCGAGGTACATGCGGCGGTTGTCTCGGGGATCGACAGTGAGGCCGTTGGGGTCGTTGACGCCGGCAGGGAGATTCATCCTGGTCCAGTGTTCGGCGCCGTCGCTGGACTTATAGAGAGCGCCGCTTCCACTTTCAGAATCACTTCGGCCCTCACTTCTGCGGGCCACAATTATATAGAGCGTGCCGTTGTTGGCGCGCACGATTCGCCAGGCAAAGCGGTCCGATTCTGCGATACCGTCATTCTTCAGTGTCCAGGACTTGCCATTGTCAGTGGATTTATACACGCCGATGCCGAAAGCGCAGGCATAGATGGTGCGATGGCCGGGCGGGCTTGCCGGATCGAGCAGCACGTGCGTGATTGCGGCTTCATTCATGCCCGAGTTCGAGGGGGTCCAGGTTCGACCGCCATCCGTGGAAATGCCGATGCCTCCGTGGGCATTCTGCGGAAAACCGCCATACCGCCACATCTTGGGCCGTGGCAGGTCGTGGACTCCGCTGAACGCGCCCCAGACTAAACCCCTCACCTGGGGATCGAAGGCCAGCCAGTAGGTGGTGTTGCGCCAGGCTTCTGGAACGCCATTGGTGGCGGATTCCCAGGACGCACCGCCATCCGGACTGCTGAAGAGGCCGATGTCGGTGTAGTCAATGAACATGCGCCTGGAATCGAAAGGGTCGAACTGCACACCGTAGGCCGTGGTTACGTCGAGGCCGCGGGTTGTCCATCGGTTGTCGGGCTTGCGGACGGAGTCGAGCTGCGCCCAGGTCTTTCCGCCATCGAGGGTGCGATAGGTGCGGAAGAGGTCGGTGGCATAGCAGATGCTTGGGTTGTTGGGGGCTACGCCGAGGCTGTACGGGGCGTCGAAGAAGATACTCCTGGTGCGATCGGTGTCTGCCGCACGGGCGCGCTGGTCGATCCAGGAGCCGCCGGGCCATTGGGGATCGAGATTGGCGGCCGGCTCGGTGGATTCGCGGAAGATGATCGACCAAGTTCTGCCCGCGTCGGTGGTCCTGGCTATCCCGTTATAGAGGTCCTGCGGACGGTTACCCAGCTTGAGGCCGCGAAAGCCGACGTAGGCGATCTGGCCGTTTCTGCTTGAAGTTGCAATTGCGCCAAAATCGCCTGCTTGCTGACCGAGGACGGGAGTTCGCGGCTGCCAGGTCATGCCCTCGTCTTCGGAGACAAACAACCTTCCGGCGCCGGTGGTGGCGTAAACGTAGGTGATTCCATTTACGGTTCCAGCGCCGGCCTGGTTGATCTCGTCGTCACTCCCCGAAATTGGTTTTGGAGATGCCGACCGGTCATGGTAGACACCCCGGGAATCGATCGCCAGCAAAGCGCCACGCGGGTAAGCGAGGAGGAGGAGCTTGCCGGATTGGAACGTGCGCTCTGAGCGGAAGGAAGCGCCGCCGTCCTTTGAGACGAGGAGCGTGGTTCCTCCGTTTTGCGGATCGGAGAAGGCGATGTGCAGCACGTTCGAATCGCTTGGGTCGACGATGACCTGGGAGATGTTGAGCCCGGGGACGTAGCTCTTGCCGCTCGAGGTCAGGGTCACGTCGCTGTGGTCGCCGTTTTGATGCTCAACGGTGTTTTTCAATGGATTGGGAAAGACCATGCGCCACGTCTGGCCTCTGTTGTCGCTGCGCCAGAGGGCGGCGCCTGCTGCATAAACTCGTTTCGGGTTGCCGGGATCGAAGGCGAACGTGGATATCCCGGAGCGCAAGTTGAACATCCGCCAGGACTGGCCGCCGTCGCGGGTGATGTAGCCCCCGGTCATGTCGGAGTACTCGACAACCAGGTTGGGATCGAAGGGGCTGATGGTTGGGTCGATTGTGGTTCCACCGCCCCCTGGGCCGATGATCGTCCAGGTGTCAAGTCGAGGCGCAGGGCCGGGAGTCTGCGCGGTGGCCGCAAGGGCGAGGGCCAGCGGTGCAAGCGCGAGCAATGAAAGAGATTGCAAACGCGATTTCACGTTTGGCGCAGCCTGCCTTTTCGAGAGGATCAATCCGAGTGGATTATAGGCTCACGGGGATGCGGTCAAAAATTCACAATCATGTTTCGGTTTTTCTTCGCTTTTTAGCGCAGAGTCGGTTATGCTGGCTCTGCAACGTTGGAGGTTGCACGAATGGATATTCAAAAAGCACTGATTGCCGAATATGACCGCGAGACCGCGAGCACCCGCAAGATGCTCGACGCCATCCCAGCGGATGCAGATTTCAGTTACAAACCACACCCCAAATCCATGAGCCTTGGCCGGTTGGCGGGTCATGTCTCTGAGACAGCCGGGCAATGGGCTTCAAGCACTCTGGCCAAAGACAAGATAGAGATGGCGGCCGGCGAGAAATATGAACCCTACGTGCCGGCCAGCAAAGAGGCGCTTTTGTCGCGGTTCGACTCGGAGACGGCGGAGACGAAAGGGATTCTGAGCAGCTTTCCAATGGCCAACTGGGATAAGAACTGGAAGTTCGTCGCCGGTGATCAGACCTGGATCAACGATTCAAAGTACGAAGTCTGGCGGACCTGGGTCGTCGGCCACATGGCCCACCACCGGGCTCAGCTGGGCGTTTATCTTCGCCTGCTCGACAAGCCCATTCCTGGGAGTTATGGCCCGTCGGCAGATGAGATGTGAGAAAAGCAGTGAACAGAAGTGACCCGCTGGTGAAGTGTCTTGCTGTCCCACCCTTGCGCCGGGAAAACGCGCAAGGATGGGGCGCGGGGCTTTTTGGCGGATGGAGGTGGGGCGGTTCGGGATCTCGCGGTCGTGAGAGTTACCAAGCATGTGCTGACAACGGGAAGGTTTTCCGTCTAACCTTATGCCATGCCGATTTCATTTCCCAAGGTGTATCCAATTCTGGATGCCTCGATGATTCCCTCGACCGGCCGGGAAGCGTTTTTGAAACGGCTGGGCGGCTCGCTGACCAGTGCAGGAGTTACGCTGCTGGAGTATCGAAACAAGACCGGGAGCGATGCGGAACTGATTGCCGATGGGACTATTCTGCGTTCCGCCATGCCACCTGAAGTGGTGAAGTTAATTCTCGATGATCGCGCAGATTTAGTTGAACAGATTGGTTTTGACGGCGTGCATGTGGATGCGGGCGATGTGCCTCCGGCGGAGGCGCGCAGGCTCGTTGGGGCCAAGCGGATCGTGGGCACATTTGGCGGAAGCGACTCGTTGCTGCCGGGCGTTCTGGACGAGCCGGTGGATTACCTTGCAGTCGGCCCTGTCTTCGCGACGACCACGAAGCACACATACAAGACTCCCATTGGACCTGAAGGTGTCCGCAGGTTGCGGGAGCAGGCCGGACCGGACCGTGTTCTGACCGCTGCGGCGGGTATCACGTTGGCGACGGCGCCAGCCGTGCTGGATGCGGGCGCGACGGCGGTCGCTGTCGCTGCGGCAATTTTTCGTTCCGATGATCCTGCAGCCGAGTTCAGGAAGTGGATCGCCGCGCTGGGATAGAAGGGTTCCAGAAGGCCTGAATCAAATCCATGCGCCGGCAACAGACAGAGATCCAACTTGTGGGTGAGTTGTGCGACCTTTAATGGTCCTTTTGCTGTCTGTATTTGTGCGGAGGCTTTGCGAATTGAGTTGGGTCCTTCATGGGAGATGGCAGAAAAGATGGGGAGATTGAAGAAAGCTAAAGACATAGCCGGCAAAATCGAGTAAGAATCTTTCAAGTGACAATTCCCGAATCAGCTCCCATCTCAGACCCCAGCAAGCCGGGCGAAGCTCCCCGGCTGGCGCAGACGCTCGGGCTTTTCAGCTCGACGGCAATCGTGATTGGCTCGATGATCGGGTCAGGCATCTATATCGTTGACGCCGATATTGCCCGAGGGACGAGCTCTCCGGCGCTGTATCTGGGGGCGTGGGTGGTGACGGGCATTCTGACACTGATCGGCGCGCTCAGCTACGGCGAGCTGGCGGCGATGATGCCCAAGGCCGGCGGACAGTACGTATACCTGCGCGAGTCGCTGGGGCCGTTGTGGGGATTCCTCTTCGGGTGGACGCTGTTCCTGGTGATCCAGACAGGCACGATCGCGGCGGTTTGCGTGGCCTTCGGCAAGTTTCTGGGCGTGTTTTTCCCCGCCGTCTCGACGACACACTGGCTCTGGCACATTGCCCATGTACCGGCCTTGCGGGTGGGGCCCATGGTGCTGGGCAACATGGAAATTGGGGTGAGCACGGCGAACCTTGCCGGGATTGTGATAGTGATTCTTCTGGCCATCGTGAACATCTTCGGCGTTGGGCTGGGGGCGATGATCCAGAACATATTCACTTCCGCGAAGGCGATTGCCCTTGGGGCATTAATCCTGCTCGCGTTCACGATTGGGCGGACTGCGGAGGCCTGGCAAGCCAACTTCGCCGGCGGCGCTTTCTGGAAGAATGCGGGGTGGAGCGCGATGCATCCGGTGCAGGTTGGCGTCGGCGGGCCGATTGTGTTGGTGAATCTTCTGGTGATTCTTGCTGTGGTGCAGGTGGGGTCGCTGTTCTCAGCAGATGCGTGGAACAACATCACGTTTACCGCGGGGGAAGTGAAGAATCCCAAACGCAATCTTCCGTTGTCTCTAATCCTGGGGACTGGCTTTGTGCTGACCGTGTACTTTCTGGTCTCGCTGTCGTATCTGTTGGTGCTGCCACTGCACGGCGACGCGAACGGGGCGACGGTGGCGGCTCGGGGCATTCAGTATGCGTCTGAGGACAGGGTGGCGACGGCGGCACTGGGGCAGATTTTTCATACCGGTGGCGCATGGCTGATGGCGGGAGCCATCCTGATCTCGACCTTCGGCTGTGCGAACGGGATGACGCTGGCGGGGGCGCGGGTGTTTTACGCGATGAGCAAGGATGGGCTGTTCTTCAAGTCGGTGGGCAAGCTCCATCCGAGGTACAAGACGCCGGTTGCCGGGTTGATGATACAGGCGGTCTGGACAGTGATTCTCTGTGTCTCCGGTTCTTATGGTCAGCTGCTGGACTACATCATCTTTGCGGAGCTGGTTTTTTACATCCTCACGATTGTGGGGTTGTTCGTGCTTCGCATCAAGCAGCCGAACACTGCACGGCCTTACAAGGCATGGGGTTATCCGGTGCTGCCGGCGCTTTACATCGTGATGGCGGCATGGATCTGTATCGTATTATTGCGATACAAGCCGCAGTACACATGGCCGGGACTGGTATTGGTTTTGCTGGGTATCCCCGTGTATCTATTCTGGTCGCGGCGGCAGGCGAGGCCGGCTCAAGTCTAAACGAATCATTCACCAACTCATTGAGAGGGCGATTCTCACTCATGTCCAGATTGCTGCGAATCAAACCGATGTCGATGCTCTCGCAAGAGGCCGGCGAGCAGGGCGAACACACGCTGAAGCGGTCGCTTGGTGCGCTGAACCTGATCACGTTGGGCATTGGCGCGGTGATCGGAGCGGGCATTTTCACTCTCACCGGACAGGCCGCAGCACTTCATGCCGGACCGGCTGTGGCTCTTAGCTTTGTGGTGGCGGGCCTGACGTGCGCGTTCGCAGGGCTTTGTTACGCGGAGTTCGCTTCGATCATCCCGATTGCGGGTTCGGCTTACACGTACGGCTATGCGACGCTGGGCGAGCTGGTGGCATGGATCATCGGGTGGGATCTGACGCTGGAGTACGCGTTTGGCGCGTCGACAGTGGCCTCCGGTTGGGCGGGGTACTTCAACAGCTTGATGCAGCAACTTGGGATTGTGATTCCGCCGGCGCTGACGACGACTACCGGCAACATCCTGGTGAGGTACCAGGGCATCTGGATTGACAAGATGTCATTGCCGCCGGGAGTGAGCGATGCGGGCCTGCAGCATGTGACCGGACTGTTCAATCTGATTGCGGTGCTGATTGTGCTGCTGGTGACAACGATCCTGGTGATTGGCATCAAGGAGTCGGCGAACTTCAATTCGGCGATTGTGATCGTGAAGGTGGGAATTGTCTGCGTGTTCCTGGTGGTGGGCGGGATGTTTCTGTTCCATCATCCAGAAGTTGCGAGGGCGAACTGGCATCCGTTTGTGCCGCCGCCGGATGGGCACGGAAACTTCGGCTGGTCTGGGATTCCGGTGGCGGCCGCATCGATCTTTTTTGCGTACATCGGGTTTGACGCCGTATCGACGGCGGCGCAGGAGGCGAAGAATCCGCAGCGTGACATGCCGATCGGAATTCTAGGATCGCTGGTGGTGTGCACGATTCTGTACATTGCGGTGTCGCTGGTGCTGACGGGGCTGGTGAACTACAAGACGCTGAATGTCTCGGCGCCGGTGGCGCTGGCGATTGACGCGACGGGAGTAGGCTGGGGCTCGATATTGGTGAAGGTGGGCGCGGTGTTCGGGCTGGCCACGGTGATGCTGGTGATGCTGCTGGGGCAGACGCGCGTGTTCTATTCGATGTCAAAAGACGGGTTGCTGCCGAAGTGGGCTTCGGCGGTGCATCCGAAGTTCCGGACGCCGTGGATTACGACGATTGTCTTCGGGAGCTTTGCGGCGATCATGCCGGCGTTTCTGCCGATCAGCAAACTATCGGAGCTGGTGAATATCGGCACGCTGCTAGCGTTCACGATTGTGTGTGCGGGGGTTTGGGTATTGCGGGTGCGGCAGCCGAAGCTGCATCGTCCGTTCAAGACGCCGCTGGTACCGCTGGTGCCGATCCTGGGGATGTTGTCGGCGCTGTTCCTGATGTCGCGGCTGGAGCTGATTACCTGGGAAGTGATGATTGGTTGGCTGATTTTTGGGCTGGTCATCTACTTTGGGTACGCAGTGAAGCACAGCAAGGTGCAGAAGCTGGCGAAGGTGGCTGAGGCGGATTGAGCGGGTTTTTGTTGAGCAAGCAGAAGGGCCTCCCGGGTGGGAGGCCCTTCTAGCATTGGGCTGGACTTTGCGCGCTCACTACGCGGTGGTTTTGGCGCAGAACTCGTCGAAGGCGCGGGCTAACTCGGCGGCGATCTGCGGTGCTGTGGACTGCTCGATCACGAAGCGCTGCATGAGGTAGACGAGCTTGCCGTCGCGAAGGATGGCGATGGCAGGGGATGTGGGCGGATTGCCTTCAAAATAGCTGCGGGCACGTTCGGTGGCCTCGCGGTCCTGACCGGCGAATACGGTGATTTTGTTGTCGGGCAGATTGGTGGAGTTGCTCAATGCGAGGCGAACGCCGGGGCGCATCTTGCCGGCAGCGCAACCGCAGATAGAGTTCACGACAAGCAGGGTAGTGCCGGGCTGGGCCAGGGCAGCGTCCACGTCTTCGGCGGTGCGGGTTTCATTGATTCCGGCGCGCACGAGTTCTTCGCGCATGGGGATGACCATCAGTTCTGGATACATGTTTGCCTCCGGCAGGGAAGTTGCCTGTATCTATTCTATTCTATCGTCAAACCCGCGTGGTGTAGGCTTTATCCGATGCAGATGAAAGAAAATCAGCTTCTTGCGCCGTTTACGACCTTCGGCATCGGCGGGCCGGCCCGCTGGTTTGTGGAGGCTGCAAGCGAGGGCGAGATTGCGGAGGCGGCGGCCTGGGCAAAGGAACGCGGTGTTGTGCTGTTTGTGCTGGGAGGGGGCAGCAATCTGCTGGTATCAGACGCGGGATTCAATGGGCTGGTGGTGCATGTGGGGCTGCGCGGCATTACGTTGAGCGAAGATGTAGGGCTGATGATCTATCGGGCGGCTGCGGGCGAGGACTGGGACGGGTTTGTGGAGCGCGTTGTTGCGGAGAACTGCGCGGGATTGGAGTGCCTGGCAGGGATTCCGGGGACGGTGGGCGGGACGCCGGTGCAGAACGTCGGTGCGTACGGACAGGAGGTTGCTTCGTCGATTGAGCGGGTGCGGGCGTTCGATCTGGAGAAGCATGTCTTCGTCGAGTTTGCGGCCGCAGAGTGCGGCTTTGGTTATCGCCGCAGCCGGTTCAACGCGGCAGATCGCGGACGCTACGTTGTGACGCGGGTGGACTATAGGCTGATTCCTGGGGGTCGACCGACGCTTCGCTATGCGGATCTGCAGCGGGCAGTTCAGGAGTGTCCGCCGGAAGGCGCAGACCCGAGCCTTGCGGAGGTGGCTGCGGCAGTGCGGAGGGTGAGGCAGTCGAAGGGAATGCTGCTGGTGGAGGGTGACCCGGACTGCCGCAGCGCAGGCAGCTTCTTCAAGAATCCGGTGGTGAGTGAGAAACAGGTTGAGCAGATTGCGGCGGCAAGTTTGAATCAGCCTCCACGCTTCCAGGCAGGTCCGGGCCAGGTGAAGCTGGCGGCTGCGTGGTTGATCGAACAGGCCGGGTTTCCGAGGGGATTTGCTCTGGGTGCGGCGGGGATTTCGTCGCAGCATACGCTGGCGCTGATCAATCGCGGCGGGGCGACGGCGGCGGAGATTCTGGCGTTGGCGGATCGGATTGCGGCGGCTGTTGAAGACCGGTTTGGGATTCGACTGGAGATTGAGCCGGTGATGGTGGGGTTCTAGCGCGCCATGAGGCGGAGCGAGATGCGCTCGCGCTCGGCTTGAAGCACTTCGGTGGCGGGGCCTTGGGCAACCAGGCGGCCCTCGCGCAATAGCACTACTTCCGCGCCTGTGGAGAATGCATCGGTTGCGTCATGGGTGGCGAGGACGGTCTGGACGCGGTTGGCGCGGGCCCATGTTTGCAGGCGGCCGATGAGTGCATCGCTGGCGACACCGTCGAGAGCGGAGAAGGGCTCATCCAACAACAGCAGGCGGGGGCCGGGGGCTAGGGCCCGGGCGAGTGCCACGCGCTGCATTTGTCCGCCAGAGAGATCCTGCGGGCGGCGACTGACGAGGTCTGTCGCGTCGACAAGCTCCAGCATCTCGGCAACGCGGGTTCCGCGAATGACACGGTCGAGGCTGCCGAGGCCGTAGGCCACGTTGGCTTCGACACCGAGGTGAAGAAAGAGCGAGGATCGCTGCGTAACGAGCGAGGTATGGCGGTGGCCTGGCCTGAGCCAGACTCCGTGGGCGGTTTCAGTGAGAACTTGGCCGTCGAGCGAGATTTTTCCGGAGGCAGTATCGCCGCGCTCATTTTTGTCCAGGCCGGCCAGCAAACGCAGCAATGTGCTCTTGCCTGCACCTGAGGGGCCGAAGACGACCGTCCAATCGGATGTTAGACGGCATTCCACGTCAAGGAGAAAGCTGCTTCGCCGCGCTTTGAGGGCCAGTTCAAGCACGGCGGCCACCGGCGCTTCCGCTCATTATCCCTTTAGAGTAGAGAATTGCAAGAGCTGCCATGCTCAAGACAAGCAGGATGGCGGCGGTGCGGTTGGCGGCGGCATAGTCGAAATTCTCAACCTGGTTGTAGAGCACGATGGAGAGCGTGCGCGTGGAGCCGGGGATGTCTCCGCCTAGCATGAGGACGACGCCGAATTCGCCGACGGTATGCAGAAAGCTGAGCACTGCGGCAGCGACGAGAGATTTCCGCGCTAAGGGAACGAGGAGGGTGAAGACGATCCTTGCCGAACCGGCGCCGAGAAGGCGGGCTGCGTCAACGAGGTTAGCCTGGACCGCTGCAAATCCGGCGACAAGAGGCTGCACGGCAAAGGGAAGGCTGTAGATGACTGAGCCGACGACCAGGCCATCGAAGGAAAAGGCCAGGGGGTGGCCGAGGAGGCCGGTGATGCCGCGACCGATGGCAGTGCGCGGGCCGAGGAGGACGAGCAGGAAAAAACCGAGCACGGTGGGAGGTAGGACGAGCGGCAGGGCGGCAAGGGCTTCAAGAGCGGCCAGCCAGCGGCTGCGGCCCAGCACCAGCAGAGCCGCAAGTGGGACGGCGATGGCCAGCAAGATCACCGTGGTTACAGTTGCCAGTCGAAGAGTGAGGGCGAACGCTTGCCAGTCCATTGGTTTCTAGTGAACGGGTGTGAAGCCGGCCTTGGCAAGCTGGGCTTGAATTGGCGGCGAAAGCAGATAGTCGAGCAGATTGTGGGCGGATGCGCGCTGAGTTGTGTGGCTTACGATGACCGCGCCTTGCTCGATCGGCGGGTAGAGGTCGCGCGGGATGACGAAATAGGCGCCGCTGGAGGCCATGTGCGCGGTTAGGGCGGAGGTGAGCGAGATCAGACCTGCGTCGGCATTGCCGGAGTCAACAAATTGCGCGGCCTGGGCGATGTTTTCAGCGGTGGCCAGGCGCGGCTTTAGCGAATCGCCGAGTTTGAGACTGCTAAGCGCGGCGACGGCAGCACGGCCGTACGGTGCGCGATCGGGATTGGCGATGGCCAATCGCTTGAGTGCTGGGTTGCGCAGCAGATCGAGGGAAGGGGGCGGAAGCGGAGAATCCTTGCGCGCCCACAAGACCAGGGTGCCCTTGGCGTAGGTGATGGGCGTGGATGAGTCGGCGCTTCCGGCGGTGTCAGCAAGGCCGGCATCGATCAACTTCCTGGGATAGCCGAGATCGGCTGAGAGAAATACGTCGAAGGGCGCGCCATTGATGATCTGCGTGGTCAACATTGCGGAGGCTTGATACGTGGCCTCTGCGTTGATGCCGGTTGCCTGGCGAAATTGCTCCAGGATCGGCGGCAACACCGGTTCCAGGTCGGCAGCCGCGGCCACGCGCAAGGGCGTTTGCGCCTGCATGTGGGACAGCAAAGTAATTCCAAGCAGAAGCGGGAAGAATCTTCTCAATTTCAATGACCTCCTGGTGTCTGCAAAAGTCTCCCCACGCTGGTAGGCTAACACCATACAGGCAAAGGCAAGACGGGGAAGACAAAGACGAGAGCATGAGCGACAATTTGCACCAGTTACGTTGTTTTGGATGCGGGGCGCGGATCGCAGGGGTTGAGGCGTTGCCCGACTTCCGTTGTGCCGTGTGCGGTGATCTGTTCGAAGTGGAATATCCTGGGTGGGGCCAGCGGCGCGGGCCGGATCGTCCCAACCCTGGCGCGCTGAAGTGGCTTTGGCGCGAGAGAAAAAGCTCTTCTGAGGCGTTGGATCACTCGGGAGTTTGGCGGTTCCGCGAACTGCTGCCGATCCTGGACAGTTTTGGCAATGCGGTCACGTTGCGCGAGGGCAATACACCGCTCTATCACTTGCCGCGCGCGTCTAAAGCGCTGGGCATCGACCAGCTTTTTGCCAAGCACCAGGGGATGAATCCAACCGGCTCGTTTAAGGATACGGGTATGACCGCGGCGATGAGCGTGGCAAAGGAGCGCGGCTTCTCGTGGGTGGCCTGCGCGTCGACGGGGAACACTTCCGCGGCGATGGCTGCCTACGCGGCGCGCGCAGGGGTGCGCAGCCTGGTGCTGATTCCCGATGGAAAGATTGCGTGGGGGAAGCTGTCGCAAGCCATGGATTACGGCGCGGTGACCTGCCAGTTAAAGACTGACTTTGATGGCTGCCTGACGCTCCTTACGCAGATCGTGAAAGAAGCGCCGATTTATCTGCTCAACTCGGTTAACCCCTACCGGCTCGAAGGGCAAAAAACGCCGGCATTCGAGATTGCCGAGGCCTTCGACTGGAATGTGCCGGACCACCTGATCGTGCCCGGCGGCAATCTTGGTAATAGTTCCGCGCTGGGAAAGGGATTCCGCGAACTGCACGAACTGGGGCTGGTGGCGCGACTGCCGCGGATCTCCGTGATTCAGGCGGTGGGCGCGAATCCGTTGGTGCGAAGCCTGGCGACCACTCAGGGGGCTGTGCTGCAGTCGATGGAAGCGCATACGCGGGCGACTGCGATTCGGATCGGCAATCCGGCGTCGTGGCGCAAGGCCGTGCGGGTGATTCAGGATACGGGCGGCTGGTGCCTGGATGTGACTGAGGCAGAGATTGCGATTGCGAAGGCGGAGATCGGATCTGAGGGGCTGGGATGCGAGCCGGCCTCTGCCGTCACGCTAGCAGGATTGAAGAAGCTGCGCGCTGAAGGCAAGATTCGCTCGAATGAGACGGTGGTGCTGGTGCTGACCGGGCACACACTCAAGGATGCCGATTACACGATCGACTTCCATCGTGGAACACTGCTGACGAAGGAAGAGTCTGTGGGCAGGGAAGCGGAGATCGGCGCGCACAGGCGCAATGCGGAGGTGGTTGACGCGACAATTTCTGCAGTCCTGGCTGCGATGAAAGGCAGCGCGGGATGAGCGAGCCAGTGAAGACATCCGCCGGAGGCATGCGGCTGCGCCTGCCGGCCACCTCAGCGAATCTTGGACCCGGATTTGACGCGGTCGCCATTGCGCTTGATTTCTATCTTGAGCTGGACGCCGAACCCGCAAACGAGTTTTCGATTGCCGCTACGGGCAGGGATGCAGAGCGGTGCGGGCGCCTGGAAGACAACCTGGTGCTCGAGACGTACAAGGGGATACTGGTTTCGCACGATCGCCCGATTGTGCCGCTCGCGATCACAATGCGCAATGGAATTCCGTTGGCGATGGGGTGCGGATCGTCGGCGGCCGGACGGCTGGCGGCGATTGCGCTGGCTGTTCATTTTGGGCAACTGGCCTGGAGCTCTGAGCGCATTGTTTACGAGGCCTACTTGCTTGAGGGTCATCCGGATAATGTGGCAGCCTGCTGGCTGGGCGGTTTTGTGGCTGCGGCCTGCGATGGGGAAACAGTGCGCGTCGCCAAGGTGACGCCACCTGCCGATTGGCGCGCCATTGTGGTTCTACCCGCAGACCCGCTCCCCACGAGCAAGGCTCGCGCAGTGTTGCCGGCCAGTTACCCTCTCAGCGATGTGGTCGCGAACATCCAATCGGTTTCGATGCTCGGACTGGCTTTCGCGCAGGGGCGGGCCGACCTGCTGCGCACCGCGATGAGCGATCGCATTCACCAGCCGTATCGCGCACCAATCTGCTCGCTGCTGCCACTGATGCTGCCTCTTGTTGGGGGGCATGGAATTCTGGGCGCGGCGCTGAGCGGAGCAGGGCCGGCCGTTCTTGTAATCGTCGAGGACGAAGGCGCCCTGGAGCGGGCCTCAGCAGCCATTCGGGGCGCTCTGAGCAGCCCTGGTGAGGCGGAACTCCTGAGTTCCCGCTTCGTGGCAGATGGCGCGCGCTAAACCATTGCGTAAATGTCGGAATTTGGTTCGCGGGTGACCCAAATGGATCAAAGAAAGGACGTTATTAGTGGGTAACCTTTATGCTTGACCAGTGTCTTTTTGGATAGTCACCAGTTTTTGAGGTACTCATCCTATTACCTAAGTTTGCTTGCTATTTATCAAGTTAACACCTAGATTTGCACCGTGGGCAGTTCTGGGGGAGGGCTGCTCTAGCGCCCGTGGTCCTTACTGGGATCCGGGCGCTTCTATTTGGTCTCAGCATTCGAAAACGATCTGCAAATGAATCTATGCGCAGCGCTTGCGATCTCCCGCTCCCGACTCTCTGAGATCCAACATTACCGCCGAGGCGCGGGCTGCGACTTTCGAGAGAGCTGTCGCATCTTATGGAGGCGTGGTTCCTGTACACTTCAAGGAGTGTGGTTCCGCAAGGAGAGTCATGGCTGGATTGGGAGTTCTGGAAGTAAGCGATGCAACGTTCGATAAGGAAGTGCTGCAAAGTGAGCAGCCGGTAATGGTAGATTTCTGGGCCGTGTGGTGCGGTCCCTGCAAGGCCATTGGGCCCATTGTGGATGGTGTGGCAGCTACCTATGCGGGCAAGCTGAAGGTGGCCAAGGTGAATGTGGATCAGAACGGCGCGACGCCCTCGCGCTACGGCATTCGCGGCATTCCGGCGCTCTTGTTCTTCAAGGGCGGCAAGGTGGCCGATCAGATCGTTGGCTATGTTCCGCAGGAAGTAATTGAAGAAAAGGTCCAGCGCCTGCTGGCCTAAGAACAGTCCGATCGATTGCAGGCTGGCGCGTTCCGGCCTGCAATTATCCTCTGCCTCGAAACTGAATAATTCGCCGCCGGTCGCGCTTGGAAGGCCGGTGCTCCGGCAGAGGCGCAAATTGCAGCATGGCCTTGCGTTCTTCGGCCAGCTTGAGGCGGGCTTCGCAGCTGGCTTCGGTTTCGCGGTAGAGTGTTTGCGCGACGGCGGCGGGGCCGCGCATTTCGCTGAGTTTCAGGACCGCGATCTGGAACAGGCCGCCTTCGTTTTCAATTTGCAGCATGTCGCCGGCGTGGACGTCGCGGGCGGGCTTGGCGCGTAAGCCATTCGAGAGAATCCGGCCGATGTCGCAGGCTTTGCTGGCGAGAGCCCGGGTCTTGAAGAAGCGAGCGGCCCACAGCCATTTGTCGATGCGCACTCCGGGACGGACTTCGGGACGCTCATGTTCCATGTAGATATCGTACTCACTCAGGACCCGAGCTGGAGTCGGCTGTTTCCCGTCTGCTCGATCGAGAATCTTCTTGCGGAACTCGGCCACCCCTACGGAGCTCATCGGATCAATATGCGCTTATTCGCAGGGTTCCGTTGCGCACCACTCTGGGCTACTCTCGGGTCTCCCCCCGGGAGCGAACGAGGATTGCCTCGCCACGGCCTTTCATCCCATTCAGTGGGCCGAGGGTCCATGAACAACTCAATACCAAAACTTGAATTCCGGCCAGTCGGCGGCGTAGGGCCGCTTGCGGTGGCGCAGCCAGAAGTAGTGAAGATGCTCGAAGTCCATGATCCATGGCGCATCGAACGGGCCGAGATCGATCACTTCGGCGTATGAGTCTGTGTAGTCCTCGCGCTTTTCTCCAAGTGTTAGCACGGATTCGCCTGTGTAGCCGTTCCATCCCCAGTAAAAGTAATTTTGATGGCCGCTGATGGCGGTGGGCAGGCCGTACTTGTCCCCAAGAATGTTCACGGCGCTGGCTTCGCCGTAGTTGCGACAAAAGATTGCGGTGTGGGCGCGCACGTCGGGTGGCAGCGCGTAATAGCGCGAAGCGAACCCCTCCACCATCTGCGGCCAGCCGAAGCGGTCAGAGAGGAGTTGCGGCAAGGGGCTCGAGAACTTTTCGCTCTTGGCGTCCTTATCGAGGAAATGCACCGTGTAGGCTTTGTATTTGTCAGGCGGCAGAATCGTGAGTACCAGCGGCGCTGCGATGAACACAAGCGTCGTGGCGAGAATTGCGGTGTAGGCCACAGACGGCCAGGCGCGGCGAGTGAACATGCCAAGCGCCACCGATCCGCCGGCAAATAGCACTGGGTACAGGGGGGCGACGTAGTAGTGCTTGGCATGAAGGGCCATCATCATAACCAGAAACACTAGGTACGTGAGAGCTACAAAGCGCCAGGGTCGTGTCTTGCGCGCAAAGGCGAGCCACGCCAGGCCGGCGATCCACAGCGGAGCGGAGAAGACAAGCAGTATGTTGATCTGGGCCCCGAGAAAAGCGAGCGGCGACAGCTTGATGTTCTTGTCGGAGTGGGCAATGTTATTCAGCAATTCATAGGTGGGGAAGTGATGGACCCATTGCCAGATGAAATTGGGCAGCGCCAGCAGAATCAGCAGCGCCACACCGGCCGCGCAGCCCTTCGACCACAATAGGCGGCGCTGCGGGCTCAGCAGCAGTCCGATCAGCAACGCCGCCAGGAAAAAGGCCGTGGAGTGCTTATTCTCAATCCCCAGGCCCGCCAGCAATCCGAAGATCAGCCATGCGCGCGGACCGGCGCTGCCGTCGGCAATCCGCAGCAGCACCAGCATCGAGCCCATCCAGAAGCAGGGCTCGAAAGAGTTCATGGAGAGGAAATCCGCGGTGGCAAGGAAGACCGGTGCAGCCAGAACGGCGGTCATGGCCAACACCTGGGCTGCGCGGCGGCCGCCAAGTTGCCAGGTGAGCAGGCCGGTGAGGCCGACCGTCAAACCCCCGGCGGCAAAGCTCAGGATGCGAATGCCGGTGGGTGAAAGGCCGAAGAGCGTCTCGGCGAGACGGGCTTGCAAGGCTACCAGCGGAGGCTGATCCACATAGCCCCAGGCCAGGTGACGGCCGCACACCAGGTAGTAAAGCTCGTCGCGGAAAAAACCATAGCCGAGCTGAAGACCCCTGAGCGTAGTGAGGAGATGGATGAGGAAGGTCAGCGCGGCAAACAGCGCGGCGAGAATGAGGGCGGTGCGCAGCGGCATTCGGTCGGGAAGAGAAGTGTCTGCTTCGTGCACGGGCTTGAACTCCTTGGCGGTGATCAAGGAGATTTTACGGGGTACTGCCGGAAAGAGTTCTGTGAATTACGTCACGGAGCGCGAGGGGTAAGCTTGAAGCCGAGGGTTCTCAATTCGCTGAGGAATCTGAAGAGTCCGGGATCGGTGCTGGGCTAGAGGACTTTGTAGAGGGACTCCCGCGTTGGCTCCAACCAGACCAGCGAATTGGGTCATGCCGATGTCTCAGGCCTTGCTGGCCTGCGCACGCGTCTTTAAAAAGCGTGCGGCCCAAAGCCATCTTCCTATTCAAAACCCCTAACGCACTCCTGAATGGACTTCTGTGCGCGCGGTTGTCATGAATCCATTCTCGTATGCCAATGCTGGGCGTTTCGAGATAAAGCTCAGAATTGCTATTCGGCCTTCCAGACGTAAAGAAAATCGGCGTCGCTGGAGGTTGCCACATCAATGCCTTTTTGGTGAGTGGCGCGGTTCAGGGCAGATCGGATGTTCTCTTTGCTGTCCGGGAGAGCGGACAAGGGAATCTTCAGAGCGCTGCCAGGGGAGAGGTGCTCGATGTCGCTGAGCAGTTTGGTGACAATGCGCTTGTGTTTTCCGTCGCGGCCCTTGGGAACATCGAGTTGAAGGATCGATTCAAAGTTCATCGGTTCAGCTTCGGCGCCGGGGAAGTCCGCCATTTTAAGGGTCCTCCTGTCAATTATTTTGACGTTCACGTCGCACTAACGTATGCCTAAACTGACATAAAACTATCAGATGAGCAAAATAGTACTCATTCTGACGGGAGATTTCAAGCCGAAAACGAGGAGGGGCGAGCGCAATTCGATGAATAAATCATCGCACTAGCGCTGAATTGCTCTACAAATGCCACGTTTAAAAGATTTTCGGCGAATGAGAAAGAGTTTCCACGTAGCGACGGGCCTCTGCTAGTTTGCAAGAACACGGTTCGCCGGCGGCCGGAAACGGAGAATTTCTCAAAGTTCTGGACCGCGCCGAGGTGGGTAAGAAGGGATCTTTCTTCTCCGAGATTCCCAGGAAAAGTGGAGTCTGCCCAACTGCTGTCTTGCGTTCGACAATGTTTCTTCAGTCATAGTCCAGGATCGATTGTCCGGATGCGCGTATGAAGAGACAGACCATCAACGGCTGTTTCGCCGCTTAGGCGCGAATCAACAAATAAGTGGAGGTTTCAAATGCGCAAGAGCCCGATTGTTACTACAGTCCCTATCTCTGAAGTTCCGATGACAGGTTTGGTTATTAGTGGAGGCAAGCCCTATCGTCCCGTGGTTCTGGTGGTCGACGACGAATGTACGATCGCCGACAGTCTCACGGAAATCTTGACTCGGAGTGGACACAACGCGATCACTGCCTATGACGCGGCCAGCGCGCTTGATATCGCACTGATGAAGCCGCCCGATGTCTTGATTACCGACGTGGTGCTTCCCGGAATGAATGGAATCGACCTGGCCATCACCGTGAGACGGATCTATCCGGATTGCAAGGTTATTTTGTTCTCAGGGAACGCAGCTACCTCGGCCATGTTGGAACCGGCGACACGCGCGGGGCATAATTTTCTTTTGCTGAACAAGCCGGTGCACCCAAAAGATATGTTGCTGCGCGTGTCGGAGTGCGTCCGGGCACGGATGGAGTCAATGACGAATCAGACAGAATCTGTGGGTCACTGATCGTTGCAGAAAATTACCTTGTAATCTTTGGACTTGTCACGCCTGGTGGAAGTGCCGCCAGATGGTTTCGGCGGTTTTGCGGGAGACTACGGCGGCTAGCGATTCTGCGGTTGCTTGTTGCACGTCGCGGAGGCTGCCGAAATGGGTGAGCAGACGCTGGCGGGTTTGGGGGCCTACGCCGGGGATGTCAAGGAGTTCGGAGGCGCGGTCGCGGATGGAGCGGCGCTGACGGTGATAGCCGATGGCGAAACGGTGACCCTCATCGCGGATGAGCTGGATGAGATGCAACACCGGCGAGCGGCGGTCGAGGACAATTGGCTCGTCTTCGTTGCCGTGGACGTAGATGACTTCTTCCTTCTTGGCGATGGAAGCCAATGGCTGCGAGGTAAAGCCGAGGGATTCCAGAGCTTCGGCGGCTGCGTGGAGCTGGCCGAGACCGCCATCGATGAGGATGAGCGAGGGCATGGTGCTGGGTTCTTTGCTACGGGAGGTCTTTCCCTCAGTGGCTAAAGCCTCATTCAGATTTGGGACCCTTGCGGTACGACTGAAGTCGTGCCCTTTCAAAACAGGGGTCTCGTCTTTTGCTGGGTTCATGTTTTCGAGGATGCGCTTGTAGCGGCGCTCGACGACCTCACGCATGGACGCGAAATCGTCCACGCCGAGGACCGTCATCACCATGAACTTGCGATAGGCGGACTTGTTCATCTTGCCGTCTTCCCAGACCACGAGCGAGGCCACGGTTTCAGCGCCCTGAATGTGGGAGATGTCGAAGCACTCGATGCGGCGGGGAAGTTCAGGCAGCATGAGCGCGTCGGCGAGGGCTTCCTGAATGGCCTTGCGGGAGGGTTCGAGCACGCGGAAACGCTGCGTGTAGGATTGCTTGGCGTTCTGACTGGCCAGGTCGACGAGAGAACGCTTTTCGCCGCGCTGCGGAGCGGCGATCTCGATGCGATGACCGGTACGCTCGGTGAGCAGGGCGGCGAGGGATTCGCGGTCGTCGAAGTCAACCGGAACAAGCACCGAGCGCGGGACGTATTGCTGATCGATGTAGAGCTGCTTGAGCAGGGCTGAGAAGACCTGTCCCGCGTGGAAGGGGACTTCGTGCTGTTCTCGGATTTGAATTCCCTCGGGGGCTAAAGCCCCGGCTCTCTTTGGTGAGTTAATGTACGGGCTAAAGCCCGTACCCTTCACGTTTCCTGAGTCTGCCTCTGGACCCTCGGATGTCGTTGCTTCAAGCAGGTCGGGCAGGTCTTCCCAGAAGAACTCGCGGCGGTCTACTATTTTGCCGCCGCGCATGTGAAAGAGATTTACGGCCAGACTGCCATCTTCAAAGTGATAGCCGAAGACGTCGGCATCGTCGCTCTGCTCGGCGGTGGCGATGCGCTGCTTTTCCTGGAGCTGATGCACGGTGGAGAGCTGGTCGCGCAGGCGGGCGGCGGCTTCAAACTGTTCGGCCTCCGCAGCGGCTATCATGCGCGCGGTGAGCGTGCGTTCGAGTTCGGCGTGGCGTCCCTCAAGGAACAGTTGCGCGTCGCGGACCGCATCCGCGTAGATTTCCGGCGTGGTGAATCCCTCTACGCACGGGCCGAGGCAGCGGTGAATGTAGTACTGCAGGCAGGCACGCGGATGATAACGCGAGAGATCGACCTTGCAACTGGGGATGAGAAAGCTGCGATGAATGAGCTCGACAACGCGGTAAGCCAGATTGCCGGGAAAATACGGGCCGTAGTAGGCAGCACCGTCCTTGCGCAGACGGCGGGTGACGAAGACCTTGGGGAAGCGGTCGGCTAAAGTGAGCTTGACGTAAGGGTAAGTTTTGTCGTCGCGGAGCAGGATGTTGAAGCGCGGCTTGCGCTGCTTGATGAGGTTGTTTTCAAGAGCGAGAGCCTCGTGCTCGTTGGCCACCAGGATGTAGTCGAGGTCGACGGCCTCGCGCATCAGGGAGCCAGTCTTGGCGTTGGCTTGCGCGGCCTCCAGCAGATAGGAACGGACCCGCGAGCGCAGGTTCTTGGCCTTGCCCACGTAGATCACCTCTCCATCGGCGTTTTTGTAGAGGTACACACCGGGCTGCGTGGGAAGGGCGCGGATTTTCTCGTAGAGGTCCATTGCGAGGTCCGTCGAAAGAGAGGCCAGTTTCTAGAATAGCGGGACTGGCGCAGCCTTGTGCGGGATCGAGCGGCCCATCGGCGGATCAGGACCGGATGAACAATGAAATCCGCGAGTTGTGCGTATTCCTTACCGGACCGTGTAAAAGATACATGCTTGAATTTCCACAACGGACATGGTTAAAGGGCCAGCAAGAGGCATGGATGCAATGAGTTGCGTAAGTAACCTCGAATGGCATCCGGGATGCACTATCACCGGCGAGCGGACGAAACCGTCTCAGCCCGATTTCGTGAAGTCTTGAAGTTGGGCAGGGAAAGGGACAGGACAATGACTATGCATCGTTTTGGATATGTTTGGATGGCAGCGGCTTTGGCAGTGGCAGGCGTGAGCGGATGCGCCACAAAGAATTATGTTCGTACGCAAACTCAGCCATTGGTTGAGCACACCGACCAATTGGATCAGAAGACCTCAGCGAACAACCAACAGCTTCGCGACGTTGATAGCCGGGCGCAGGCGGGCATAACCCGTGCGCAAGGCGCCGCGGACACCGCCACCCAGAACGCCCAGGGCGCGAGCAAGGCTGCAGGCGATGCAGAAACGGCTGCCAATGAAGCCGTGCATCGTGCCGACACATTGGACAGCGTGGTAAAGGGCCTGGACCAGTACAAGCAGGTGGCCGATGTTTCGGTGACCTTCGGCTTTGACAAGTCCAAGCTGACCGACGACGACAAGGCACAGTTGGACACCTTTGCCGCGTCGCTTGGCAATGCCAAGAGCTACATTCTTGAAGTGACCGGCGGAACGGATTCAACCGGGCCGGCCGATTACAACTACGACCTGAGCCAGCGCCGCGCGGATGCGGTGGTGCAATATCTGGCCGCGAAGTACGGAATCCAGCCGCACAGGTTCTACCTGATCGGCATCGGCAAGGATCAGGAAGTGGCCTCGAACGACACCAAGGAAGGGCGCCAAAAGAATCGCCGCGTGGAAGTGCAACTGCTGAGCAACATGAACGATCAGACGACGCAGCAGACGGCTTCAAACAACGGTTCCGGACAGTAAAGAAAGACGGTGGCAAGATGTCTTACCCGCATACACTCATCAGCGGGTCGGAAGGGCTGGTTCGCAAAACGGACCAGCCTTTCCTGCTTCAGGAGCTTGGCCGGCTGAACTTACTTCACTTCTTCAGCATGCAGGCGAATGTGTTCAGCACGCACGTCGTTTGCGGTGAAGAGGCGCAGAAAGGGAGCGCCGGCAGCGGCGGCTTCGACGGCCGGACGCCCCTTGGCTTCCTCCCGCTCAACAATGCAGACGACGGCCGCGACAGTCATGCCGGCCTCGCGCGCAGTATCGATGGCGTTGATGGTGGAAGCACCGGTGGTGCAGACATCATCCACAATCACAACGCGCGCGCCTTCGCGGAAGAACCCTTCAATGCGGCGGCCGGTGCCGTGGGCCTTTTCGGCCTTGCGGACAAGAAAGCCGTGTAGCAGGGGAGCGCCGGGGCTGGAGAGCGCGCGCCAGGCGCTCGCCGTTGCCACGTTGGAGACGATGGGGTCGGCTCCCATGGTGAGTCCGCCTAAGGCCTCGGCATCTACGTTGTTCTCCTCAAGCAGTTCAAGAATCGCGTGGCCGGTGAGGCGTCCGCCTTCAGCGTGCAGCGTAGTGGTGCGGCAGTCGATGTAGTAGTCGCTGGTGCCACCGGAGGAGAGCTTGAACTGCCCAAGGCGGAAGCTGGTGCGCGCGAGTAGAGAGAGCAATTGTTCGGCGTAGGTTGGCGTGGTCATCAGAATCGATTGTAAGGGAAAAGTGGTCAGTGATCAGTTGTCAGGGGTCAGTGATCACTGAGAACAATGCAATCTTCTGCGACGGGCGACCTCGCTTTCACATTCTGTCGAGGTGCCGGAAGCCGCCGGTGCCTAGCATCATGAGGGAAAAGAGAAGGAAGTTGTAAGAGGCGTGAACAAAGACGCTGGCGGCCAGGGAGCGAGTGCTGAGCCGTGCCCAGCACAAGACCAGGCTCACCCCGACGAGGAGAACGAACGGACCCCAGGAATAGCCAGTCTGTGCGCCGTGCATGGCGGCGAAGGGAAGGCTGACAAGAATGGAAGCAATCACCATGGCGCTCAGCGACCAATAGGGTTGCCCTTTGAGGTCGAGCGGGCGCGGCGTGGCGCCGGTGATTTTTTCGTGTATCCAGTCACAGGCTGTGCAAATAGCCGGAAGCAGAAAGCCGCGGAAGACCATCTCCTCGAAAAAGGGCGCAAACGTGACGCCGAAGACAAAGAGAAACCACGCCGCTCCGGGAGTGCGGAAGATTTTGTCAATGGGCGCGTCGGTTGGTCCGGGAAGCAGGAATCCGTTGACGAGGGCAAATCCACAGCAGATGGCGGCAATGACGAAGAGCTTTCGGCGCAGCTCGAATGCAACCGCGCCATTCCACTGCATGCCGGCGAACAGGCTTTTGTGCCAGATGAGCGGGAAGAAAAGCAGACTGGCGCCAAACATGAGCAGGTAGAAAATGACCTCGCTACCCAAGGTGTAATGAATGTCAGTGACGGCACTCTGAAGATCGGTCACTCCGTAGAGATGAAAATGGAGCGCGGAGCGGATGAGAAGGCTTGCACACAACAGCCCAGAGACGCCAAACACCGCCAGAATGGCGACATGTCCCAGATGAGGAGTGCGTGACGGCGGCCGAATCTCCGGCTGCGAGAAAGACTGGAAGAGCGACCGGTCAGGTTCCGTAGCCTGTTGTGTAACGGCTTGAATCTCGTCTGGTTTCTCCGCATTTTCCTGAGACGGGGAGGGGTCTTCAACGACGGCAAGAGGCACCAAGACTGAAGATGCGTCCGGGCTCCACGGCTGCGCCAGTGCAGGGCTGGAGGCCTGCGCATCTGCACTTTTCCCGAAGCCCTCCGGAGTCCGCGAATCATTGGCGGGCTCAGGATCGAGCCCGTGATCGGGCTGGCCGTTTATGGTCGTCCGGTCTTCTTCTTCCAGGGTGCGGCTCCTTTGGAGGATTTCTCTGCAGTCGAGCGTTTTGACTTCGGGCGCGTTGCGGCTGGTGAGTCCGATCCTGCCGATTGCAACGACGGCACGCTTTGATCGGAATCACTTTCTGTTGCTACCGATAGTACATCTTCTTCAGGCTCAAGCTTCACCAGGCGGCCGTTGCTGGAGGTGTAATACCGCATGAGGAATTGACCGGTATAGGAGCCGGGGGTGGCAGCGATCTTCGCGGGACGCCCTTCGACTACGATGCGGCCACCGTCTTCGCCGCCTTCGGGGCCGAGGTCGAGGACCCAGTCGGCGTTGCGGATCACGTCCAGATTGTGCTCGATGATAATGACCGAGTTGCCCAGGTCGGCGAGGCGGTGCAGGACTTCCAGGAGCTTGCGCACGTCATCGAAGTGGAGGCCGGTGGTTGGTTCATCAAGCAAATAGAGCGTGCGGCCAGTCTGCCGCTTGGAGAGTTCGCGGGCCAGCTTCATGCGTTGTGCTTCGCCGCCGGAGAGTGTGGTGGCGCTTTGGCCCAGATGAACGTAGCCCAAACCCACATCAACCAGGGTTTGCAGCTTCTGGCGCACCTGGGGCACGTCCGTGAGTACTGGTAGCGCGTCTTCGATGGTGAGATCAAGGATGTCGGCGATGGAGTGGCCGTGGAATTTCACGGCGAGTGTCTCCTGGTTGTAGCGGCGGCCGTTGCACACTTCGCACTGGACGTAAACATCGGGCATAAAGTTCATTTCGATGCGCCGCTGGCCGTCGCCCTGGCAGGCCTCGCAGCGTCCTCCAGAGACATTGAAGCTGAAGCGTCCGGCCTTGTAGCCGCGCTCGCGCGACTCCGGCAGCATGGCAAACAGGTCGCGAATGGGGGAGAAGACCTGGGTGTAGGTGGCGGGGTTGGAGCGCGGGGTGCGGCCGATGGGCGATTGGTCGATGCGGACGACCTTGTCGATCTGTTCGGCGCCTTTCACAGTGTCGTGCGCGCCCGGTTCCTCGCGGGAGCCATAGATGGTCTTGGCGAGCGAGCGGTAGAGGATGTCGTTGATGAGAGTGCTTTTACCGCTGCCGCTGACGCCGGTGACTACGGTCATGACGCCGATGGGAATGCGGATAGTCAGATCCTGCAGGTTGTGTTCGCGTGCTCCGGAAACAACCAGCCACTTGCCGGTAAGCGGTCGGGGCCTGGCGCGATGGAGCATGGTGGCGACGCCTGAGAGATATCGGCCCGTAAGAGACTCTGGGGTGGCCATGATCTGGGCCGGAGTGCCCTCAGCCACCACGTTGCCACCCAGACGACCTGCGCCGGGGCCCAGATCGAGCACATAGTCGGCGTGACGGATTGTCTCTTCGTCGTGCTCGACTACAAGAACTGTATTGCCGAGGTCGCGCAGCCTTTCGAGGGCCTGGATAAGGCGGTTGTTGTCGCGCTGGTGCAGGCCGATGGAAGGCTCGTCGAGCACGTAGAGGACGCCGCGGAGGCGGGAACCGATCTGGGTGGCAAGGCGGATGCGCTGGCCTTCGCCGCCGGAGAGCGTTGCGGCATTGCGGTCCAGAGACAGGTAGTTGAGGCCGACGGCGCAGAGGAATTCAAGCCGCTCGACGACTTCGCGGCGGATGCGTTCAGCTACCAGGGCCTCGCGCGCGGTGAAGTTGAGGTTGATTGCGGCGGAAAGGGCGCGATTGAGCGGCAGGGAGGTGAAATCAGCGATAGAGAGGCCGCCGATTTTTACGGCCAGCGACTCGGGGCGCAGGCGCTTGCTACGACAAACCGGGCAGGGCGTGGCGGACATGAAGTTCATCATGTACTCGCGGTAGCCCTCGCTGCGGGCCTCGTCGATGCTGTCGCGGAGGTAGGAAAGAACGCCGTGGAACCCGGTGCGCGGTCCCTCACCTTTGGGTGGTCCATAGACCAGCAGGTGCTGGTGTTTCACCGGAAGATCTTCAAAGGGAAGCTTTAAGTCTATCTTGTAACGATCTGCTGCAAGATGGATTAGCTTTAGAAGATATTGAGATGAAGAGCCGGGTCCGAGGCCACCATCGAGCAGGGGCTTGGACCAGTCGGTAATGACCTTGGCCGGATCGAGATCGTAGAGCGAGCCGAGTCCGTGACACTCCGGGCAGGCGCCAAAGGCGGAGTTGAAGCTGAAGCTGCGGGGCTCGAGTTTGGGCACGTCCAGGCCACAATCCGGACAGGCCATGGAGGACGAGAACAGCTGTTCCGGCTGATCCTTACCGACGGCGACAGCAACCAGCACCAATCCGTTGGCCAGTTGCAGCGCCTTAATTACGGCCTGGTCGAGGCGCTTTTCCATTGAAGGTTTGCCGGGAGACTGCGACCCAGCGTCGGCTGCGGACGGGTTGAGGAGGATGCGGTCGACGATTGCTTCGATGGTGTGATTCTTGCGGCGGTCGAGCACGACGGGCTCGGAAAGGTCGCGCAGCTCGCCATCAACGCGTGCGCGAAATCCTTGCTGGTCAAGCTGATCGAGCAAATCCTTAAACTCACCCTTTCGACCTCGTACTATGGGCGCCATCACGGTGACGCGCTCGCCCTGGCCCAATTCGAAGATGCGCTGGACAATCTGCTCGGCGGTTTGGCGGGCAATGGGTCGTCCGCAATTGGGGCAGTGCGGCGTTCCCACGGAAGCATAGAGAAGGCGAAGGTAGTCGTAGATCTCGGTGATGGTGCCAACAGTGGAACGGGGGCTGCGGCTGGTGGTCTTCTGCTCGATGGAGATGGCGGGGCTCAGTCCCTCGATTGAATCCACGTCGGGGCGCTCAATCTGGTCGAGAAACTGACGGGCGTAGGCCGAAAGCGTCTCCACATAGCGGCGCTGACCCTCGGCATAGATGGTGTCGAAGGCAAGGGAGCTCTTTCCCGAACCGGACAGACCAGTGACCACGGTGAGCGTATTGCGCGGAATGCGCACATTGATGTCGCGCAAGTTATGCTGACGCGCGCCGCGCACCGAAATGTGAGTGATGGCCATGGTGTGGGAAAAGAGACGGTGGACGTGGTTGAGACGTGACCCAAGTAACTCGCTGGATTCGGGCCCTGGGAGTATTCTATTGGTCAATAGATTTAAGGGTCAACGCAGCCGAGTTTTCTGAGAGAATCACAACAACCCTTCGAGGGTGTTTCTGTACGACTTTTGGGCATTAAAGCGTGCCCATTTCAAGCCTTGGCACAATCAATGAAGGCAGGATCGATGACGGATTTATTGAACTTAGTCATGTTGATTTGTGCGGCAGTCGGCTCCATGGCATTTGGCATTCTTGCAGCTTATGGGATTCTTCGAGCGGGTTTCGCGCTGCTCCGACCGCAACGGCGACCGGTACCCGTTAAAACTCAGCAGGCCGTTGTCAACGAACGTTAAAGAAAGCTGCGGTCAGTGAACAGTGGTCAGTTTGCTGGCGGTCGCTGTCAATCGGACGTTGAATTCTGAAGTCCGCCTGTCGCGATTCCTATTCCTATTCCTACTCAATGCCGATTGGCTCCCGGGAACAATCCCTAGCCAACAACCAATCGCTGCTTTCCGCTGGGTCACTGCGGGCCGTTTTGCTGTTGCTGCTGCTGTTGGCGCTGTTGCATCTCCTGCATAATCTGCTGGGGCGTGCGAGGGGGCGCGCCTGGGGTGAACCCGTTGCGGATGGCTGGCGGCGGAGGCTGGGGTTCCGGCTGTGCGTCTGCATCGGAATTCTCGTCATTGGTTGCGGTCTGGTTGTTGGCCGCGGGTGGGGCGTCTCCTGTGGGTTGGGAACTCAACAGGATTTGACGCGGCGTGCCTTCGCCCAGGTCACCAATCATCAGCACGTTGTAGCCGGTTCCGTCCAGAAGTTGAGCCAGGACGTCGCGCGC
>JBARBP010000185.1:0-5727 GCA_049793195.1 Occallatibacter sp. | reverse complement strand
GCCACGATCAAGATCCGAAGGCGGAGTTGAGGCGCCTTCCTCGTCTTCGGTTGTTCGGTGAACAAGGGTGTTGTCCGGATGGCAGCGCGCATTGAAATCAGCTTCCCCCGCAATGCGGTGTTCGTGGATCTCTGCACAGGCGGCCCCATTTGCTTGCATGCCCTATTTGCTACAAGAGTCGAAGAAGTGTATCGGCGCTGCAAGCTGAAGCTCAAGAAAACCCTTACCGCTCCACTGTACTAGACTAACAGTGGCCCGCGGACGCTCGAAATGAGGTCTTGCCGGGCAGAGAGGATCACCGAGGATGTCTGCGAAGATGCGCCTCTTTTTGGAGCTCTGTGCTGTCGCGATTGTGCTTGTGCCGGCAGCCGGCCAGGCAGCCACCTGTACGCCGCAGGCCGAGCTTTCGCCCGCGGACCGGAGTGTGCTGAGCGCGGTTGGCGGCAGGTTGGCAGGGGCTGTAGTTGCGCAGGACGAAACCAGTCTTCAAGCAGCATTGCTGCCCGCGGAGTCGGCGGAGTGGAGTGGAATTCAGGCTGCCGTGGAGCAGGCCGCGCCGGTAGTCAAAGGCGGGCAGATTCAACTGCGTAACCTGTACCTGCTGGATGCGTCCAGCCAGACCGCAGTAGCCGATACCCAGTTTTTTTGCTCGAATGCAAGCGGCACGCTGACCGTAACGATCACCATGCACGCGCTGCCGCCGGGACGCTATGCAGTGGTGCTGGCCGATGCCCTGGGTGCGCCGTCAGCAGGGCAGTTAGGGATCATCCTGGCGTGGGACGGCACTGCGTGGCGGCTGGCCGGATTGTCGGTGCATCAAGGGATCTTCGATGGGCATGACGGCGTCTGGTATTGGTCGCGCGCGCGCGGGCTCGCCACCGTCGATCCATGGAGCGCGTGGTACTCCTACGATGCGGCACGGTACTTGCTGTTGCCGCTGGACTTTGTCTCCTCGCCCAACCTCGAAAAGCTGCAGCAGGAACAAAGCCAGATTCAGAACTCGCCGCAGTCGGCTTTTCCCTATTCGCTTGCTGCCGGCGATCGCACATGGAAGATTGACGCGGTGTTGCTCGATCCGTCGCTGCACTCCGCTGACCTGGCGCTCGCCTACGAGTCGGCCGGGGTTACCGATCCAGCCGCACAGCGGACCGAGGCGATTGCGGTCTTCAGCGCGTTTCTCAAGGCGCAGCCGGGGATACGGCAGAACTTCCACGGGCTATGGGCGTATGCAGTGAAGGATGGGAAGCGGACACCGGTGATGGAACTGCCGATGAAGGATATTCCATAGAGACGATGAATTCTAAGATCGCTCACAGCCAGTTCGGGGGCGTATGAATCTATCTCGCTTTTTGTTAGGTGTCGTGCTTCTCGCGGAATCATTGCAGTACGGATCGGCCTCTGCGCAGTGTAACGCGCCAGAAATCGTGAAAGGGGCCGACAAGTATAACGCGCTCGTATGCGATGGAAATGCAGCGATAAAGAGCGGTGATCGCAAGAAGGCGCTCGGACTCTTCTTAGCGGCTTCCAAGCAAACCACCCTTGAATTCCCAAACCTTTTGCTCTTTGGAAGAATTGAAGAGGTCTATGCTCGACTTGGCCAGTTCCGCGAGGCCGATTTGTATCTTCAATACGACAATCTATCTCTCCTGTGGCTGATCGGCGTGGTCCGCTGTCAGGCCCAAGAGAACACGGAGAATGAGGTGCTCTTGCAGGACGGGACCTTGTTGCGATCATATGCAACAACACATATGGCAGAAGTTTTATGCGGACCGATATACGACAACAACAGCTACTTCGGTGACCGCAATGCGGAAAGCTTCGTTTCCGTTGCGAAGGCAATCCTGCGCTATGATGCACTCCGGAAAGAGATAAATGATATGCGTAGTATGCAACAAAAGAATCAGGGACAGGACAAAGGAAAACCCAACCTCCAGAAATAGAGAACGGAAGAAGAATGTCAGCAGTTATCGATTTGCGGTCGGATACGGTGACGCGGCCTTCGCTTGAGATGCGGAGGGCGATGGCGGCGGCGGAGGTTGGCGACGACGTTTATGGCGAGGACCCTACTGTCAACTTTTTAGAGAAGCGTGCCGCGGAGACGTTTGGCCGCGAGGCAGCGCTGTTTGTGCCCACGGGCACGATGGGGAACCAGATTGCGATTCGCACGCTGACGCAGCCCGGACAAGAGGTTATTGCCGAATCGCGGGCACACATTCTGGATTGGGAGATGGCCACCACGGCCGTCTTCTCTGGGTGCCTGGTGCGCGCTGTTCCCGCTGAGCGCGGCATCTTAACATGGGGACATATTGAACCGGCCATCTACGCGCGTGGAGCGTTTCGTGCGGCCACCGGGCTTATTGAGATTGAAAACACCGCTAACCTTGCCGGTGGAGGCTGCACGCCGGTTCCGGTGCTGGAAGACATTTGGGCAGGAGCCAAAGAGCGCAAACTGCCCACGCACCTTGACGGGGCGCGCATCTTTAATGCGGCGGTGACGCTGGGCGTAGAGGTGAAGGCGCTGACGCGTGGCTTCGATACGGTGATGTTTTGTTTGTCGAAGGGACTGGGCGCGCCGGTGGGGTCGATGCTTGTGGGTTCGGCGGAGTTGATTGACAGGGCGCGGCTCTATCGCAAGGCGCTGGGCGGTGGCATGAGGCAAGCCGGCATTCTGGCGGCGGCTGGGCTGATTGCGCTTGAACATGGGCCGGGGCGGCTGCACGAGGATCATGCGAATGCACGGTTGCTGGCCGAGACGCTGGCGGGGCTGGATGGTGTCTCGATCGATCTCGATGCGGTCGAAACCAACATTGTCGTCTTCCGGTTGACGGGCAAGCGCAGCGTGGCAGAGGTCGTGTCGCGGCTGAAGGCGCGCAACGTCCTGGTGAGCGCGGTCGGCAAGGATGTGATTCGCCTGGTGACGCATCTCGATTTGGATCGGGCGGCGTGCGTCGCGGTTTCAGAGGCGTTGGTCGAGGAGATTGAGCCGGCGTAGGAAAACAAGAATCCCGGCCGCTCTTTTCGTCGGCCGGGATTTTCTGTGTGGCGACTGATCAGGACACCAATTCGCCCACGGGGACGGTGTTGATCGTCTTGAGGATGCGCGAAACGATCTGGTAGGGATCGCCTTCGGAGTTCGGACGGCGATCTTCCAGATAGCCCTTGTAGCCATTCTTGATGAATTTCACAGGCAGGCGAACGGAGGCGCCGCGATCGGAGAGGCCGTAACTGAACTTGTCAATTGCCTGGGTTTCGTGAAGACCGGTGAGGCGCAGGTGATTGTCGGGTCCGTAGACTTCGATGTGAGCAGCGATGTTGTTCTCGAAGGCTTTCATGAGCGATTCAAGATATTCCTTGCCCCCCACTTCGCGGAGGTGCTTGTTGGAGAAGTTGGTGTGCATGCCCGACCCGTTCCAGTCGCCCTTGATGGGCTTGCAATACAAGACCAGATCGACTTCGTATTTTTCGCAGAGGCGCATCATCAGATAGCGCGCCATCCAGGTATCGTCGGCGGCCTTCTTTGAGCCCTTGGCGAAGATCTGGAATTCCCACTGTCCTTTCGCGACTTCGGCGTTGATGCCTTCGTGGTTGATGCCTGCGGCAAGACAAAGTTCGAGGTGCTCATCCACAATCTGACGCGCAACGCTGCCCATGTATTTGTAGCCGACACCGCAGTAGTAGGGGCCCTGCGGAGTGGTGGGGTGCCCGTCTTTGGGGAAGCCGAGAGGGCGGCCGTCCTTGTAGAGGAAGTACTCCTGTTCGAGACCAACCCAGAAGTCGGGATCGTCCTCGATGGTGGCGCGGGCGTTGGTGGAGTGGGGGGTGCCATCCGGATGCATGACTTCGCACAAAACGAGGTAGCCGTCCTTGCGGGCAGCGTCGGGATAAAGAGCCACAGGCTTCAGAATGCAGTCTGACTTGCTGCCCTCGGCCTGCATGGTGGAGCTGCCGTCAAAACCCCAAAGAGGCAGATCGGCAAGTGTAGGCGGCTTCTCAAATGACTTAAGTTGAGTCTTGCCGCGGAGTTCAGGAATTGGCTTTCTGCCGTCCAACCAAATGTACTCGAGTTTGTACTTAGTCATAGGTCTCCTTTTGGGGTGGGAACGCGAGAGGCATTCACAAGGATGCTAGAGCTTGGGGCATAAAGATCTTATGAGGATTTGGAAGACAGTCTGCACAAAGCGTGATAGTTACCTGCGATGGGCGATCAGCATCATCAGCAGCAGGATGACTACGGGAACGAGGGCCAAAGCGCCGTAATAAAGAATCTTCCGCGAGAGTTGGGACTTGCGCCGCTGCCAGTGCTTCAGCTCGTCCCGCTCCTCCGCACCAACCTGATCGAGATGCTCAAGGTCGTGCAGAAAAGCATGGGCATTGGGATAGCGATTCTTGGGGTCCCGCTCCAGGGCCCGATAGAGAACTTCCTGGAGCTGCGGGGTTACAGTTGGGTCCGCGATGGTTGGGGGTATGGGGTGGTTCAACAGGCGGTCGTTCATGGCCGCAATAGGCGATGGACCGGTGAAGGGAAGTTTGCCGGTGAGCATCTCGTAGAGAATCACGCCAATCGAATAAAGGTCGGAGCGGCCATCTCCGCGTTTGCCCTTTACCTGCTCTGGAGAGATGTAATTCGGAGTGCCCAGAGTCGCGGTGAAGTTGGCATAGGTGAGGCGGCGCGCCGAGGAGTCGCTGGCGATGCCGAAGTCAATCAACTTGATTCGGTCATGCTCGTCGACCATGATATTTTCGGGCTTCAGGTCGCGGTGAACCACGCCATTAGCGTGGATGTAGTCCAGCGCTTCCAGAACGCCTTTGGCGATGCGGATGGCGCGGTCATGAGGAAGCCTTCCCTCGTCCATGATCTGACGCAGTAAACGGCCGGGGCACCACTCCATGACCATGTACACGCGCGAGCGTTTTTCGTCGCCGTAAACGCGCATCACGTTGGGATGGTCAAGCCTTTCGCCGATGCCGCCCTCGCGATGAAAGCGGTCGGAGAGGATGGGATCGGCTTCCATGTCCGGGTGCGGAATCTTGAGCGCGACGGTGCGATTATCGCGCACGTCGGTGGCGCGATAAATGGAGGCCATGCCGCTGCGGGCGATGGGGGCATCGATCCGGTAAGAATCGACCTGCGATCCTGTTTCAAGGCTGTCGTAAAAGCTCATCGTGCGCGATACTCCGGGCGGCCTGTCCTATTCCACTCTATCGGGAAATGGCCTTGAAGTAGCAAGGATTCCATAAGGGTTTGAGCTGATCAGGAGGGCAGCCTGTAAGGCCGCCCCCGATACATGCCTACTTGCTCGACAGCGCGGATGCGGATGACCTGCGCGGTGGTATTGTCGCCGCCGTCGATCTCTACGGCTTTGGCTACCAACTCACGGGCGACTTCATCTACGCTTTTCTTCTGGGAGACGATTTCCGCGATTGTCTCCTCGTGCATTTCGTCGTGCAGTCCGTCTGTGCACAACACCAGCACGTCGCCTGACTGCAGCGTGAGGGCAGTCGTATCCGGGGAGACAAACATCTCAGGGCCCAGTGAGCGAATGAGCACGTGTCGCGCGTCGGAGTCCGCGATCTCTTCGGTGGAGATCAACCCCATCTTCCGCTGCTCATTTACCAGCGTATGGTCCTGCGTGATCTGCCTGGCCTTTCCCTGGCGAACGAGGTAACAGCGGGAGTCGCCCACATGCGAGACGATTGCCTGATCGTAGCGGAGGGCGCAGGCCACCA
>JBARBP010000184.1:0-6951 GCA_049793195.1 Occallatibacter sp. | reverse complement strand
GTCTGATTGAGGGTGCTTCGGATTCTGAATAGGTGTGGACACAGAGTCTCCAGTGCGGTAATATCCGCCTAGAGATTGGTATTTTGCATTACGGCCCTTCGTCCTGGCAGACGAGGGGCTTTCTTATTTACCCTCAGGATACCACCGAGCAACACCGCCATGCCAAGAGCATGTTCCCGATCGGTGTTGAGAGTAGCTGAGATGTAAAACAGGGTTTCAGGTAGGCGGTTTTTTCCAGCGAGCTTTAGCTGCCTTTGATGCAACCTTACGTCGTTGCTCTTTAGTCATAGTAACGAGTCGGCGCTTTCCGCCGATCTGACCGCCTTTGCGCCCCATAGCCGCCATGTAGGCCGAAAGGCTTTCGGGAGCCGGAGGCGCTGGCAAATCCGCAGGAGAATCAGAGGCTTCGGAAGTAGAAACATCCACGAGCCATTTAGCCAACTGGTTTGCGTCTTGCGGCCTCTTGCCTTTTCCCAACGTCATGCAACAATCATCCCACAGTCGGAAATGCTTATGCGAACTTGTGCAAAAGCAAACTGACCCACTACCGGATTTTTCACTTTGTTTCATCCTGGGACTAGCGCGACATAGACTTTTGCATCGATATTCCAGGTGGGCTTTGACGCGCCCCGCGCCTGTACCATTAAGTGAAGAGACTGAACGGAGCTCCAAGATCATGAAGATGCGGCCGGGAACACAAACGGGATTTTTGCTGTGCGGCAAGGAGTGGATCGACGGGGAATCGATGGAAGTGCGGTCGCCGTGGGACCAGGGGTTGGTGGGGCGGGTGACAGTGGCCACTAGAGCCGACGCGCGGCAGGCTGTGAATCATGCCGTGGCCAGTTTGCGCCGCACGCGGGCCTTGCCGCGCTGGAAGCGCCGCGAGATTCTTGAAGACGTGGCCGCTGCATTGCTCGAGCAGAAGGAGCGGTTCGCGCAACTGATCGTGGCTGAGGCGGGCAAGCCGGTGCGGCAAGCGCGGGTTGAGGTGGATCGCGCCGTGGTGACATTCAAGACCGCCGCCGAGGAGTCCGCGCGGTTAGGTGGCGAGAGCCTTCCACTCGATCTGACCGAAGGCAACGAGGGACGGTGGGGGCTAGTGCAGCGATTTCCGGTGGGACCTGTGCTGGCGATCACCGCGTTCAATTTTCCGTTAAATCTGGTTGCGCACAAGGTGGCGCCTGCATTGGCCGCCGGCTGCCCGGTGATTTTGAAACCGGCGCCGCAAACTCCATTCACTGCGTTGGCCCTGGGCGAGGTAATTCTGAAGGCTGGATGGCCCGAGGAAGCCTTGGCAGTGTTGACGCTGGACAATGCGGACACCGCGTGGCTTGCAGAGAAGGAAGATCGCGTGAAGCTAGTAAGCTTTACCGGTTCCGCCAAGGTCGGCTGGGAGCTGAAGGCTCACTCCGGGCGCAAGCGGGTGCTGCTGGAGCTTGGCGGCAATGCGGCGCTGATTGTTCATGGAGACTGGCCGGATCTGGATGAGGCGGCCGTGCGCACAACGCATGGTGCGTTCGCATTTGCGGGCCAGTCGTGCATCAGCGTGCAGCGCGTGTTTGTGGAGCGGAAGATTTTTCAGTCATTCCTTTGGAAGGTGGTTGAGGCAGCAGCCAAGCTGGTGTCTGGCAATCCGTCGGATGAAGCGACAGAGGTGGGTCCGCTGATACGGCAGAGCGAGGCGGAGCGCGTGGAGTTGTGGGTGAATGAGGCTGTAGAGGCTGGAGCGAAGTTGATCGCCGGCGGCGAACGGCAGGGTTCGATGATTACACCAGCAATCCTGACAGGAACCAAGCCGGGCATGAAGGTGCGCGACGAAGAGATCTTTGGCCCGGTGGTTGCGATCGAACCTTACGACGACTTTGAAGAGGCGCTGGCGGAAGTGAACCACTCGAAGTATGGTCTGCAGGCAGGGTTGATGACGCGGGACGCGGGACGAATTCTCACAGCCTATCGCGAACTTGAAGTTGGCGGACTTATTGTGGGCGACAGTCCGAACTGGCGTCTTGACCCGATGCCGTACGGCGGAGTGAAGGAATCGGGACTGGGCCGCGAGGGTATCCGGTTCGCCATGGAAGAGATGACTGAACCGCGTATGCTCGTGATGACTGGGATAGGTTAAAGATGGATCGCGGGAGCGATGAATAGCACGGACTAACTAGATTCTTCGCTTGGCGTGATGGATTGTTTAGGTAACTGCGATCCGGATGGATCAAGATCAAAGCTGGTTGGGGCGGCATCTTCCAGACAGCCAAATCCCGCTGGATAGCCGCGGACTTTCAACCAGGCTTCACACTCCTAATGTGGAAGTAAACTTACTGCGGCGAGGAGAGACACACCTAATTAGTTCTTCTCACTTCTCCTATTTACTCTTCGTTGTGGTCTTGGCCTTTTGAGCAGCCCAGCGTTTGCGCTGCGCATCAGCAATCCGCTTGCGCGCTTCTGGGCTCAACACTCTCTTCTTCCTTCTCTTTGCCTTGGTGGGAGCGGTGGCTGCCTTGGGTCCTGTCACGGCGATGGAGACTGTACCAAGGTTGGCGAGCAGTGAACGAGCTTGCGTGAGGCGAGCGATCTCCGCATCAATTTGAGCGAGAATAGGGTCAATAGCCATAGGTCAAGGATAACTTAGAAATTCACCATTGCAAAATTTGCCAGTAAGTTGGAGCAGGGCGAAATCTCAAAAGCGCTCGCGTGTTCACCTGCCCCGACATGGATAAAACACAACCCGCGGGCGCAAACCACTTACATTCGGACACTTGTTTATTTTCACGACGAGAAGTCGCCGGGCAGGTCAGTCGTTTGTAGACGGTGTGCAAACATAAACAAACGGGACAGCCCGTTAGACCATCCCGTTTGTTTATCCGAATGATTTTGAGTTACTCACATTCCCAGGTATTCGACGTGCACGTAAGTGCCGAGACGCACGTTGTAAGCGAGATACCAGCCGGAATGATCGGGGTCATCGTAGATCACGATATCATCGGAGTCCCATAGCCAGCCGTCGCAGAACGCAATGTCGGCGGCTGCCACATCCCAGTAAAACCCGTTGAACCAGAAGCGGCTGGGACCACCGCCGGCGAGACGCCAGACATGGCCGCGGCCAATGCCCGCGGTGAAGTGGCCGTGCGCAAAGGGCTGATCCAGGTGATAGCGCGGATCGTCACGGCCGGTATCGTGACCAACCCAGGTCTTGCCGTCGACGTGGGGAACGTTGGGGTGACCTTGCTTGTCACTGTAGTTGCGATTGGGCTCGACGGGGTGCGGCGCCGATCTGATTGGCGACGGCCCGCGCGAGGGAATGACCTGATGCGACGCGCCTCCTGACGGATGGGATCCGCCTCCGCCGCCATGTTGTTGACAAAATGCCGGAACGGCAAAAACCAGCGTAGATGCCAAAACCAACTGAATCGATTTCATGCTCACCTCCCGATGTCCTCAGTGAAAAGGGGAGTTTCATTTCACTGGGAGAACATCACCCACTACTTTACATGCAACCCGTAACCTATTGACAAGTTTCGTCGCGAGGTTTCCAGCGCGTTACACGAGCACTTAAGTGGAAATTAGTCATAAGTACTGGCGAGGCTAGGTTGTCACCGTTACCGGCGTGCGCCGCCAGGCATAGAGCGGAAACTGGTTTGCAAGCTCGGCTACTTCTCCGCGAATACGATCGAGGGCTACATCGTCATTGCGCAGTTCGAGGGCCTTGGCGATCCATGCGGCGATGGTGCGCATCTCGGGCTCCTTCATGCCTCGAGTGGTTAGTGCGGGAGTGCCCACGCGAATGCCCGAGGGCTTGAGCGGAGGATTGGTATCGTATGGGATGGAATTCTTGTTGACGGTGATGCCGGCCTTGCCGAGCGCCAGTTCGGCCTCGGAGCCGAGAATGCCTTTCTGGAAGACATCGACGAGCATGAGGTGGTTGTCAGTACCACCAGACACGATGCGGAAGCCGGCATCCTGCAATCCTTGCGCGAGCACCTTGGCGTTAGCAACAATTTGCGCGGCGTAAGCGCGAAACTCTGGGCGCAATGCTTCGGCGAAGGCCACTGCCTTGGCGGCAACGATGTGCATGAGGGGGCCACCCTGCTGTCCGGGAAAGACCGCCTTGTCAACTGCGGTGGCGAGATTCTGTCCACAAATGATGAGGCCGGCACGCGGACCGCGAAGCGTCTTGTGAGTCGTGGTGGTAGTGATGTGCGCGTGAGGAACGGGCGAAGGGTGCACGCCGCCTGCGACCAGGCCGGCGATGTGAGCCATGTCAAAGATGTAGACCGCGCCCACCTTGTCAGCGATCTGGCGCATGCGGGCAAAATCCCAGAGCCTTGGATAGGCGCTACCTCCGCCGACGATGGCCTTGGGCATCTCGCGTTCGGCGATTGCTTCGAGTTCGTCGTAGTCAATGAGTTCCGTGTCGCGGCGGACCTGGTAGAAGGTGGGCCGGTAGAGCTTACCGCTGAAACTGAGCCTGTGTCCATGAGTGAGGTGACCGCCGTGTGCGAGGTCGAGACCGAGAATGGTATCACCCGTCTGGAGGACCGCCGCATAGGCCGAGGCATTGGCTTGCGAGCCGGAGTGGGGTTGCACGTTGATGTGGTCGCCACCGAAGATCTGTTTGGCGCGGTCGCGAGCCAGATTCTCGACAATATCGGCATATTCGCAGCCGCCATAGTAGCGCCGACCAGGGTAGCCCTCGGCATACTTATTCGTGAATACGGAACCGGCTGCCTCCAGCACTGCTTCGGAAACAAAGTTCTCGCTGGCAATCATCTCCAACCCTTCGTGCTGGCGGAGGGTTTCGTGGTCAAGAGCGGCGGCGACATCGGGGTCGGCTTGAGCGAGGGTGAGAGACATGCGGTCAGTCATAAGGGAATTTTACGGCATCTCAGAATGGCCGACCTCTGAATAAGTGGTGTCGGGTATAGGGAGCATTCGATCGTGGAGCAGGCCAGAGGGGTTTCTCCCACAGAATCTATGGCTTATACGCCACAAACCGGGCTGCTGGACCTGGGTAACGGGCCCTGAGTGGGGGTTCCAAGAGGCTGGAATCTGCTATCGTGTGAGTTGAATGGCCGGGAAAATGAGAATCGCTCGATGGATTGGGCTCGTTACCTTTACTTTGGTTGCGTCAGGTCTTCTAGCGGGCGGGCAAACGGCCGATACACCGCCGGCGGGAGTCGACCCTTCGTTGCTGACTAAGGCGAATGCGGGTGACGCCTCCGCGCAGGTGGCCGTGGGGGAGAGTTACGCTTCGGGCACGGGCGTAGCGCGGAACTACGAGACGGCGGCGGAGTGGTATCAGAAGGCAGCGGATAAGGGCGACATCGCGGGCGAACTTCACCTGGCGGTGCTCTACCGCGATGGGGGTGAGGGATTTCCGCGCGATATGACCAAGGCGGCGGAATGGTTTCGCAAGGCGGCAGATCAGGGGGATGTGAGCGCGCAAGGAACAATGGGCACACTCTACTCGTTGGGCCAGGGCGTTGAACAAAGCTATGCGGAAGCCTACTACTGGTTGGACCTTGCGGCAGCCGTGAAAGGGCCCAGGCAGGAACAATATGCCGCCTACAGGCAGATGATGGGCGCCCATATCACGGCGGATGAACTTGGTGAAGTTCAGAACCGGGAAGCCAAGTGGAAAACAGCTCATACGCGACCCAATAGCGACCAATAGGGGTACAGGCTTTTCAGAGCACCAATCGCCACTATGCTTGACACCATGCTAGTTTTCCTCTTCCGGCCTCTTCGACGGACAGCTTTGGCTTTTATCTTTGTGCTTGCTGGTGGATTATTTGCCATACACATTTGCGCGCAGCAGACCGGCGTCACAATTACGCCAGAGGCGGTCGAGGCCGGGTCGCCGGAGCTGATTCATGTGACAGCGCCGGATGCTGCAGAGATTCATGGGGAATGGGTCGGGAGAAGGCTCGAGTTCTTCCCGGCGCATGACAGGCAGGGGTGGTTTGCACTGGCTGGAGTTGACGTGGAGGGAACTGTTGGACCTTCTACTCTTCGGATCGACATAACGCCATTGGGAGCAGACGGGGTCCGTAGTCTGAGCCGCATTGTAGAGATCCATGCCGCACATTACCGCACCGGTTCGCTCACTGTTGAGCCGAAGTTTGTTGAGCCGGGCTCGGATGCGTTGAAACGGATCGAAGCGGAGGTTCAGCTGAAGACCAAAGTATTTGCGGCAAGCGCTGACGAGCGGCTGTGGGATGGCAATTTTGTCGCGCCTGTTACTGCGGCGCCCACCGACAGCTTCGGAACGAGGCGAATGTTCAACGGCAAGCTGGCCAGCATTCATAAGGGCATGGATTTTCGCGCGCGGATGGGCACGCCTGTACGGGCGGGCAATGGCGGCGTGGTGGTGCTGGCGCGGGCGCTCTATTACGAAGGAAATTGTGTGATTATCGACCACGGGCTGGGGCTGTACACGCTCTCGATGCACTTGAGCCGAATCGATGTGCGCGAGGGCCAGCGTGTTAAGAAGGGCGAACTTCTAGGGTTGAGCGGAGCTACGGGCCGCGTGACTGGGCCGCATCTGCACTGGGCAGTGCGCTGGCTGGACTCCTATCTTGACCCTGCAAAGCTGTTGCGACTGAATCTGAATGAAATACACTAGCGAAGGCACGCTATCTGGAGACCATCTCCTCTTCGACCTCACGATGGGACGTGACCGGCGCAGTTAGTCCCGCTGCCTTCTCTTCGCGCAGGGCTTTGAATGCACGATAAACAAACCAGCCCATGTACCAGCCGTCGATGAACTTGTAGGGAGTTTCACCGGTGGTGTAGTGTCCACATGGCAAGACGCGCGGTTCGAAATTGAGGCCGTAGCGGCGGAAAGCGTCGACCACCTGGAGCGAATATTCCTTTGGGAAAGTTAGGTCATAATTGGCGTAGACCAGCAGGACCTTCTTCATCGGGCCGCCTGCCTCAGTGCTGACTATCTTC
>JBARBP010000183.1:0-11224 GCA_049793195.1 Occallatibacter sp. | reverse complement strand
GCCGTAAGCTCTGGATGAAACTCAGCCTTGCCGCCGGGCAGCAACACGATCAAAAGCCGGCCTTGCTGGCGTTCTGATAGCGTGAGCCCCTTGATTTGTTCCTGATGCCCACCCGTTGCCGTGTACAGCACCTTGATTTGCCCGGAACCTTGGATCTGAATGCGATAGTGAAAGTCCGCGCCGCTGGCCAGGCTATCGGCCCCAAAGCTCGCGCTTGGATAGTCAACCTCAAGCAACTGAATCGCCGCCCCCGTGCGGTTTTCGACAGTCGTCTCAACGTGATAAGAGTGGCAGCCCGCGACGGTCAGAACCACTGGCAAAAGAACTGCCGGCCACCCTCCGGCGCAAACCCTGAGCCGGTTTGCCATCACTGGCTCCCGTCTTTGCGTTTCGTCGCCAGCTCCGGAGCAAGCACCGCGACCGCCTTCTCGACGCGATCCAGACGCTTGAGCAGTTCCGGTAGCCGCTGAAAGATGGTCACTGCGCGCAGCCAAAGCCGGTTGTCGAAGCCCGGCGAACCGGAAACCATCTTGCCGGCCGGAACATCGTGCGAAACGGCAGACTGCGCCGTCAGAATCGCTCCATCGCCAATGGTGCAATGGCCGGCAACCGCGGACTGTCCAGCCAGAATCACGTTGCTGCCAATCACCGAAGAGCCGGCAATTCCCACCTGCCCGCACAGCAGCGTATTTTCGCCCACCCGCGAGCCGTGACCAACTTGAACCAGATTGTCCACCTTGGTCCCGTCGCCGATTTCCGTAGCGCCCACCGTTGCCCGATCGATGCAGGCATTCGCCTGCACGTCCACCCGATTACCAATCCGCACCGGTCCCGACTGCGGAATCTTCTCCCAGTGCCCGGCCTCATTTTTTGCGAACCCGAACCCGTCCGCCCCAATAATGGCGCCGTTCTCCAGCGTGACGTGGTCACCCAAAACGCAATTCTCGCGCACAACAGCGTGAGCATGTGCAAGAAAGTGGCTCCCCGTTCTGACTCCTGGATAGAGAACAACATGAGGCAGCAGCGTTGCATTGGGCCCCAGGCGAACATGAGGACCGACCACAACATAGGCGCCGATATGCGTACCCTCGCCGATCTCTGCCGAGGGATCGATGACCGCAGTTGCGTGAATCCCCGCAGCGTAAACCGGTGGCTGATAGAACAGGCTCAACGCACGCGAGAAGGCGAGGTAAGGGTTCTTGATGCGCAGTGTCGCGGCTGAAATATCCTGAAATTCGGGCTCTACCAACACAGCCGCGGCCTGTGTGGTGCGCGCCAGGCCCGCATAGCGAGGATTTGCTACGAAGGTGATCTCGGTAGGTCCGGCCTCTTCAATCCCTTTTACGCCGGTTACTTCCAACTCCTCATCGCCGCGGAGTTCCGCGCCCAGCCGACTTGCCAATTCGCCTAGCTTCATCAGATGAAATTGTACCGGAATGAGTGAGGCCCTGTAGCTTGGGAAACCCCGCTACTGCTGAACGGCGCCAGCTGAGGGTGCATTTTCTGCGGGCGGCGCCTGCAGCGTGTGCGCTCCAGATTGTGCCGCGCGCAGCACCTCGCCGGGCACAATCCCAAGAATCAGCGTAGCCGCAACCGCAAGCAGCAACGCCGCACCGACGGCCACGCCCACCTGCGGCGCAGCACTCGCCTGACTGCTACTTCCAGAAGGCTCGCGCTGCGCTGCCGCCAGCGCCAGGCGCAAGTAGTAGGCCGCTGCCAGTCCCGAGTTCAGCAACCCGATGATGGCAAGGGCCACCGCCCCTCCATCCACCGCCGCCGAGAAGGAATAAAACTTGCCGAAAAACCCGCCGGTAAAAGGAATGCCAACCAGAGAAACCAGAAAGAAGAGCAACAGGCTGCCAAGCAGTGGCGAGCGGTAGATAAGCCCGCGGAAATCGTCGATCATCGGCCGTTCATCGTTGTACCCGCTGACCAGCGTAATCACCGCAAAGATTCCCACATTCATGGCCGCATAAGCCGCGGTATAAAAGCTCGCGGCAGCAATCCCAATCGTCCCAACGCCAGCAAAGGCAGCCAAAAGGTAACCGGCATGAGCAATCGACGAGTAGGCCAGCATGCGCTTCACATTCTGCTGCCGCAGCGCGGCCAGGTTGCCCACGGTCATAGAAAGCACAGCGACGACCCACAGCAGCGGTGCCCAGAGGCTGTGGAGCGAGGGGAACATCTCGTAGACTACGCGCAGCAGCAGAGCGAATGCCGCGGCTTTGGGCGCAGTTGAAAGCAACGCCACGACGGGCGATGGTGCGCCCTCGTAGACATCCGGCGTCCAAACGTGAAACGGCGCCGCTGAGACTTTGAAGAGAATGCCCACCAGCATCAGTGCCAGCGCCGCCAGAACCAGCGAATGATTCTGTGCTGAAGCCGCCAGATGCGAGATATCGTAAATCTGCGTGGTCCCGGTAGCGCCAAAGATCAGCGCAATGCCGTACAAGAGGAACCCCGTAGCAAACGACCCCAGCAGAAAATACTTGATCGCCGCTTCCGGCCCGCGACCCGTCTCCTTGCGATACCCGGCAAGAATGTAAGTCGAGATCGACGAAATCTCCAGCGCGATAAACACAAGCAGCAGTTCGACAGCCCCGGTCAGCAGGCACATGCCGACCGCGCCAAACACAAGCAGAGCATAAAACTCGCCCTGGTGATGGCTGTCCTCGGGCAGTGTGTCGAGCGAGAGCAGCAGCGCCACCAGCACGATGCCGCAGATTAGCACGTGGAAGAATACGGTGAACGGGCTCGTCTCGATCGTGCCAAAGAACCCAGTCCCCATTGGCAGAGATAGCTGCCACAGGCTCGCCCACAGCGCCAGCGTACTTCCGATTGCCGCCACCCACCCCAATGGCCGCCTCGGAAATCCAATCGGAAGCGAAGCCTCAATCAACATGATCGCCACACCGGTGACTGTGAGAATCACTTCGGGGAGGATGCGGAAAACGTCGGGCACTGGATTCACCGCTGTGCCTCCATATGCGACGAGATTTGGAGGACATACGGAGACATATTCGTGGTTCCGCTTATTGGTGGTGGATGCACGCCCGTCTGAATCGAAGTAGTCCACAGTGCCGGCGCCAGCCCCATCACCAGCATCAGCACCGCCAGAGGCGCGAGCACGGACATCTGGCCAAACTGCACATCCACGCCAGGCTTCGACGCGGCCAGTGTGCTCTCAGGCCCATAAAACAGCCGCTGAACCAGGCACAGCATGTACGCCGCTCCCAGAATCACGCCCAGCGCAGCCGCGACGGTCCAGCCCTTGCTGACCTGCGTAAATGTACTCGACAGAATCAGAAACTCGCCGACAAAACCGCCCAGCATTGGCAGTCCGATCATTGCCAGGGTCGCGATCACAAAGAAGCTTGCCGTGCGCGGCAACCTGGCCGCCAACCCTCCGTATGTCTCAATCTGGCTGGTCCCGTAGCGAACCTCAAGCGCCCCCAACAACAAGAACAGCGCAGCGTCTACCACACCATGATTGAGGATCTGGTACACAGCCCCCGTCCACCCCGTGAACGTAAGCCCGTAGATCGCCAGCACGATCAAGCTGAGATGACTCAAAGCCGCAAAGGCCATCAGCTTCCAGAAGTCCCGTTGCACCAAGGCCAGACAGGCTCCGTAGAGAATGCCGACTACCGCCAGCGCAACCAGATACGGAGCGGCCGCGCGCGCCTGGGCTGGGAAGAGCCCAACATGAAAGCGGAGCATGGAGTAGAGGCCAAGCTTCCCTGCAACCACCATGGCCAGCGCGACAGGAGCTTCGCTGAAGGTATCCGCCAGCCAACCGTGCAGCGGGAAAACCGGAACCTTGACCGCGAAGGCAAACAAGAACGCCAGCGCAACCCAGAACAACGCGGCGGTCGAGAAAGTTCCGTGCGCCAGCAGAAGCTGAAGCGTGACAAAGTCGAAACTTCCGGTGCGTGCATAAAGCCACAAAATTGCCACCAGCAGCGGCGCCGAGGGAATGAACGTGAACAGGAAAAACTTGAGCGCGGCTTTAGGCCCGTCTTTGCGGCCGTACATGGCAATCAGGATCGCCATCGGCACGAGCGAAAGCTCCCAGAAACCGTAGTAGACCATCAGGTCGAGCGAAATAAAAACGCCCACCATCGCCGTCTGCTGGACCAGAAAAAGCGAATAGAAAATCTTCCGCCGCTCCTTGATCGCATTCCAACTCGCAACCACGCCAACCGGCGCAAGCAGCCCAACCAGAACCACGAGCCACATGCTCAGGCCGTCAACGCCGACGTGGTAAAAGATCGCGGGACTCTCGATCCACGGCGCGTTGACTTCAAACTGGAAGCCGCCCTGGCCGAGTACAAAATGCGTAGGCAGATGCAGCGTCAACGCAAACGTCGCGAGTGTCGTAATCAGCGCAACCCAGTTCGGCAACTTGAAGCGGTCAGGAACCAGTGCCACCAGCATCGCTCCGGCGAGCGGAACCAGAAGGATCAGCGTGAGTATCGATTGGTTAATCGCGTCCATTCTCAATGGCCCGCCGCCTTCCAGATGAACTCCATTGAAGCCGGCCAAACCGAACTCCACGGCACTATAAGGAACAGCAATACTGCCGCCGCGCCAGCTGCCAGCCATGCCGCATAAGAGCGCAGATTGCCCGATTGCCACCGCTGCAGAACGGCCCCGGCAAACATCGCAATCCCTCCAAGCAACCAAGCCAGCCCGCCCAGCAGCCCGATGTCGACCACCCATCCCAGCACGTATCTCGAAAAGCCCAGCAGTGGCTTGACCACCACCGCGCCATAAATCTCGTCAAGGTAATACTTCTTGGCGAGCAGTTTGTAAGCCCCAGGCAATGCCACTGCAACCTGCGCTGGCTCGGCCGGCTTCTGCCGGTAGAGCCGGTCTGCAATCAGCCATCCCAGTAGTGCCACAGCTACCGCCGCGCCGCTCAGGATCATCTCCAGATGCGGCGTGCCCATCTCAACTCTCAGCCCAGTCGAGGGCGCAAGGAACGCCGCAAACCGCTCGATGCCGATCCATCCGCCACCAATTGAAAGCAACGCCAGAATCACCAGCGGACCAAGCATCGACCATGGGCTCTCGTGCGGATGAATCTCCGGATTTCGCGCCTCGCCCATGAACGTCAGGTACCAAAGCCTGAACATGTAGAACGCCGTAAGCAGCGCCGTCACCAGTCCAACAAACCACAGCGCCTTCCCGCCGGGCCCCTGCAGATACGCGGCGTAGAGAATCGCGTCCTTTGAAAAGAACGCCGCCAGTGGTGGAAATCCCGCAATCGCAAACACCGCCGCCGTCATCGTCCAAAAAGTCACTGGCAACTTCTTCCGCAGTCCGCCCATCTTGCGCAGGTCCTGCTCCCCGCCAATCGCATGAATCACCGAGCCCGCCGCCAGGAAGAGCAGCGCCTTGAAGAATGCATGAGTCATCAGGTGAAAGATGGCCGCCGAATAAGCCGCAACTCCGCACCCCAGGAACATGTATCCAAGTTGCGAAATCGTCGAGTACGCCAGCACCCGCTTGATGTCGTTCTGCACTAGCCCAATTGTGGCCGCAAACAGCGCCGTAGCCGCGCCCACAATCGCCACCACGCCCATCGCAAACGGCGAGTGATCGAATAGCACATGCGTCCGTGCAATCATGTAAACGCCGGCCGTCACCATCGTTGCCGCGTGAATCAGCGCGGAGACAGGCGTCGGGCCTTCCATCGCATCCGGCAGCCAGATATAAAGCGGCAACTGCGCGCTCTTGCCCGTCGCGCCCAGCAGCAGGCAAAGCGCAATCACCGTCACCACGCCGCCCTGCCAACCAGGATCCTGCCCGAGCTTGGTAGCGATTTCGCTGAATGTGAGCGTGCCGAAATTCGCCAGCAGCAGAAACATCCCGATCAAAAATCCGAAGTCGCCAATGCGATTGACGATGAACGCCTTCTTGCCCGCATTCGCCGCCGAGTCCTTCTTGAAATAGAACCCGATCAGCAGGTACGACGCGAGTCCCACGCCCTCCCAGCCCACAAACATCACCAGCGCATTGCCCGCCAGCACCAGCACCGTCATGAAAAACAGAAAGAGATTCAGGAAGCTGAAGTAGCGCGCGTACCCCTCTTCGTGCCCCATGTAGCCAACGGAATAGATATGTATAAGGAAACCGACGCCGGTAACAACCAACAACATCACCAGCGAGAGCTGGTCGAGAACAAGGCTGAAGTCAATATGCAACGTGCCGGCGTTGATCCAGGGTATCGGACAAATTTCGATGTAGGGCAGGGAACCGAAGGCCGTACCAATTCCGAAGACGCTTCTAGCTGCATTCAGCACTACACAAAACGCGGCCAGTGGCGTTACTAGCGCAATTGTCGTCACCACCCCCTTAGGTAGTCGCGAGCCAAGAATTCCATTCAGCAGAAACCCCGCGAAGGGCAACAGCGGAATCAACCAGAGATTTAGATTTCCGTTCATAGTTTCATCAGGTCGATACGGTCGACGGCCAGGGTTGCGCGCGCCCTAAACACCGCAATGATGATGGCTAATCCCACCGCAGCTTCAGCCGCGGCAACCATCATGACAAAGAACACAAAAATCTGTCCCTTCACCGCGTGCCATTCGTGCGCGAAAGTCACAAACGAAAGATTGACGGCGTTGAGCATCAACTCAATCGACATGAATACAGTGATCAGATTCCGCTTGATGAGAAACCCGATCACGCCCAGCGAAAACAGGACCGCACTCAGCAGCAGATACCAGGAAATTGGAACTTCTTGAGAGAAAAGACTCATTTGCCGGCCGCCCTTTCTCCACTCGCACCGGAATCCCCATGGCCATGTCGTGCCAGCGCCACCGCGCCTAAAATCGCAATGAGGATGAGCACAGATGTGACCTCAAAGGGCAGCAGCATCTCGCGAAACAGCACGCGGCTCAAATCTTCTGTCGAAGTAATGCCATCGCTCAGCGAAGCCACGCCGAGCCCTTGTGCTCCAAGAATAATCGTCGCCAGTACGGCAAGAACGGCGACGACGGCCGGAAATCCAACCGCACGGGCCGCGCGACTGCCCAGAGTTCGTTCCTCGCGCCCAGCATTCAGCAGCATAACCACGAACGTAAACAGCACCATGATTGCGCCGGAGTAAACGATAATCTGCGCCGCGGCCAGAAACTCTGCACCAAGCAGCAGATAAAGCACGGCCAGCGAGGTCATCACCACGATCAGCGACAAGGCGCTGCTGATCGGATGGCTCTGGAGCAGCAGGTTAATCGCCCCGGCCAGGCAGAATCCGGCAAAAATGGCAAACAGAATCAGGTGCATCGTTCCCTAGCGTACTGGCTTTAAGGTTCGGCCTCGATCTGGCGAGAAACACTGGCCAGTTAAGGGTGAGGAATAGTGGGTCAAACGCTTCATCCCCGGAAATCCTTTCCGATTGTAAATCAACGATATGCAAGCCACAGGCTTGTTCCCACTATGTTGAGGATCGAGAGCGGCATCAAAACGCCCCATCCGAAATTCATCAGTTGGTCGTAGCGGAAGCGAGGCAGAGTTCCGCGCACCCACACGTACAAAAACAGGAAGCAGAAAACCTTCAGGACGAACCAGAAAATCGGCATCAGCGCATGAACAAAGATGTTCTGCGGAGGTTCAATCAGGTTGCCGAAGGGGCTGGTCCATCCGCCGAAAAATAGCAGCGTGGCCACGCAGCCCACATTAATCATGTTGGCATATTCGGCCATAAAGAACATCGCAAACTTCATCGAGCTGTACTCGGTGTGGTATCCACCCGTGAGCTCGCTCTCTGCCTCAGGTAGATCGAACGGCGAGCGATTGGTCTCTGCATAAGCCGCCATCAAGTAAATAAAAAAGGCCAGGAACTGCCCCCCGCCAAAGATGTTCCATGTAGCCACCCCGAGAGTGGCCTGCTGCTCAACAATCGCGCGCAGATTCAGTGTTCCAGCGCGCAGCACCACACCAACCAGCGAAAGCCCAAGCGCCAACTCGTAGCTGATCAGCTGCGCAGATGAACGAAGCGAGCCAAGCAGCGAATATTTGTTGTTCGAGGACCAGCCCGCGAGCGCGATCCCGTACACACCAATCGAGGTGATGCCAAGAATGACGAGCAAGCCAATATTGACATTGGCAATCTCAAACAGATCGAACCCATGCGACCCAATCTTCGGTTCGCCAAACGGCACAACGGCGATCGAGATCAGCGCGCAGCCCAGCGCAAGAATTGGAGCGAGCAAATAGATCGGTCTGTAAACACCAGTCGGAATCAGGTCTTCTTTCAGAAAGGACTTGGCCCCATCCACCAGTGGCTGCAGCAGTCCGAAAGGGCCAACCCGCGTGGGCCCCCAGCGGTTCTGGATGCGGCCCACGAGCTTGCGCTCTAGCAGCACAGTATAGGCGACGCCCAGCAGCATCACCACCGTGACCACGGCCACTTTCAGCAAACTCCACAGAAAAAACTCTAAAATCGTCACTTGCCGTCAGCCTTCACATTTCAAGTTGTCATCCCGAGCGAAGCGCAGCGGAGTCGAAGGACCTGCGGTTGCTCTTCGTCCATGCTCAATCCGCCGCAACCTCTGCCACTTCATGTGCCTGGTGTTTTTCAAGTTGGCGGAGCGCCGTGCTATACCGCCCTAGCGTTCCGGAGGTAAACAGAGTGTCGTGTGTTGGAACCACTGAAAGAGCAGAGACGGGAACAAACCCCGGACCCGCTCCAGGATCACTGGGCACAGCGTTACCGCCCAAAAGATTTACGCGATCCAGTTCGTACCCCGGAACCAGCCGTGCAATCTCGTCTAACACGGCCAATGGATCGAACGGGCTCAGCCTCGGCTCAAGGTTGTTGGCCGCTAGCCACACGGCGTGCTGATCTGCCTCGCCGGCCTGCGCACCGCGCGACTGCCCCAGATCTGCCGTCACGCCACCCTTGCCAAAAGGTACCAGGGCCTTCACATCCGCGCCCATTGCGTCCGCTAGCCGCACCAGAATCTCAAAATCCGGCTTCACGCCAGCGCGGTCCGCAGCCTTCTTCACCAGTTGCACATCGCCGTAGGTATTTGTTACCGTGCCTGATTTTTCGTAAAGGCTTGCCGCCGGCAACACCACATCGGCCAGCATCGCTGTCTCTGTGAGAAAGAGATCCTGAACCACCAGAAAAGTGCCCTCAAGCCGTTCCTTTTTTGCAGCCAGCTTCGGCAGAGGATTGGCGCCAACTACCAATAGCGCTCCCATTTGACCGCTTTCCGTGGCAGCAACCATCTTTGTCAGCGTCATTCCTGGCGTCGACGGAAGTCCTGCATATTCCGCAAAACCTGCGGGCTCTGTCACAGGCACATAACCTGGCAACAGATCGGGCGAAAGACCCATGTCGGCCGATCCACGCGAGTTGGAGTGGTCGCCCAGCAACGCGAATCGAACATTGCCCCGTTTCAGGCCCCACTTAATCATGCCCGTCATCGCTTGCTTGCGGCATTCCTCGCCAAAAATGATCACGAGCGACTCTTCAGCCGCGATGGCCTTGCTGAAATCGGTTGTTCCCTGTTTGAGAAGCGCGACGAGATCCTTGTAGCCGCCGGGAGGCAATCCTTGAGTCGCCTTCGCCTGGCGCTCGAGCTTGATGGACTTGGAGTTTGCCAGATAGAGCCGCGCGCGGTTCAGCCGCACATTGGTGCGCAGCGTCCAGGCAAGCAAAGGATGCTCTTCAGTCGGGTTGCCGCCAACCAGCAGGATTGCGCAGGCATGGGCAATGTCCGGAAGCCCGGCTGTCTTTCCGGAATGTCCAGCAAGCGCGCTGGCAAACTCCGCATAACCCGTCGTGCGCGCATGATCGATGTTGTTGGTGTTCAGAACTGTCCGCGCAAACTTTTGCAACAAATAATTCTCTTCGTTTGTGGTGCGGTTTGAGCCGATGACTCCGATCGCCTCACCGCCGCGCGTATCGCGAATCTCCTTCAGCTTTTTTCCGGCGAAACGCAGCGCGTGCTCCCAAGTGGCTGGCTCCAGCTTGCCTGTGGCGTTGCGCACCAGCGGAGTGGTCAGGCGCTCTGGGCTCTCCACAAAGTCGAATCCGAACCGCCCTTTGGCACAAAGAAAATCGCCGTTGAGCCCGCTCTTGTCCCGATTGTCGGCGCGAATAATCTGCGAACCGTCGTTCGACTGCCGCACGCCCAGCGTAACCTTGCAGCCGTCGGCGCAATGCGTGCACACTGTCGAAACGTGGTTCATCTCCCACGGCCGCGTCTTATAGCGGTAGCTTCCGCTGGTAAGCGCCCCCACCGGGCACACGTCGATGCACATCCCGCACTGCTCGCAGTCAAGCTGGCCGGTTTGTCCGTCGGCCGAGTTTCCGTTCGGCGCGATCACCGACGTGACGCCGCGATTCTGGATGCCTAGCGCGAACACGTCCATGCCCTCGCCGCACATGCGCACGCACCGGTAGCAGAGAATGCAGCGCGGCCTGTCAAAATAGACCGCCGGCGACCATTGCTGTTCATCTCGGTGCTGCTTGGCCTCGGCGTAAAGGCTCTCGCCCGCTCCGTATTTGAAAGTCATATCCTGCAGTTCACACTCACCGCCGGCGTCGCACACCGGACAATCGAGCGGGTGATTGCCGAGCAGAAGTTGAATCGTAGCCTTGCGCGCCTGAGCAATCTCAGCCGACTCAGTGATGAAAACCTGACCCTCGGCCACAGTCGTCGTGCAAGCCGTCTGGAGCTTGCCCACTTTCTCCTGACGCACCACGCACATGCGGCAAGCCGCCTGCAGGCTCAGCCCCGGATAGTAGCAAAACGCCGGAATCTCGATGCCCGCCTCGCGGCAAGCTTCAATCAGCAGCGTCCCCGCGGGGGCCGTCAGCGTCTTTCCGTCGACTGTGAATGTTACGTCTGCCATTTGTCTCCAGCGTCCCCCACCGGGGTTACTTGCAACCTAGATCACGGCCATCTCAACATGCTTTGCAAACGGGCAGGGCGTGCCGTTCAGGTGATCCTCAAATTCTTTGCGGAACTTCTTCACAAACGCGATCGTCGGCATCGCAGCCGCATCGCCCAGCGGACAAAACGTCCGTCCCAGCATGTTCTCAGCCAGGTATTGAATCTTGTCGATGTCCTTCGCTTCCCCAAATCCCGCATGAAAACGCGTTAGCGACTTCTTCAGCCAGTCCGTACCTTCGCGGCAGGGAATGCACCACCCGCAGCTTTCGTGCTGATAAAAACTAATCGTCCGCAGCGCAAACTCAAGC
>JBARBP010000182.1:0-13895 GCA_049793195.1 Occallatibacter sp. | reverse complement strand
CTCCTCGGCGCAGGGGTGTCGGCACTTCGGACCCTGGTGCAGTAACGTCTGGGCGCCCCAGTCTCGTCCGTTAGGCCGGATGACTCCGGAGATCGGTACCTCTACCGACGGCTCTTCCGCTTGCTGTCGACTCGCGGCCAGTATTGAAATTCGTCAGCAAAGAGTTCTCCGGTGAGATCGGCCCCGTGTTGCTGCATCCGAACCTGTCCGTCGGCAATGGCCTGGTTGTAGATCACAGGCCCCACCTCTTCCAGGAAGAAGTCAAGCAGCAAGCCTGCAGGCAGATTCCCAATCGGTTCGGGCATATTCTCTTCGAAGTAGCGCTGCAAAGAAGTGATTGCTGTCGCGCGCGCTTGTTTGGTCAATTCAATCGTCATGTTTAATACTTCCGCAGATAGGTCTGCGACAGCCGATCGTGCCAGCTCAGGTGGTCTTCATCGAAGATGGCCCACATCACACCAAGCCCCATAGGCGCCACCGAAAGCATCATCGCCATCAGCCGCCCGAACCGTTGCGTGCGCGTCGGTGTCCCGCCGTCGAATGTGGACAGTGAGACGCCGGCGTACCGCATTCCCGGCGTACTCATGGCACAGGCGTAGAAGAGTCCGTAATAGAGCGCGGCGATCAGCGCAAACGCCACTGCCAGGCCTGCTCCTATTCCGCGAAGCGGAGGCAGATCTTTCACACTGGAAGCAGCTACCACGATGGCCACCAGAAACGCGCCCGTAATCAGCGCGCCATTCACTATGGCAGCCATTATTCGCAGGCTCGTCGGCGCAATCTGCAAACCCCTCTCCTGCGCCAAATCCTCGCCCATCTGGAGTTCCGGTTCTCCAGGAGACTCACTCCGAGCAGGCTCAAGAAACTCCCGGCTTGGTTGCTCATCAAGCTCAATGCCCGACCACTCCGGTCCTTTCCAGGAGGATTCCGGCTCGACGTCCACAACGCTGGCCGCCATAGGCTCCATCGAAATTGAAATGGGATCTACCTCGAAGATGCTCAACTGACTTTCAGTCGTGGCATACTGCCCTTCAGCCAGCCGCGGACGTACCCTGCGCGTAGCGACAATCTCGCGAGGAAACTCAATAAGGTTGGCGTGAATTGGGAGTCCGGGTTCCACGGTCTCGATCACACCGCTGTCAGGTCTAGGCTGCTTGAGCCACGCTTGATCCATCCAGCTTTCCAAGGCCAGATCTGGAATCTCGTCCCCGTGTGTTGCACGGACCTCTGCCGGCTCTGTCTGCCGCACTGGCATATCAGGCTCCCAGCGAATCTCAAACAACTCACTTTCGGAGTCCTGCCGTTCGACTGTTTGCTTGCCGGGGAATGCCTTGGCGTTGGCGGTATGGGCCTTCCGATCCGATGGCCGCACCTCAACTTCAGGGCTCCGCAGCTCCCATTCCGGTTCAGTGAACGAGGCAGCCTCAAGCCCGGCCAACACCGACTCAGCGGCGGCCTGGGCCTCGAGCGCGGCCTTGGATGCGGCCTCCGCCGCGCGCACGGCGGCGCGAGCTTCGCCTGCCAGTATCTCGCTGTAACTAGGCGCCTTGGCAAAGCGCGCCGCAACCCGGGCTGCCGCAGCTGCAGCTCGACCGTCGGCGTTATGGTGGGCCGCGGAGATTGCTTCTGGCTCCGATGAGAAAGAGGGTTTGCGGTCCTTGTGCGCGGCAATGCGCTGGTTTACTTCCTGTTTCCAAGTGGATGCAATGTTGACCTGGTTCGGCAAAGTGCTCAACGTTTCCGTGTCCCTTCCGCTACGGCTCCCCGCTCGCCCGCTTGTCCGGCACTTGACCGGGCATCGAGGTGAACGTGCAGTTTTTCGGTCCCAGCTGGAGCCTGCACGGCATCCAGGGCAACTCAAACAAGTCTTGCAATTGAGAAAAGGAAGTGCGCGGAAAAAACAGGCCACGCCCCGGATCTTGAGACCCGTGACCGTTACTAACAGCCCGAATTTATTCTGCTGCCAGAGCTGCGGGGAGTGCGTCCCATCCAATGTGGCCTGCTTTTGCTAAGCTAAACCTTGCACTGGTTTTAGGTTCCTGGGATGCATCCTCGTAACTTAGTAATTATCACGCTGATTGCCCTCTGTCACGTGCAACTTTCGGGGCAGGCGTTGACCAATGCGTTACCCGCGTCCCCGCAACAATCCCCCGTTGTGATCGCCGATCCGACTGACAATGCAGCCGTGCAACTCCCTGACGACCCCGGCCAGGAGTTGATTCCTGTTGCACAGCCCGAGCCCGCTCCGTCAAGCGGAGTGCCTGTCCAACTCGATGCCGACCGTCAAACGCATGTGGGCGATGTTTTCACCCTCGATGGACATGTGGTGGTGCACTACGAGGACTACATCCTGCGCGCCGACAAGGCCGTTTATCACCAGTCGACATCGGAACTTGAGGCGGACGGCCGTCTCCAGATCACCGGAGGCCCCAATGGCGTGCTCATCAACGCCACTCACGGCGACATGCGCCTTAGCATGCACACCGCGCGTTTCTACAATGTCAGCGGCTCGCAGGGAATCCACTCGGGCGGCCGCTCCGCCGTCTACTCCACCTCCACACCGTTCCTTTTCACCGCGCGGGTCGTGCTCCAGACGGGCGACGACCAATACCGCCTCATTGACGGCACCATGACCAACTGCCGCTTTCCACGACCCGACTGGCGAATCATCTCCCACGCCATCAACCTGGAAAACAACACGGCGTCTACATCGAACTCCTTCTTCAAGCTCCTGAATATTCCCGTCTTTTATCTGCCCTATCTTCGCCATCCGATGAACGAGGACGGCCGCGTGAGCGGACTCTTGATTCCGGTCCTAAGCAACTCGTCAATCAAAGGCTTCATCGTTGGCGAGCAGTACTACTGGGTCATCAATCGCAGCATGGATATGGTCGCCGGCGTGGAACTCTACAGCAAACGAGGCTGGGCGCCGAATGGCGACTTCCGCTATAGGGGCCGGGGCCTGGACCACCTGATCGTGCGCTGGAATGCCTTGCTCGACCGCGGCGTCGAACAGCAGGTTGGAAACACAATCACTTCAGGAACAACCCAGTCGGCTTCGCGGCCCCTCGCCACCCTTCCCGGCCCCATTGGCTATGAACGCGTGAACCAGGGCGGAGTGGATGTGGTGGCCGAAGGGCGCAAGGACTTCACACCCCAACTTCGCGCTGCCGGCACAGTTGAGTATCTTTCCAGCTATCTCTACCGGCTGGTCTTCAATGACAACTTCTCGCAGGCCATCAGCTCGGAAGTAGCCAGCGACGTCTCCCTTACCCGCGCCCACAATGGACGAATCCCGTCCATTTCGCTTGACCGCTTCGAAACCTTCGCCAGCTCGTCCAATGGCGACGAGGCGAGGATTCTCCGCCTGCCCAGCCTGCGCTATGACGTGCTAGATCGGCCTCTAGGCTCTTCGCCCGTCTACTGGGGCCTCGGCTCCTCGCTCGCTTATCTCGGCCGCTCTGAGCCTCGATTCCACGCGCGCAATGTTGGCCGCGTCGACTTCTATCCCCATCTATCCCTGCCCTTCACTGCCGGTGGGTGGAGCGTGGACCCCGAAGCCGCCGTCCGCGACACCTCCTACACCATCAGCCAGATCCCCGACCTTGCGGACTTGCGCAACGGCGTTCCCACCATCAGCCACGACCCGCTCCACCGGATCGATGCCGAGGCATCCGTGGACATCCGGCCACCTGCCCTCGAGCGCGACTTTGTGCTGGCCCGCTGGAACCGTGTCATGCGCCATGTCATCGAACCTGAGCTGACCTATCGATATGTCGGCGGCATCGGCAAGCAGACTCAGAACGTGCTCCTGATCGACACCACGGACACGGCCACCGACACTAACGAGGCTGGTTTCTCTCTAACTCAGCGGCTCTACCTGCGCCCCAGAAACGAGCAGCCGTGCCCAAACACCGAAACTTCCGGCCCCTGCCCGGCGCACGCCCGCGAGTGGGCCAGTTGGCAGATCGCCCAGAATGTTTTTATCGATCCCAACTTCGGCGGAGCGCTTATCCCCGGCCGCCGCAACGTCTTTGACGCCACCCTCGACATGAGCGCCGTGGCCTTCCTCACTTCGCCGCGAAACCTGGCGCCCATCACCTCGCGCCTGCGCTTCGAGGCCATTGACAACCTGCGCATCCAATGGGACCTGGACTACGATCCCAAACAAGGCCAGCTCTCCTCTGACAACCTCTATGCCGGCTACAGCTGGGGCCGCACCAACGTGGGAATCGGCCATGCCCTGCTCAACGCCGTCGACGAAAGCCGAGGCGCCGCCTCCACCATCAAGAGCCAGCAGTTGCAGCCCTTCCTCGCCATCGGAAAACCCACAGGGGCCGGCTTCAATCTCGCCGCCAACGCCGGTTACGACTTTGTCTTGGGCGAGTTGCAATATGCCGGCATCCAGGCAACCTACAACTGGGACTGCTGCGGCCTCACCTTTGGCTACCGCCGCTTCCAGCTCGGCTCCGTCCGCGACGAGACCCAGTATCTCTATAGCTTTACTCTGGCGAACTTCGGCTCCGTAGGCGACATTCGCCGATCCAACTCAATCTTCCGTGACCCCACCCTGCCTCCGGCCTATTAACTCTTTAGGTTGCCTTTCTCTCCTTCCCGCGTCCACTCACTATCGCCAGGAAAATCGTCTCCTTCGGCCAGGCTCAAATTCTCCCCGCTGGAGTATCCTTTCCTTAGAGGAACTTAACTTGTCGCACTTACGTTTTTTGGCGGTTTTGCTGGCTATTTGCCTCACCGCCGGCTGCAAAGCCCAGACCTCGTCCGACGCCGCGCTCGACCGCCGAATCGAAGTCACGGTTCGCACCCAATTCAACATCCCGGAGGACTACAACGTCGTACTCGGGGTCCGCAAGCCAAGCTCGATCGCCGGCTACGACGATCTACCCGTCACCCTCGCCCATGGCGAGCATTCGCAGGTGGTGGACTTCCTGATCTCTACCGACAGTAAGAAGCTGGCGCGTCTTGAGACATTCGACTTGACCAAACTTCCCGGTTCCGACATCGACATTGCCGGCCGGCCGATCCGCGGCAATCCGGCCGCCAAGGTCACCGTCATCAGCTTTGACGATCTCGAATGCCCCTACTGCGCACGCATGCACGAGGCGCTGTTCCCGTCCACTCTGAAGCACTACAAGGACCAGGTGCGGTTCATCTACAAGGACTTTCCACTCGCCGACATCCATCCTTGGGCCATGCATGCGTCCGTGGACGCCAACTGTCTGGCCGCCCAAAGCGGTGATGTCTATTGGACCTACGTGGATTACCTCCACAGCCATGGCGATGAGGTCAGCGGCCCGGACCGCAATCAGGCTCATAGCTTCGCGGCCCTGGACCGCATTGCCCGTCAGGAAGCCACGGTGGCCAAGCTGGACGCAGCCAAGCTTGACGTCTGCCTCGCCAAGCAGGACGAATCCGTGGTGAGCGGTACGTTGAAGGAAGCATCGGCTCTTGGCCTCGAGGGAACGCCGGCCTTGTTTATCAATGGCGAGCGTATCAATGGCGCCGTCCCGGAAGAGCAGGTCTGGATGGCAATCGACCGCGCGTTGCGCGCCGAAGGCGAAAAGCCCCCGGCCGAACCGGCAGCGACGCCGGAAGTCCCGCCGATGCCGGCCGGAGCGGGTCATGGAGCCGGCAATTAGATGCCCGCTATGCTATCCGAAATCCAGTCTATGGATATATCCTTGAGTGCCGGGGCCTTTAGAGGTCCCGCAGGAGTTACCAGGTTGCAAGTTGAATCGCAAGTTGAATTGATTGCTCGAATGCGTCCGCGAGTTGCCTTCTTGATTCTCATCGCTGGAGCGTCCCTGGCCGGTCTCGCAGGATGCCATCGTTCCCCGTCCGCCGACGTTGTCGCCACCGTAAACGGCAAAGAACTGATGCGCGCGGAGATGGACCGCGACTACAAGGCCAGCCTCGGAGATGCCCCGCAGAAGCTCTCCCAGGAACAAGCTGACATCCAGCGTCTCACCATCCTCCACCAGATGATCGCCGACGAAATTCTGGAGCAGCGCGCCGCCAAGCTCAACCTGGCCGCCTCCGATGAGGATGTGAACGCCAAGATTACCGAGCTCAAGGCGCCTTACACGCAAGAAGAGTTCGACAACCAGCTCAAGCAGCGCGACATGACTCTGGACGACCTGAAGCGCAACATTCGCCGCTCCCTGACCAAGGACAAGTTGATCAACAAGGAGATCGAGTCCCGAGTCAACATTACCGACGCTGAAATCTCCGCCTATTACGCTGCCCACAAGGCGGAGTTCAATCTCATTGAACCCCGCTACCAACTGGCGGAGATTATCGTTACCAGCACGCCCGCGCAGCAGTCCGGTAACCTGCAAAACAGCAAAGCCTCCAACGATGAAGACGCCAGAAAGAAGATCCAGACCCTGCACAACCGGCTGGAAAGCGGCGAGGACTTTGGCGCCGTGGCCATGAACTTCTCAGAAGATCCAAACACGTCTTCCAATGGCGGCGACATGGGCTTCGTGGCGGAATCGCAGCTGAAAGGCGACCCGCAGATCTACGACGCCCTCAATAAGCTCAAGCCGGGCCAGTTCACAGACGTCATGCCCCTTATTGGACCTGGAAACAAGCCCATGGGCTACGCCATCTACAGGCTCCTCTCCCGCGACCCGGCCGGCCAGCGCGAATTGAACGACCCCCGTGTCCAGCAGGCCATCCATACCACCCTGCACAACAACCGCGTGCAGCTACTGGAGAACGCCTACTTCGAGAAACTCCAGAACGAGGCCAAGATCCAGAACTATCTCGCCGATCAGATCCTGAAGCAAGGCGCACAATAGCAGGGCGCCCCAATTTTACCTGCGTTTCGTCACGCCTGAGCGTGGATGCCGATAGCTCCAGGTTCCTTCTGCCCTTATAAGGTTCGCTCTCTAAATAAGCTGACTCCAATCCTCACCCATGAGCGACCCGCTCTCTTTCCAAAGTTTCTCCCAGTTCCAAAGCCCGGATGTAACTTTGCCAGGCAACGGAAATCCGAGCTGGTGCGCGAGCATGCATACCTGCCCTCGATGGTGGGCTTCGTGAGAGATCATGTAGCACAGCATCTCAGGACCAACTGGCCAGGGCCGGGCCCAGCCATCTCGCAGAAAAGTCTTGACTGGGCCCTCATTGCCGCCAAGCGCTTCAGAGAGCATCTCCGTGCAGCGAACGGCGCTCTCGGCCAATCCTGCGCGGGTCTGCTGTGGCGTGCAGTGCAGGCGATCTAGCTTTCGCGGGATCTTCAAGCGCGGAGCCGTCAGCCTGATCCATTTGCAGCGAACGTTGTGGACGTGTGTGAAGATCGCCGCAATTGTTCGAACCCTGCCTGGCGTTTCGGCACTCCAGACGGAGGGGTCGAGATGTTCGATAAGAATCTGATTGATGCGGTCGTTGGTGGCGAAGGTCTGGACCGCGGCCTGGCCAGGCTGCCTTTGAACCTTGAGTGGACGTGTGGTCACGGATGTCTACTCCCTGACCAATCGTACTTCGACATTGCGCAATTCAGGGCCGCTAACCCAATGCTGCGGGTGCCCATTCTCGCTCGGCGCCCCATTCATGGGCATTGTTTGCCCAGGAGTGGGATCAAACTCCAGTCCGTCGCCGCCACCACTCCGACCGAATCTGCTGCCCCGCAACCACCTCGCATGGCAATCCAGGCTCAGGCGACCACAGCTTCAGATCCATCTCTGCGACGATCTTCTCAATCGGTTCTGCCCACGGGTGCAGCGCCAGATCGAAAAGCCCCCAGTGGATCGGCATGAACATCCCGCTTCCGCCCAGCGCGCGAAAGCTCCGCACCGCGCCTTCCGGCCCCATATGGATATCGGCCCACAGCGGATCAGAAGCACCGATCTCAAGCATGGTCAGATCGAACGGGCCATACGCCTCCCCAATCTCGCTGAAGCCAGCCCACTCTCCCGAGTCCGCGCCGTAATAGATACTGTGCTTCGGCCCGCTCAGGACAAATGACGCCCACAGCGTCTCAAAGCGATTGAAGAGGCTACGTCCGGAGAAGTGCCGCGCTGGCAGCGCAGTCATGGTCAGCGAGCCAATCGTAACCTTCTCCGTCCAATTCAGCTCCGTGCACTTGCCTGCATCGACGCCGAAGCGCTTCAAGATAGCGCCAACCCCCAATGCGGTAATCCAGCGCGTCTGCCGAAAGTTCTCAATCTTCGCAAGCCGCCGAACCGTGCCTTCTCCGAGGTGATCGAAATGATCGTGCGAGATGAGGACTGCATCGATCGCAGGCAAATCCTCAAGTGCGAGCGTGGGCGGAAAAAACCGCTTCGGACCTGCCCACTGCGTTGGCGCCGCTCGTTCATCCCACACTGGATCGATAAGCACGCGCACGCCGTCGATTTCAAGCAGAGAAGAAGAGTGCCCGAACCAAGTCACGCGCAGCCCAGACTGCGGGTTTGTTTCATAGACCTGCGGGTCGGTGTGGAACGGCCCCAGCGGTTGCTTCGGCGACCGCCCTGCCGCTCCAAAGAAAAACCGCGGCCCGACCTTGAATATCATCGATGGATTACCCACATCGGTCGGCACCGGGTTCACATACTTGCGGCCAACCCGCTCCGCTGGTTTTAGGATCATGGTTATTTGATGGCCAATTGCATGTCCGGATTCGTGGAAAAGCCCCACTCAATTACTTCACCGGCAAACCGGCATGCGATCATGTGGATTGCAGCTCACATGCGCACGAGGACAGCATGAACGGATGGGATCGCAAGTTTATCGAAATGGCCGTGCTGGTAAGTTCGTGGTCGAAAGATCCCTCGACGAAGGTTGGCTGCGTCATTGCGGACTCTGACCACGCCCAGCTTTCCGAGGGTTTCAACGGGTTTCCGCGCGGCATCGCCGACGACCAGCGCCTTCACGTGCGCGAGATGAAGTATCGCCTCATTGTCCACGCCGAAGCCAACGCCATTGCGGCGGCAGCCCGCAACGGCCACGGCCTGAAGGGCGCCACCGCCTACGTTACCTTCTGCCCCTGTCCGCAATGCGCGGCCCTGCTTATTCAGGCTGGCATCGTCAGGGTCGTCACCATTGCAGGCGCAACTCCCGCCCATTGGCTGGCAGAATGCGAAATCGCGCAAGCCATGTTGCGCGAAGCTGGCGTCACATACGAAGAGGCGCAGCGACCTGCTTGAATATCTCTCGTTGTCCTGAAAGCGCGCGGCCTTGGACCCTTGGGGAATCTCCGAACCTGATCGGAGATTCCCCCAAAAAACATCCGACTCTAGAATTGCAGCTTTGCCCCGAACTGAATCTGCCGGGAGGTTGTCGACGTCGCCGTAACCAGGCCGGCGGTGGGCGAGATGCCTGAGCCCGCGGCAGAGTAGACCACCTCGTTCGGCGTCAGGAAGTTTGTGTGGTTGTGGATGTTGAAGAACTCCGCACGGAACTGCAACCCAAGCCGTTCCGTGATGTGCGAGTTCTTTGCCGCCGAGAAGTCCAGCTCTGATAGTCCCGGCCCATTCAGGGAATCGCGAGAGACATTGCCGTAGGTCCCGGTGGCAGGCGGCAGAAACGCAGCGGGGTTGAAGTATTGGCTGGCCGTGCGCGGATAGAGGTTTCCATTGAAGGCCGGGTTCCAGTTGGGCCGTACAGGATTGCGCGTGTCGCCGTTGCCGGTCGGGTTGTAGCCCAGCTGCGGCGTGAATGGGAAGCCGGTTTGGAGCGCGACAATGGTGCTGACAGTCCAGCCATCGGCCACGAAATTGACTGGCTCCGATGAGTGGTTGAGAAAGTGATGCTGCGGTCCGAAGGGAAGCTCGTAACTGCCATTGATCGAGGCCGCACTGCGCACATCTGTGGCCGCTGGACCCCAGTCCAACTTGGGATCTAGCGGGAACTCGACAAAGGCAGGCGTGTTGCCGCTTACACTGGTGTTCCACGCCGAGCCATCGTCAAGGTTCTTCGCCCAGGTGTAGTTACCACGGAACTGAAGACTGTTGGCAAATGAGCGGCGCACATCCACTTCCAACGCATCATAGAGACCCACGCCCTGCGATACCCATGATGTGGAATTAGCAAGATTCGGATTCGCGTCCACGGCGTTTGTGGGATAGAAGGGCGATCCATCGGCTAAATAGGTGGGCACAGGCTCGTTCATGTCTTCAGAGAGAATCTGATGATAGCTGTGCGAGCCCACATAGGCGACGGTGAGCGTGGTGTTCGACTCAACTTGCTGTTCGACGCGCAGGCTCCACTCCAGCACGGCAGGCGTGGCAATGTCGGGCTGCACGTTACTGGGCGAGACGAGAGTGCCGGCGGGCGGGGGCGTGCCCGGCGTGAAAGAGAGATTGGAGACTGCAATGTTTTTGAGGGATTCCGCTGTGTTGAAAGGCGCGGTTTGATCGAGGCGGTAATCGAGCGTGTCGAGCAGGCCGTGGTAGATGCCAAAACCTCCGCGTACAGCGGTCTTGCCATTGCCCCATACGTCCCAGGCGAAACCGACGCGCGGCGCAGGCAGAAATTTTGCACGGTTGTCTGCGAGTGCCGAGCTGCCGACGAGGGGTTGCGTCTGCAGGACGCCGTTGACCAGAGCGTAATTGGCCGCGCGGCCCTGTGCTTCATTCCAGCCGTTGGTTGATTCGGATCGGAAGCCGGCGCGCAGCTCGAGCCTCGGCGTCAACTTGAGTGTGTCTTCGACAAAGCCGGCGCCCTCAAAAGAGCCCCAGCCCAGTTCGGTGGGGGAGGGAACGACGGTGAAGGTCTTCACTGTGCCTTGCAGGAAGGTGGTCAGTGTACCGAATGAAGCCTGACCATACTGGTCCTGGGCAAGCAGGTCGTTGGACTGGAGTCGCTGCAGCCAGACGCCCGCCTCGATCTGGTTCTTGCCATGCGACCAGTAGACGTGATCGTCCACCGTGAAAAGATTGCGCGCCGTGGTGTTGTTGCTGCCCACATTCAGGCCGGCCTGCGAGATTGCCGATGCGCCATTGGATGCGGTGCTGCCGCTGATGACAATGGCGCCAATGGGCTCGCCGCTCACCCACCCGGACAGATTGACCGGTGAGTACCCGGTGAAGAAGAAGCTGGCGCGCGAGTAGCCGAAGCGCGCCGTGTTGAGCAGCGACGGAGAAAACACATGCTGCTCTTGGACGCTGGCCACCTGCTCGCGCAGGCTCTCGTTAACCAGGCTGAGTGGATTTTGCGAGGGCGTGTTGGCGCTGCTGTCGTCCACTGTGTAGACGCCAAAGAGCAAATCGTTGGCGGCAAGATTGTCGTCGAAACGTGTGGTGCCGAAGTTCTCGCGGATCTTCTGTTGCGGATGGCTGAAGGCTTCCGCAATGCCGCCGCCAAGCTCGGGCCCATTTGCAACCGGCCATAGCGCCAGCAGCGGCTGCACAGCCGCGTTGACGCCAATATGCTGCTCCACGCCCGCCGAGTTGGGCACATACCCCAGCCGCGCCTCGTTGTCAGGCACCAATGTGACTGCACTCAGTCCCCAGTTCTGCCGGAAGCCTTCGTAGTTGCCGAAGAGAAAGAACTTGTCGTGGCGAATGGGCCCGCCAAGCGAGCCGCCGAACTGATTGCGCTGGAACTCGGGGATTGATCCCGCGTCGAAGTAATTCCGGGCGTCAAGCGCACTGTTCCGGATGAATTCGAACGCCGTGCCGTGCAGCTTGTTGGTTCCGGAAGAGGTGACGATGCTGACCTGTGCGCCGTCGCGCTTGCCAAAGGCTGCGCCGTACGTGTCAGTCGCCACGTTGAACTCGCGTACCGCGTCCACACCCAGAAGTTCGCCGCTGGTGCCGCCCGGCGTGACATTGATGAGAGACGCGCCGGTGTATTCAATGCCATTGAGCAGAAAGACATTGTCCTGGGGGCGGCGTCCGCTGACCGCAAACATGTTGCCAACTGAGGAGTTCGACGAGCCAATGCCGCCGGAACGCTCGCCTGTGTAGTTGATAGTTGCCGGGTTCAGCGTCAGCAGTTCATCGTAACTGCGGCCGTTCAAGGGCAGCTCTTTCACCGCATGTTCATTGATGAGGCCGGCGGTCTGTTGAGTCGTTGTATTCACACTGCTCTCTTCCGCATTGACCACAATCTGCTGCTGGCTCTTCTCTACACCCAGCGCGAAGTTCAATTGCAGGCTTTGTCCGATAGCGAGAGAGATGCCGCTTTGCCGGCCGGTCTCAAACCCATCATGGGCAACCGAAACCAGGTAATCGCCGACGGGCACAGAAGGAGCGTAGAATCGGCCGTCGCCGTTGGTGGTGAGCACGCGTGTCGCGCCGGTTTCAACTTGGCGCACGGTCACTGTTGCGCCTGCCAGCGACGCTCCAGTTGAATCTTTAACCAGTCCGCTTATGGTTCCGCCAACGATCTGTGCGTGCGCGGTCATTGAAAGGACAATGAGTGGAGTGAGTAGTGCGAGCAAAATGCGATTCAGCTTTGCTGTGAAATTCACGATGCCTCCAGAGGAAGTAAGTTGTATGAGCGCTAGTCGAAAAGAGCTGCGCGTTTGTGCGAGCATGGGACCTACGTATTCGCTGGTCCTGTGTTCAATATTCAGTTTGTGTGGGGACGGGCGTGAGCTAGCGGCGACAACAACAACAAGCGCTCCGCAGCTGGGCGGAGGCGTTTAGCCGGGAATTGGAAGAAACTAAGCTCATTGCACCCTGATGCGAATTCCGATGTCTGATTCGAGATGGATCGATTTCTTCTTGCGCTTGAAATAGAAAAGCCGCGTCAGCTAAGGCTGAATCGCGGCCATGTGGAGAGTCGTGGAATCTTTCGGATTCACCCACACAGCCTGAACGGCGCACAACAACATGCGCAGCACATCGCCGGGATGATTCGAATCTCCATTCCCCGAATATATCCAAATCGGGAATCGGCGTCAATCCAGACCCAGGATCTCGACCCACAAAGGCGCACGTTGTGGCACCGAGCGGGCTGATCGAAAAGCCTCGAAAGCCGAAAGCGGGCGCAAGAAAAACGGCCCCCACCAGTGGTGGGAGCCGTTGCTTTTCACGAACTTACCAAAACTGCTTACTTCAGGTTGCCGCTCGAATCCATGGTAATTCCGCCCGGCCCCGCATTCTTCTTCTCTTCGATGACCTTACGCGCGCCCATCGCCTTGCTCCGCCAATCATCGGCAGATGCAATATCTTCCTTGACTGCCGCGGCATCGCCGTAATCTACGTCGGCCTTGCGGCGGTAAATCAGGTTGAGATAGGACATCGCATCGTCGTAGTTGGCGCGATTCGCCACCGCATCGTTGAGGTACTTCAAGCCCTCTTCAATCAGAGGAGTATTTTGGGCCTTGAGCGGATCCATCACCTTCTTGGGCGCCTTGACGTTGCCCTGGCCATCATCGTTGATGCCAGCCGATTGCAGCGCCGTCAGGGTGTTCTCATGCGCCTCGGTCCAGTCGATCACGCCGACCGTGTAGGCAGCCTCAGGATCCTTGGGGTCCACGGCCAGAACCTTTTTCTGCCACTCCTTGGCGTCATCCAGCTTCTTGATCTGGAAATAGATGCCCGCGATCTGCTTCATGCTGTTGACATCGGACGGGTCCTTGGCCAGAACGTCCTGGAAGATTTCGATCGCCTGATTCGCGGTCTTTAGGTTCTCCGCGGTGTCCAGACCGGGCACAACGTTCTGTGCCAGCGCTGTAGCCAGATAGGTCTTCGCCATAGGCAGACTTGGGTCAAGTTGCGTTGCTCTTTGGAAGTGACCGATCGCCTCTTCATAGTGGGCGCTCTTGTACGCTTCCACTCCCTTGTTCAACTGGTCGCGGGCTTGAAGCTGGTCGCACCCGCTCATGGAAAGCACCATGCCGGCAAGGGTAACCGCTAACGCCGTAATACGTGCGGGTCCATTCATGTTCGTATCCTTCTCCTTCAGGCGAGAGCCTATCG
>JBARBP010000181.1:0-2066 GCA_049793195.1 Occallatibacter sp. | reverse complement strand
GCCAGACGCCGCCGTCATATCTCTTTACCGGCAGGAATTTCACGCTGGTTGAGACCCAGCATCCACACAATTCGATTTAAGAGGTGCAATCAAGATATGCGAAAGCGAGCCTCACTGATTCTCGCGGCAGCATTGGCGTTTCCGGTCACGGCGAACATCGTTGCCTGCCACACGGCGGATAGCAAGTTAAACGCGAAAGCTGCAGCGGTTCCCTCTGCAAAGGTCGCAACGGCGCAGCGAGGCGATGTCTCGCATGTCTTGACTTTGGCCGGACAGTTCCAGCCGTATCAGGTTGTCGATGTGCACCCAAAGGTGAGCGGCTACATGTCGTACATTAATGTAGATATTGGCGACATCGTTCATCAGGGCCAGACGCTCGCGGTCCTTGAAGTTCCGGAGTTGAAGGCGCAGTTGGAACAGACGGCTTTTCAGTTGCAGCAGACCAAGGAAGAGATCACGAGGGCACAGCACGACATCAACCGCGCGGAAGCAGAGCACGCCGCGCTGCATGCCGCGTCGGAACGGCTTAAACAAGCAGCGGCTGGGCGCCCGGGGCTAATCGCGCAACAGGAACTGGACGATGCACAGGCGAAGGATCTATCCTCGGAGGCGCAGGTTGACGCTGCTAAATCGGCGATGGCTGCGGCGCAGGAACACGCGGGAGCGGCTAAGTCAGAAAATCAGCGGGTTGAAGCGCTGCACAACTATACCAATGTAACGGCGCCCCTGGACGGGGTTGTGATCTGGCGATATGCGGATACTGGCGCGTTAATCCAGGGCGGCACCAACTCCAACGATCAGGCACTTCCCATCGTCCGCATCTCGCAGAGCAATCTTCTCCGTCTGCGCGTCCCTGTGCCCGAGGACGATGTGAGATACGTCCATGTCGGCGACCAGTTGCAAGTACGTGTAGACGCGATCGGCCGTTCTTTCACGGGAAAGATCGTCCGCTTTACGCGCGAAGTGAATTTCGAAACGCGGACCATGGAGACGGAAGTAGATGTTGAGAATAGGGACCTCTCTATCTCTCCAGGGATGTATGCCAACACATTGTTGCAATTGGCACATGTGACAAACGCGGTCACCATCCCCGTGGAAACGCTGGTGCTGAACGGGCAGCAGGAGACGGTCTATGTGCTCGACGAAGGCAATCGCATTCGCATTCGCAATATCACGGTGGGCCTTCAGGGATCAAAGCTCGCCGAGATCATCAGCGGGCTCAACCCTGGCGACCGCGTCGTGGTAGGAGGTCAGGATAAGTACCAGGAAAACGAAGAGGTCAACGCGCTCGATACGCCCGAGCCGGCATCGGAGACAGTCCAGGAGACAGGCGGCATGATCGACATGAAGGCCGAAGCCAGCAATGGAGGCGCGCACTAATGCCGAAGTTTGCTCTGAGGTTTCCGTTTTTCATCATCATGCTTTGCCTGCTGGTTTCGCTGGTAGGAGCGGTCAACATCGCCCAGATGCCGGTGGATCTGTTTCCCAAGATCGACATGCCGGTGGTGGTGGTGGCGACCTTCTACAACGGTATGCCGCCTGAGCAGATCGAAGCCGACATTACGAATACGTTCGAACGATTTTTCACTTTGGGCGCGAATATTGACCGTAGCGAGTCGCGGTCGCTTACCGGCGTGAGCCTGATCAAGATCTACTTCAAGCCAGGCACCGATCCCAACGCAGCGCTTAGCAATATCGCCAACCTGGCCATGGCCGACCTGCGCCGGTTGCCCCCGGGGACACTTCCCCCGGTTGTTCTCGGCATGGATGCATCGACGCAGCCGGTGTGCCTGGTGACGCTGAAGGGCGAGGGGCTCAACGAGACCAACCTGAAGGATCTGGCTCAGTTTCAAGTGCGTAACCAAATTTCCAATGTGCAGGGCGCGTCGGTTCCGCAGCCTTATGGAGGGACGTACCGACAGATTCAGATTTACGTGGATCCGTTGAAAATGGAGGCGCGCAACCTGAGCTTGAACGACGTGGTCACTTCGGTAAACAGCTCTAACCTGATTCTGCCTGCTGGTGACGTGCGCATCGGCTCCAAGGACTACAACATATACGCGAAC
>JBARBP010000180.1:0-3735 GCA_049793195.1 Occallatibacter sp. | reverse complement strand
TTTGTGGTTCGCGCAATGGCTTCGAGTTCCAGTCGGCGCTAATTTGGCCGACTCTCGGGTCTAGAAGGCGGGGATGAGGGAGCGCGCGAGTTCAGTGTGCCGGTTTTTGTGCGATGCCAGAGGTCTTCAGCGGCCGCGACTGGCCATCACGCGCCTATATTTTCAATGAGTTAGTTGAATACCGCGGAGCGCAAAGGGCTTCAATTCGCACTCATAATGCCGAGGTCGTGAGTTCGAGTCTCACCCTAGCCACCAATCGATCTATTACTTGCACCCGCTTGCCGGGCTCGCACTAAGGACAGTGCGTGATTTTTGCGTGACCCCAGCTCGCACACCCGTTCCGCAGCGGTGACCAGAGCGCCGATTTCGGGTGCAGAGTTGCGAAGGACCTGCCGGAGTAGCTCTGGACGGCTCTCGATCGCGCCGCCCCTGAATGTGGTGCCTCTAATTGAGCGGCCAGCTCTCTTCTGCGCGCGCCTGCAAGGTTACCATGCTCTCGGCCGAAAGAGATTGTCTAACCCCCAAAGCAGACCGAGTGGACGATGCGCCCGCGCCACACCGACTATGCTGGCAAACGTGCAGAGTGCGGCTAGGAAGCATATCAACCGCACGCGCGATGTGCTTCCGCGTTTGAGGGCATAGCTGCCCAACACGATGTAGCCAATCACTAGCGCCAGTTTCATTGCCAGCCAGCCATTCTCGAATATCGCGCCTGGAAGAATCGTCACCAGCATCAGCGCCGCGATCAGCAGAACGGTGTCAACGGCATAGCTGAGGTATCGCAGCGGAGCCGCCATCGGCCGACCGACGTTCATCTGTACCGCCAACCCACGCAGGAAAAACAGCGTCGCGCTCGTCATTGCTGCGGCCACGTGAACCCACTTGATCTGGGGATAGAATTCGGTCATCGCTCGGCCCTTAATCCTTGCCGCGGCACGACGGCTCTCGGCAAGTGTCGGTGTGGATTATCGGCGCACCGTGACCAGATCTATTGGGCGGGCACTTGGGCGCTTTGAGCCCGCAGCATCGGCAACGCTGTACGCATCGAGCGTCGCCAGGAAGTTGGCCCGTGCGGCCCGCAGCACCCCGATCAGCCCGCATTTTGGATACAGCTTACAGCTGGCGTCATATTCAGGCTCGAAGCACTCCACGATCGCCAATGGTTCAACGTCACGGACGACGCGGCCGATGGAAATATCCGTAGGGGCGTGCGCCAAGCTGATTCCGCCGCCACGACCACGGACAGTGTTGAGGTACCCGAGCATCGAGAGCTTGTGTACGACCTTCATTAAATGGCTTTCCGAGATCCGATATGCCTCAGAAATATCCTTGATCGTCGTGTGCGCGCCCTGCCGCTGCGCCAGATAGATCAGCACTCGCAGAGAGTAATCAGAAAAATGTGTGAGCTGCATTAGACTTACCCCTGTCCGGGTTGTTGTACTGCCGCAAAATGCTTTACAAGCCCGCCGATGAAGAACCTATGCCTTGCTCCGGCGTGGACGCACTAAGTACTTTCCACATAGCGGGCGTCGTAAAGATATAGATAATCTATATCTTATGGAAACACGCGGGCAGTAACTTAGACACCGACCGTCGATCGTGACTGGGTTTCCAGAGGCACGTTAATCGGGAGAGCGGGGGTAGCGTCATGACGCCAGAGTCAACGGTGATTGGCTACGTAGAAGATCCTGTCAGCAACGTTCTGAAATGGATCTTGCTGGCTGTGGGCATCCTGACTTTCGCCGTTCTCGCATGGACGGTCAACCTCACCTATCAAGAGGCTCCGCCATTTCCTGATCGCTTCGTGACGCACGACGGGGCGATTCTGATGACTGCGAGTGACATTCAGGCGGGCAAGGCGGGTTTCCAAAAAGCGGACCTGATGGACTACGGCAGTCTGTACGGGATGGGCTCGTACTTCGGTGAGGACTACACGGCGGCCAATCTGGTGCGTCTTGCGACGCTGACGCAGGACAACATCGCGCAGTCAACGACGGGTAAAGCACTCTCGCAATTGACTGCGGAACAGCAGGCTTCGGTCAAAGCCGTGATGCAAACGGAACTGCGAAGCATTGACCTGACGCAAAAGAGTGCGGTAATTGCGCAGCCGGTTGCTGATGCAATCACAACGCTGCGCGCTACGATTGCTCAATCCCTGCTGCACCATGATTTCGCCAAAGGCTGGACTCAGGCATACAGTCTGGATGAAGCGAGTGCGGGACAGACCGCGGAGTTCTTGATCTATTCGTCACTGACCACCGTTGCTCGACGTCCAGGCACCGAAGCATCATGGACGCAGAATTGGCCGTTCGAGCCGTTGGTCGGCAATACGCCCACCACCAGCACGTTTCGTTGGACGTGGATCAGCTTCTGCTTCACCTTCTTTGCCTTCGGTGCCGTGCTATTCATCTATGAGCGCTACCTCAACGATCCCGACGAGGCGCCCATGGACCCGGTGCTGGCCCGATTCCGACCTTTAACTTCGAGCCAGCGGCGGATCGGAAAATACTTTCTGGTCGTGGCGGGCGTCTTGCTCCTGCAGATTCTCGTCGGCTCGATCATGGCGCACTATTACTCCGATCGCAGCAGTTTCTATGGCATCGAGGTTGATCGATTCCTGCCCTTCAACTTTCTGCGCGATGTGCACATTCAAACGCCAATCGTCTGGATTGGCTTGTCCTGGATCGGTGCCGCGTTATTTCTGGCACCCGCCATCAGCGGGGGAGAACCCAAGGGACAAGGCTTGTTGGTGGACCTGCTGTTCTGGGTGACTCTCTTAGTCGTAGTCGGTGCGCTCGCCGGTAACTATCTGGGAATCATGGGCTATCTACACGAAGGGTGGTTCTGGTTCGGGAACCAAGGCCTTTCGTATATTCAGCTCGGGCGGGCTTGGCAGGTCGGATTCTTTGCCGGTCTTGCCATCTGGAGCGTGCTGGTCTTTCGTGCCTTGTGGCCGACGCGGACCACGCTCGTACAGGCGACGTGGCAATTCTGGTCGGGACGCATCCGCCTGGAGCATCTGATCTGGGCGTCGACAGTCAATATCGCCCTGCTCTATGCCTTTGGCATGGTGCCGCTCACAGGTATTGAGAAGTCCTTTACGATCTCGGATTTCTGGCGCTGGTGGGTGGTCCATCTCTGGGTCGAGCAATCCTTTGAATTCTTCGCCGCCGCGATCAGCGCCTATCTACTGATGGCCGTCGGCTTGGTTTCTCGGCGGCTGGCCGAGCGCTCGGTGTATTTGGAACTGATCCTAATCTTCCTCGGCGGTGTGCTCGGGACCGGCCACCATCTCTACTGGGCGGGCGAGCCGGGGTTTTGGGTTCCCTTGGGCACGATGTTCTCGTTCATCGAGGTCCTGCCTTTGGTGTTGCTGGTCATCGAGGCGATCCAGCATCGGCGGCTGATCCAAGCCGATGGTCAGTTCAAGTACGGACTTGCCTATACGTACATCATCGGAGCAGCGTTCTGGAATTTCGTCGGCGCCGGTGTCTTCGGCGGCGGTACTTTGAATGCCCCGCTGATCAACTACTACGAGCACGGTACGTTCCTGACGCTGAATCATGCCCACACGGCCCTGTTCGGCGCCTTCGGGTTGCTGGGCTTGGGGCTCATCTACTTTTGCCTGCGCTATGCTGCGGGCGAGCAGCATGCGTTCAGCGAAAGGTTGGGACGCCTTGCGTTTTGGCTCTACAACGGCGGGTTGGTGTTGTGGATTGTGTTCAACTTCTTCCC
>JBARBP010000179.1:0-12394 GCA_049793195.1 Occallatibacter sp. | reverse complement strand
GAGCTCTCCAGCCTGCGGGCAATGGGAGACACTTTTGGCGGACGCGCTGGATGGGCTGCTTCAGCCTGAGGACGAAGCCACATTTGCAGAGCACATGGCGAGCTGCCCAGCATGCACGGCGCTGTTCGATGAGGCGCAAAAGGGTCGTGAGTGGCTGGAGTTTCTCTCCCCGGAACCAGACGTCCCGGCCGGTCTGCTGGATAAGATTCTGGCGCAAACCGGACCGGGACAGGTAGCGGGCTACGGACTTATTTCCGGAGGCACGAATGTGCTGCCGATGTCTCCAGCCTCGATCCCAGCGTGGCAGCGGCCCGGGTTTGCCGGCCAGATTCGGCGCTTTGCCGAGCCTCGCTTGCTGATGACAGCGGCAATGGCTTTCTTCTCGATCGCACTTACGCTCAACCTGACTGGCGTGCGGCTAAGCAGCTTGCGGCTCGCCGACCTTCGGCCGACAGCGATTCGCTCATTCATGGAGAGGCGGCTGATGACGGCTTCGGTTCCGATCGTTCGCTATTACGACCATCTTCGCTTTGTTTACGAGGTTGAGTCGAGGATGCGGGAACTGCGCCGGGGCACTGAAGGCGAGGGCCAGAACAACGGCCAGCAGAATCCAAGCCAGACAGCGCCGGCGACACCGGGCGAATCGAAACAGAATCCGAACCGCAAGGACGGAGGCTCCCGCATGGAACCTCTGCTTCAGCAGTCAGGCAAACCGGTGACTGGGCCGGCACAAGATGATTCCAGTAGTTTTCTTGAAACTTCCCTGACGTTTGACGGGACATCCCGCGCATTCCGGCGGCTCCAAAATGGCAGGACGGTGACTGAAGCAAGGGAAGGGAGCACAGTATGGACTGCGTAAATCACACAGGCGTCAATGCGACTGCCTATTGCCAGAGCTGCGGAAAGGCACTCTGTGCCAGTTGCGTACGCAACGCGGCGGGCGGACAAATTCTCTGCGAACCGTGCTGGATGGCATGGCACAGCTATCAACAACCGTTTGCGAACCCAAATGCGGGGAGTCCGAGCCCTTCGGCAGCAGCCGTTCTAGGCCTCATCCCGGGAGTGGGGGCGATGTATAACGGCCAGTTCATCAAGGGCCTGGTTCATGTGGTGATCTTCGCGGTGCTGGTGAGCGCCGCCCACGTTTACGGGATTTTTGGAATCTTCATCGCAGCATGGATCGTGTATCAGTCGTTCGAGGCTTATCACACTGCCAAGGCGCGTCGCGATGGACTTCCGCTCCCTGATCCACTAGGGCTAAACGAAGTAGGCAACTGGATCAATCCGGGTGCCCGGGGGCAGTATCCGCCGCCACCGGGTGTGGGGCCTGCGGGTCAAGGCCCGGTGGGAACAGGTGAGCAAGGGCCAGATCCGGTGGCCGCTGGATATCAAACGCCATATCAACAAGCTCCGTTTCAACAGACCCCGTGTCAGCAGACGCCTTTTCAGAGCCCATATACTCCGCCGGTTCCACCCATTCCACCGGTGCCGCCGGTTGGATGGCGACGCAAGGAGCCGATTGGCGCGATTGTCCTGATCGGACTTGGGCTGCTGTTTCTGTTGGGACAGCTGGATATCTTCTCCGGCCGTCTTCTTGAATTCACCTGGCCGGTGTTGCTGATCGGTTTGGGTGTTTGGTTGATTGTTCGCCGCCTCGGAGATTCGCAAGGAGGGTCAAAATGAACCGCTACATACTGATTCGCCGCCTTCGCGGCCCCGCGTTGCTTTTGTTGATCGGCCTGATCGCCCTGCTCCATTCCCTGGGGGTTATCCATAGCTTTTGGCATTGGTTCTGGCCCTTTCTATTCATATTGCTTGGCGTGTTGCTGCTTGCGGAGCGGGCGACCCTGGCCAGTGGAGACGGCTATCCGGCGTGGCCTTATAGCGGTGGACCTAACCAAGGTGGAATGAACCCGAACGCGCCTGCGGGCGTTCCAACTTACCCAGGGCAGGAGACGGCGATCGTTCCAGCCGCGCCGCACGACTTTGGAAGTGATCCCAATGGAGAGCAATCATGAGCAGCGTACCTCCTAATACGCCTCCGGGCGGCGGAGCGCCGCCCCCCTATCCACCCTACGATCCAAAGACCCAGTGGCGGGCCTACCGGGAGCAGCAGAAGACCGCCTGGCGCGCCCAACGCGATGCATGGAAGGCGCAGCGTTATGCGTGGAAGGCAGGCTACGGCGGCTACGGCCCGCGCGTCCCGTCGATTGTTGGTCCAGTCATCCTGATCACAATTGGCATTGTGGCTTTGCTGGTTATGACCGGCACAATAAGCGGCAGCCAATTCTGGGGCTGGTATGGGCGCTGGTGGCCGCTGGTGCTAATCGGGGCCGGCCTTGGCCTGCTGGCCGAATGGGCTTTGGACATGCGCAGGGAGGCTCCTGTGCGGCGCAGCGGTAGCTTTGTCGGGATAATCATCCTGCTGGCTTTGATGGGTTTTGGGGCTGCTGGGTGGAACCACATGGGGCCATGGTTCAACCAATGGGGCAACGATAATGGCGACCTCTTCAATATATTTGGCATGCCACAGCACGATAGCGATCAACAGCCGCTGAGTGCGCAGATTCCCGCCAACTCGGCCATCGACATCGAGAATCCGCGGGGAGATGTGAGCGTGACTGCGGGTGACGGACCGAATGTGGAGGTTCAATCGCACGAGGTCGCATACGCCAGCTCTGACGGGGACGCCAAGAAGATCTTCGACTCTGAAGCGGCGCAAGTGAAGGTAAGCGGCAATGCTGTGCTAATCAAGTCAGAGAGCAGCAACAGCGGTCGGGTGAACCTTACGGTGACCGTGCCCAAGACCGCGAGAGTGACAGTAAGCGCGGGTCGAGGAGATGTTGCAGTGGCCGGACTGGGTGCGGGTCTCAGCGTGAGCGCCGCGCATGGCGATACGCATCTTAATTCAATTACGGGAAACGTGGAAGTGCACCTGTCAAATAACAAAAGCGACTTTTCTGCTCACCAGGTGGATGGTGACTTGATTGCGGATGGGAACTGTAACGACCTGACTCTCTCCGAGATCAAAGGCCGCGTCTCAATGAACGGACAGATTTTTGGTGAAGTGCACGTGGAGAATGTAACGGGTCCAGTGAGTGTGCACACTTCAATCACCGATGTGCAGATCGCTGGATTGCCGGGCGACCTGACGTTCGACTCAGACAATTTGCGGGTGAACGAATCCAAGGGCCTGGTGCATGTGGTGACGCACTCCAAGGACGTTGACCTGAGCCAGGTTTATGGCGACAGCTACGTGGAAAACCACGATGGCCGCATCTCGTTGGAGCCAGCGGGCGCCTACAACATAGAGGCGAAGAACAGTAAGGGCGATGTGGTTGTGACGCTGCCACCCAACGCGTCGGGCACAGTGGACGGCCATACGCACAACGGAGATATTGTATCGGAATATGGGCTGGCCGTGAGCGGCGATGAAGACAAGGCGGTGAGCGGGCGGATTGGTTCCGGCAACATGAGAATCGTGCTTAGCTCGAGCAATGGCGACATTAACATCAAGAAAGGACAGGCCTTCCCGACGGAGCCAACGGTTGCGAATGCACCGGTCCCTCCAAGCACCCCAGCTCCGCCGAATGCGCGCCATCTGAAAGCGCCGAAGGTGCTTCCGCCGCAACCGGTTACACAGTAAGAACGAACCTACTCGGAATAAGCAAATTCAGGCGCGGGAGGGATTCCTTCCGCGCCCATTTTGTTCTGCGCGAATTCCGTTGTATTCTCGACTCGCGGAGGTCGACCGCAACAAAATGAATACCCCAATCAAGGTAATTACTGTGGAGCGGGAGTACGGCTCGCGCGGCGGAGAATTTGCCCACGATCTGGCGGAGAAGCTCGGATGGCGGCTGCTGGACTCGGAGTTGGTGACGAGGGCGGCGCGCATGGCCGGTGTAGACCCGAAACTTGCAGCGAAGTTCGATGAGCGGCTCGACCCCTGGTACTACCGCTACGGCAAGGTTTTCTGGCAGGACTCGGGCTATTCGATGGCCACGATCGGCGACGAGCATATCTTTGATTCTGAGCGTATGCTGGCGCTGATCAAGCAGGAGATTCTGGACGCAGCGAAGGATGGAAACTGCGTTCTGGTGGGCCGGGGCGCGGCCTGTGCGCTGGCGGGACAGCCTGGGAGCTTTCACGTTTTTGTCTATGCAACAGCGAGCGCGAAACGCGACTGGTTTACTCAGTCGTTTCCCCGCCAGGCGCAACATGCGGAACAACAGCTGGCCGCCTTTGACAAGCGCCGTGCCGCAGTGATCCGCAAGTTTTACCAGCAGGAGTGGTGCTCGCGTGGGCTTTACCACATGCTCTTGAACTCCTGCATGGGTTTTAACGCGATGATTGAAGCCGTACAGGGGGCGACGGGGCTAGCCACTTGTCCGGAGGAGTCGGTGGCGGGGTGAAGGGGCGTCAGCTTTCAACCTTTCAGATTTCGGGCGAGTTGGGAGTTGTTCTGTCCCACCCTACCGCGATGATGCCGCGGTAGAATAGGCACCCGACACCCGGCTTTCTCAGAGGGACTCAGCTTTCTGAACAAGGAACAATTCCCTACACGGCGACGCGGTGGACGCGGGCGGTGATGCGGGTGAAGACCTCCCAGGGAATGGTTCCAGAGGCGTCGGCGTGGTCGTAGGCGGAAATTGCCTCAGAGCCTTGCGTTCCAAGAATCACTACCTCGTCGCCGGACTCGACGCCGGGAATCTCGGTAACATCGAGCATCGCGTGATCCATGCTAATCCGGCCCACGAGGGGAGCGCGTTCGCCTCGAACGAGAAGCCTGAACCGGTTACCGAGGCTGCGATCAAGGCCGTCGGCGTAACCCACCGCAACTAAAGCGAGACGCATGGGCTCGGTGGCTACAAAGGTTCCGTTGTAGCCTACGACTGCGCCAGCTGGGATGGTCCGGACGCTCATGACGGCGGACTTCCAAGTAAGCACGGGTTGGAGTTGAGAGCGCGCGGCGGCGAGCGACGGTGGTTGGCCGGATTCGAAGGGCGGGTTGAAGTGAGTGGCAACACCGTAGAGGGCGAGTCCTGGACGCAGCATCGCTTTCATGCCGTGGCGGGTTGCGAGTGCGACAATTGCGCCGTCCATTGCACCGATCACCGTCGGTGAGCTTCCTACACTGAGCCAATCCGGATAGAGCCCGGCAGCTTCAACGCGCGCCAGCGCCAACTGCACTCCGGCGAGCTGAGTCTGGGTGGCGATGCCGTTGCTTTCGTCGGCGGCATAGAGGTGGGTCATGATGCCTTCGAGTCTGAGGGGAGACTCGGGGCCAAAGCGCGCGAGGAGCGGGGCGAGATCTTCGAGGTTTGCGCCCTGGCGGCTCATACCGGTGTCAATTTCGAGGTGGACCGGAAGGGAGGCGGCTCGCATTCCGGCGGCGCGCGCGGCGGATTCAAGATCGTCGATTTGTCCGGGCTCCCAGATGTCTGCGGTGAGGCCGTGTTCCACGACTGCAGCACCTTGACCGGGAAAGACGCCGGCCATCACCATAATCCGCGCAGTTGGACACAAAGCGCGTGCCAGGACGCCCTCCTCGACACTGGTGACCCCAATCCACCGGGCTCCCGCGCGTACGACGGCCGGAGCGCAGAGGTCGAGTGAGTGGCCGTAGGAATCAGCCTTGACGACGGCGAGGAGCTCGACTTCAGGAGCCGCGAGACTTTGAAGAAAGCGGAAGTTGTTTTCAAGGGCGTGAGTTCTAACTTCAACCCAACATGGGCGCATTTGCATCTGGATATCCTATGACCAAGTTTACGGCATCGACGGGGAGAGTTTCGAGACACAGAATATGGTGGGATTGGGGAGACAGATTCGGATAGACTTGGCACTTAAACCCTAGACGCGACGCGGAGGTTACGATCATGGCAGATTGGAAACTGGTCCAGAGAGATCCATCGGAGGCGCTCGCGAAGCTGCACTTCTTCTCTGTGACGAAGAAACATGCGGCAGGCGAGATTGAAGCGCGCATCACGATCAAGGAATTTGCCACCCCGAAGATGAGCGAGCTGCAGTTTTTTGCCCAGGCGGATATTGAGTTGAATCAGAAGACGATGAAGTTCCATCCTTGCGGATGGAGCGAAACGATGATGGGGGCGCTCGCGGAGTGCATGCGGAATTTGCGCAAGTTCGACTTTGAGGCCGATGCGGAGCCGTGTACGTCGCAGGCTGAGTGAGGGATGGCTTGCTGTTCCGATGGTGCGGAGACGGATGTTAGCGAAGCAGGGCGAAGGCAACGATGGTTTCGCCGTGCGCCGGGATTTCGTTGAGGATCTTCTGCTCGAGATCGTGGGGAACAGGCATTTCGCAGGCGGCTATCTGGGCGGTGGTTGCACCCTCGAAGCATAGTTCGCAGTGGCCGATGGAATTCGCATCGACGGTGTCGGAAGCCACGCGGACGGGCGGGCCGAAGATGCGGCAGGTCATGGGACGCCCCTCGTAAATGTCACAGTGCCCGGTGACGGGATTCAGCGCAGGACAGGGCGCCTGGTTGGCGTATTCTTCGAAGCGAGCACGATCGGTTTCTGTTTCCCCGAGACGGCCGGTTTGCAGATTGCCGGGGAAGGTTGAGCCATGCTCGTAAAGCCAGACGCGGGCGCGGCGTTGAAGCTCGGCGGCGAGATTTGGATTTTCGACGCGCAGAGCTTCCAGGCGGGTCGCGAGGCGTTGGGCATCAAGCTCATTGATGGCGAATGCGCCGTGACAGCATTGCGTGCAGCCGGGACGGCAGACGAGCCATGCGCCTGCGCGGCGGGCGGCATCGGCTAAGGCTGCGTCCATGATTTGCACGAGTTCGCTGTCGCCCGGCGGCAAGCCCATGCCGGCAAGGATATAGGATTTGATTGTTCTTCGCGCTGAATTCCAAATACTCTGTTTGCGGAGGTCCCATGGCTGAAGCACGCAGCACCGTTATTCCCGGACATCGCTATCGAAACGCCGCGGCTGCTATCGAGTGGCTCACAGAGGTCTTTGGATTTGAACAGCACGCTGTCTATAAGGGTGAGGACGGGAGCATTGCCCACGCTGAACTGACGCTGGGCAACGGCATGATCATGCTCGGCTCAGGCAAGGACGACGAGTTTGGGAGAGGATTCAAGTCTCCGAATGAGCTGGGGGGTATTGAAACGCGGAGCATTTATCTTGTGGTTCCGGATGCGGATACGGCTCATGAGCGTGCGGTGGCGGCGGGAGCCCCGATTACCCGACCCCTGCAAGACACGCCGTACGGCAGCCGGGAGTTTGGCGTGAAGGATCCCGAAGGTCATACATGGGTTACAGGGACTTACGATCCGTGGGCGGTTCACCCATAGACAGGGCTTTCCCTGTTGAATCGTCGATGCGTTATAGTCGTTGGGTAGTTGATGCGAGGTACCCTTGAGGTCAATTCAATTGTTGCTTCCCTTAGTGGTGTTGTCTGCCGTTGTGCCTTTCAGTTTTGCTCAACACGGCCAGTTGCTGGTTGCCCAGAAGGGCGAGAGAAGCCTTGCTATCGTTGATCCCGCAGCGGGCGCGGTGGTTGCTTCTGTCGAGGAGAACGGCGTGACCGGGCATGAAGTCGCCGGCTCACCAGATGGCAGGGTGGCCGTGGTGCCGATTTATGGCAACTCCGGCGTGGGCGCGCCGGGAACCGACGGCAGCAACATTGTGGTGATCGACCTGGCGTCGCACAAGATTGTGAATAACATCCAGTTTGACCACGGCGTGCGACCGCACTTCCCGATCTTTGGTCCGAAGGACGGGATGCTCTATGTGACGACCGAGTTGGATCACTCGATTACAGTCATCGATCCGAAGACGTGGAAAGTCGTGGGATCGATTCCGACCGGGCAGCCGGAGAGCCATATGTTCACGATTACGCATGACGGGCTGCGCGGCTACACGGCGAATGTTGGTCCTGGAACGGTGTCGGTGCTGGACATGAAGGCGCGCAAGACGCTGGCGATCATTCCGGTCTCCCATAATACGCAACGGATTACGATTTCGAACGACGACCGCTGGGTGTTCACGGCAGACCAGACCAAGCCGCAGATGGCGGTGATCGATACGGCGACGAATACCGTGAAGACCTGGGTGCCGCTGAGCGGGCTGGGTTACGGAGCCGCAGTGACCAAGGATGGACGCTTTCTGCTGATGCCGATTCCAGCAAAGAATGTGGTGGATGTTGTGGACCTGAGGACAATGCAGGTGGCACATACGGTGGAGGTGAGCACCAGTCCACAGGAGGTGCTGACGCGGCCCGGCGGCCGGGTGGCCTACGTTTCGTGCGTGGGCGCGAATCGCGTGGACGAGATCGATTTGGCGACGTGGAAGGTGGCGTGGTCGATCCCGACCGGCAAGGGGACCGACGGGTTGGGCTGGGCTGGTGGGGAGTAGAAAGCCGACTTCCAGCTTTCATCTTTACGCTCGCGGGGTTTCGCGCCTACCAGAGTCCAGCGATTAACAGGATGGCGTAAAGCGACGAGAGTGCCAATGCCTGTTGGCCTACTGCTTTGAGCGGAAGCTGAAGAGACTGGGCGTTCCTTTGGCGATGCAGATCGTAGGCGTAACCCAACGCAGCGATCGACAGCGCGAGTGCGGCGAATCCCCGGTGGAAGACGACCGATCCGGCTGCGGCACAAACTAATACAACAATCGAGATTTGAGCGGCGCGGCGGTAATTCTCGCGGGCGGGCTCCGTGGTGCGCAATGCGATGCGCGCGTCGAGGCGGGCGTGAACGACGAGGATTGCTGCAGCGGCTTGCAGTGCGAGGAGAAGCCACAACCACCAGCACCAGAGGGCGATGGTTCCAGTGGCTGAGAGAGACGTGGCGAGCGCGCTGGATGTGAGAGCGAAGGCGCTGGCGATCTGAAACATGGTGGAACGCTGGCGGTTTTTGACATTTATCGCAATGGCCAGCGCGGAAAAGGCGGCGACACCCAAACCGAGGAGCAGGGTTGCGGTGAAAGGCCATGTGAAGAGAAGCACCATGCCACTGATGGCGAGGAGGACGCTCCAGCCGGCGAACCAACGAATTGCGGCAGCGGTTTCAGAGCGCCATTGTTTCCAGACGAGTCGCTGGCGGGCCAGGACGACCATAGGGTCTTTGGCGGCCAATGCCGCGAAAGCAGCGGTGAGGGTCGCGAGTTCGCTCCAGCGCCAGGCTCGCGAAAGAACCGCCGCACAGACGATGGGGGTGAACAGCATTGCCGTGGCACCGTGTTCGCGAGGAAAAAACCAGGTGTTCTGTTTCTGGGGCCGGACGTTGCCGATAACTGCCGATTCCGTTGCCATAAATCTCCGATGTGATGCCTGACACTCGTTACCTTCGCATAAGGTTGATTGAGTGTGCTGTGACTTAAGTCCTATTTAGGGAGATTTTCGCAGGTTAGTGTAAAGCGCAGAAGGATGCCATGTCGACTTTCTCCCCACCCGCATCTGCGGTTTCTTCCGCCGAAGACGCACCGGCTAAGTTGAAGAAAACTCTGGTGCGTAGAGTTTTGCCCGACTGCTCGCAACAAGTTCGGCGAGCCGTACAATTCGCATTTCTTTTGCTGAATGCGGTGATCGGCGTGCAATTTATTTTGTGGGTGCGATATTTCGAGAGCGGGGGTGCGACGCGCTACTTTGACCGGCCCGCAGGTGTGGACGGCTGGTTACCGATCGCTGGGCTGATGAATCTCAGGTATTTTATTGCGACGCGGAAGTTTCCGCCGATCCATCCGTCGGCGATGGTGCTTTTGTGCGTGTTTCTGCTGGCGAGCGTGCTGGTGAAGAAGGCATTCTGTTCGTGGCTTTGCCCGGTAGGGACAGTTTCAGAGTATTTGTGGAAGCTGGGACGGAAGGTGTTCAAGCGCAACCTGGTTGCGCCGAAGTGGCTGGATATGCCGCTGCGCGGGTTCAAGTATCTGTTGCTGGGATTCTTTGTCTGGATTGTCTTCACGATGTCTGCAATGGATCTAGGAGATTTTCTGGCGTCGCCGTTCGGGATTGTGGCGGATGTGAAGATGCTGAATTTCTTTCGCTACATGGGCACGCTGGGGATGGCGGTGATCCTGACGATGATGGTGCTGTCGGTGGTGGTGCAGAATTTCTGGTGCCGGTTTCTTTGCCCGTACGGGGCACTGATGGGGATTGTGTCGGCGTTGAGTCCGGCGAAGATTCGACGCGACGCTGCGGCATGTATCGACTGCGAAAAGTGCAACAAGGCTTGCCCTTCGCACCTGCCGGTGGACAGACTGGTGCAGATTCGATCTCTAGAGTGCACGGGGTGCATGGAGTGCGTTGCGGTATGTCCGGCTGAGAATGCGCTGCAGATGGCGTGGATGCCGCGCGGAGCAAATGAGATGGCGTCCGCGCGCTGGCAGGGGCGGGCGCTAAAGCCGCAGATGATCGCGACGGTACTGGCGGTTGTTTTCTTTGGATTGATTGCAGCGGCACAGGCTACCGGGCACTGGCAGACAAAGATTTCGCGCGAGATCTATCTGCAGCTTGTGCCAAACGCAGAGAGCTTCGATCACTGAGCCGGCAGCGGCCCGGCGGTAAGAAGCGCGCTGAGGCCGGGTTTGTCTTTGACGACAATCTGCCGCGCGTCGACTTCAAGCAAGCCCTCGGCCTGCAGACGCATGAGGTTGCGCGAAACGAGTTCGCGCACGGTCCCGAGCTGACTGGCTAGCTCTTGATGACTTACGGGCAAATGGAATTCAATTCCCTGCGCGGTCTGCTTCCCCTCGGTTTCCGCGAGACGAAGCAGCAGGGAGATGAGGCGCTGACGAACAGTGGTAAACGAGAGCTCTTCAATAATGCCGACGAGCCTGCGCAGGCGCCCACCGACGACAGCCAGCATCTTGAGCGCGACCTCGGGATGCTCCATGCAGAAGGCCTGGAAATCATGGCGCGAGATGAAGGCGATCTCTGTGTCTTCAATCGCCATGGCGGAGGCTGGGTAACGACCGCCGTCGAAGACCGGCAGCTCGGCGACGGACTCGCCGGCCTGGTTGATGGCCAGGACCTGCTCGCGGCCATTGACAGAGGTCTTGAAGATGCGGACTTTGCCGCGAGCGATGATGTGGAGGCCGTGACAGGGCTCTTCTTCGGAAAAGAGCAGTTCGCTGGATTTGAAGTGCTTGCGCACAGTGCGTGCCGCGAGCAATTGAAACTCCGCGCGCGACAGGCTTGAGAGCAGCGCAGTTTGCTCGAGGACGGTTACCAGATCGGTGCGGAGAATATCGGTGCGAGCAGGCGCCATGGGGAAGAGTCTATCGCAACGCAATAAGGACTGGCCGCAGATTTGTTGTTGTGCGAGTGACAAAAGTCGCTGTGACGTATGCGCGGTGCTCCTAATGTGAGTGCAGGAGAAGATTATGACCAACCTTACACAGACCGTTCGCGAGATTGCATTGGAACAGCCGCATTCCATCCGCGTGTTTGAGCGGTTTGGCATTGATTATTGTTGCGGGGGGCGTAAGCCGCTTGCGGAAGCGTGCGTCGAGAAGCAAATCGCGGTGGATGAAGTTCTTTCGGCCCTGGAAGCGGCGGCGGGCAGCACCGCACCGTTGCCGGTTGATTGGTCGCGGGCCACGCTGGGCGCGCTGATTGACCATATTGTTGCGACACACCATGTGTACGTGAAGAGCGAGCTGCCGCGGCTGGCGGTACTGGCGCAGAAGGTTGTCAGTCGGCACGGGGATACGCAGACGCATTTGCTTGCGATGCAGAGCTTGCTAGTGCTGCTTGACGACGAGCTGATTCACCATCTGGGGAAGGAAGAGCATGTACTGTTTCCTTATATTGCCAAGCTCGAGGGGGCGTTGATTGCGGGCGGGGCGCATCCGGAGGCTTGCTTCGGCGATATCTCCCATCCCATTGCCATGATGACGAGCGAGCATGATGCGGCGGGGGCGATGATTGCGGAGATTCGCCGACTGAGCGATGACTACACAACGCCGGTGGGCGCGTGTCCGACTTATCACGCTTATTATGACGGCCTAAGGGAATTTGAAATGGACCTGCATCGGCACATTCACCTGGAGAACAATATTCTGTTTCCCAGAGCGATTGCTATGGAAGCGGCGGGGATTGGGGTAACGGCGTAGGGGCCAAACGCACTAGACGAGTTTACGGTCCCAGGTCTCAAGGACTCTTTTGAACTCGAGCATGAACTTGCCGGAGTCGGCGCCGTCGATGAGGCGGTGATCGAAGCCGAGGCAGTAGAGCTGCACGGAACGGATGGCAATGGTGTCGTTGCCATCGGCGTCAGTGAGAACGACGGGCTCTTTGCGGAGACCGCCGATGGCGAGGATAGCCGATTCGGGCTGATTGATGATGGGGGTGCCGAACTCGCCGCCAAAGATACCTGCATTGGTGAGGGTGAAGGTGGAGCCAGTGGTTTCTTCAGGCATGAGT
>JBARBP010000178.1:0-9775 GCA_049793195.1 Occallatibacter sp. | reverse complement strand
CACCAGTTCCGCCGCCTTATACGCAGCAATCCCACCCGACACGCCCACGGTGACTCTCATGGCTAGATTGTAGTTCAGATGACAGTGGTCAGTGATCGGTTCGCGGATCGGCGGACTCTGTCCACTGACCACTGTTCACTGTCCACTGTCTTTTCAGCTCAGCAGAATCGGAATCGCCGGTCCTTCCACTAGCGGCTTCACCACCTCAACCTCGGTCTTGACATAAGCGATCTTTCCCGCTTCAATCTCGTCCTGGGCGATGCGGCATGCCTTGGTGGACTGGCTGTTCACCAAAGCGTGGGAGCCGCTCTGCAACTGGCGAGCGCGACGCGCCGCGACTAGAACCTTGCGATAGTTCGAATCGAAGCTGGTCTCAATCGTCATCGGATTCCTCCTCAAAGTTCAGTTCCTGCTGGCGGGAGTCGCCAATAATTCCAAACGCCTCCAGCACAGGCTTGAGCCGCTCCTGCGAGTTGGTCTGCAGGCAAGCCGCGGCAACCTCCAACACCCTTCGCGAACGGTATGCAATCGCTTCGCCATTCCGAAAAAATCGCTCCGACAACACGATCGCTTCCAGTTGCGCTACCGCCCGGTCCAAAATGTCGTTGACCAGAATATAACCGTACTGGCGAAAATTCTCAATCTCCTTGCTCGCTTCGCTCAACCGCCGGTAGAGTTCCGCCTCGTTCACCACGCCTTCTGCGCGGCTTCGATTACGTAGACGCGTGCGCAGCACTTTGGGGTTAGGCGGAAGCACAAAGATGCTAACGGCCTCCGGCATACTCGCTCGCACCTGCGCCGCGCCCTGCACGTCGATGTCCAGCAGAAGATCGTGCCCGGCGCTGCGCGCCTCATCCAACGACTCTCGTGCCGTACCGTAGAGGTGACCGAACACCTCCGCGTGCTCCAGAAACATGCCGGCCGCAATCATCCGCTCAAACTCTTCGCGCGACCTGAAGTGGTACTCGCGTCCATCTTCCTCCGAGCCGCGAGGTGCCCGCGTGGTAAATGAAACCGCAAAATCCACGCCGCTCAATTGCTTGCGCAACTCGCTCACCAGCGTACTCTTGCCCGAGCCCGAAGGCGCCGAAATAATGAAAAGAATTCCTGCCACGTTTAGTTCTTCCCCTTCGTCTGCTGCGCTTCACTGTCCACTGTCCACTGTCCACTCTGCACTGCTCACTGTCGTCACTCCACGTTCTGAATCTGCTCCCGCGCCTTCTCGATCTCTGCCTTCATCGCCAGTCCCAGCTCGGTAACGTGCGTGCCTTTCCCGCCCACCCCGCCTGTCTTTGACAGCAGCGTGTTGGCCTCGCGGTTCATCTCCTGGAGCAGAAAATCCAGCTTCTTGCCCACCTCGCCGCCGCCCGTCAGCAACTCGCGAAAGTGTCCAATGTGCGTCGTCATCCGCGTCAGTTCCTCGGCAATATCGCTCCGCTCCACCAGTACCGCCACCTCCTCAAGCAACCGCTGGCGGTTGAACTCCGATCCCGTGGCCGCCTGCAAGCGCTGCGTCAGCCGCTCCTGATAGCGCTGTTCAATCTCCGGCCGCAGCTTCGCCACGCTGTCCGTTGCCTCTCCAAGTCGATCGAGCGTGCCTTGCAGAATGGCGGTCAGCGCCTCGCCCTCGCGCGCGCGCATCGTCTTCAGTTCTTCAAGCAGCGGCCCTGTCTGTTGCAGCACGCTCTCCGCCAGTAACGTCAAATCCCCGTCTTCCCGGCTCTCGGCTTGCAATGCGCCCGGCAAACGAAACACGGCGTTCAGGTCCGGCTCGCACTTGAGGCCATGCTCCCGGCTCGCTGCGTCGAACGCCGCAAGATACCCGGCCACAAACTCGCGATTGTAACCCGCGGTCTTCTGCGTCGATCGATCGACAGACAATGTCAGATCCACATGCCCCCGAACCAAATTCTCCTTGAGCACCTTGCGCAGTTCCATCTCCAGTGCATCCATCCCCGGCGGCAACCGCAACTGCACATCCAGGAAGCGATGATTCACGCTCTTCACGGTCAGCGTGTAGCTGAGCTGGTCCTGTTCGCGAAGCGGTATGCGCGCCTGCACCCGCGCAAACCCGGTCATCGAATAAATCGGCATACTCACTCCTCTTTCCCGATGACGTACGCCGGCTCAAAGCCAGGCAAGTAATGCGTCAGAGGTGTTTCGAGTTCGGGCTCAGCCTCGGGCTGGTCCATGAATTGCAATTGATATAGCCGCTGGTAAGTTGGCGAGTTCGTCAGCAAATCCTCGTGGCTGCCGATCGACGTGATGCGGCCGTCTTCAAGCACCGCGATACGGTTGGCGCGGCGAATCGTCGAAAGCCGATGCGCAATCACCATCACCGTGCGCCCCTGCATCAGGTTCGCCAGCGCAATCTGCACCAACGACTCGCTCTCCGAGTCAAGTGCCGAAGTCGCCTCATCCAGAATCAGAATCGGTGCGTCCTTCAGAATCGCCCGCGCAATCGCCAGCCGCTGCCGCTCGCCGCCCGACAGCCGAAACCCCTTCTCGCCAATCACCGTATCGTAGCCCTGTGGCATGCGTAGAATAAATTCGTGGGCCAGCGCGTTGCGCGCCGCCTCCTCCACCACCGATGCCCGCACATCCGGCCTGCCGTACGCAATGTTGTTGCGCACTGTGTCGTTAAAAAGAATCGTCTCCTGCGTAACCTGCGCCACCTGCCTGCGAAGCGAGGCAAGCGTCAGCGAACGCAAGTCGTGGCCATCAATCTGAATCGACCCCGTGCTCACATCGAAAAATCGCGGAATCAGGTTGACCAGCGTCGACTTCCCTGCCCCGCTCGGCCCCACCAACGCCAGCACCTCGCCGGCTCGCACCTCGAGATCGATGTTGTGCAGTATCTGGTGCTCGCCCTCTTCGGTCGAGTACGAAAAGCCCACATCCTGAAATTGAATCGAACTGTGAAACTTCTTCAGCGTGATCGCGTGCGGCCGCTCCTTCACGTCGTCTTCTGTATCGAAGTAGCCGAAGATCGAAGACGAAGCCCCCATTGCCTGTTGAAAGCTGTTGTAGAAATACGCAAACTTGCGCACCGGATCGTAGAGTTTGAAGAGCAAAATAATGAACGCGCCAAAAAGCCCCATCGTCATCTGGCCGCGCAAAATCTCATTGCGCCCAATCCAAAGAAACATGGCGATCGCCACCGCGCCGATTGAGTCCATCAACGGCGAGCTGATCGACTGAATGCGCACGTTGCGCAGGTTGGCGCGGAACAGCCTCTTCGCCGCATTCTTGAAGCGCAGAATCTCCCACACCTCGGTATTGAAGGCCTTCACAATGCGGTTGCCGGTCACCGTCTCATGCAGAATGTTTTGAATCTCCGCCAGCTTGTCCTGTCCGGTTCTCGTACGCGTCCGCACCTCGCTGCCGATCTTGCGCGCAGACGTAATCACAACCGGAACGAACAAAATTAGCGCCCAGCTAAGTTCTCCGCCCAGCCTGATCACAAATATCAGTCCAGCCAAAAACGTAAAGAACTGCTGCAGAAACTCCCCGATCACGGAACTCACCGCGATCTGCACCTTGTCCACATCGTTGATGAGCGTAGATAGAATCGTTCCTGTGGCGTGTTTGTGAAAGAAACTTGAAGAACGGCGCAGCGTGGCTTCGTAAAGATGATTGCGCAGGTCGGTGATTAGGCCGAAGCCCGCGTAGTACACCAAATATGTTCCCAGGTAATCGCAAAGCCCCTTGGCCAGCGTCGAAAGAATCAGCGCGGACGCCACCACATCCCACGCATTGTGCATGTGAATGAAGTGTGGAATGAGAACCCTGAGGTCGAAGTGCCAGCGGCTGTTGTTAAGACCCAGAAGAATCGGCCCTTCCGGCGCGTCGGGCCTCAGAACCTGATCGAAGATCGGTTGCAGCAGAAGGACCCGAAAAGTATCAAGCACTCCCACTGCCGCCAGCAGCAACACACCCGGAAGCCATTCCAGCGAGAAGGGCAGCCCGTACCGCAGCAGACGCAGAAAATTCTTCATGCAGGTTGGCCCGTTTGATCCACGTATCTTTCCCGGACTCGCTCCAGGAGAGTGCAAACTTCCATCCAAGTATTGTATCCGGGCAAACTTGGTCCAGGTTCACTTAACGCACCTTCCGAGTTCACTGCGGTAATACTCGCTCGTGCATTGCTATGATTACCCCGTGACCGACACCGAACCAAAAGCCATTCCGCGCCATCTGACCACCGTCTTCCTCGACCGCGACGGAGTCCTCAACCAGAAAATGCCGGAAGGCCAGTATGTCACCTCGTGGACCAGCTTTCACATCATCCCCGGTGTCCCCGAAGCCATCGCCCGCCTCAATCAGGCCGGCCTGCGTGTCATTGTCCTCTCCAACCAGCGCGGCATCGCCCTCGGCCTCTACACAGCCACCGACGTCGAATCCATCCACTCAAAATTCCAGCAGGTCCTCGGCACACACGGCGCTCACATAGACGCCTTCTTCTTCTGCCCACACGATCATGGCCAATGCAACTGCCGCAAGCCGCTGCCCGGCCTCTTCGAACAAGCCGTAGCCCAATTCCCAACCATCACCGCCGCCTCCAGCGTCATGATCGGCGACTCGCATGTAGATATTGATTTCGCCCGCCGTCTGGGGATGACGGCCATTCTAATCGACAACAACCCGCAGCAGGAATCCGCCCAGCAGTCCGCCGACCTAAGCTTCTCTTCGCTTCCCGAAGCCGTCGATGCTCTTATGAGGAGATCCGCCAATTCACCACAGACCAATTCACCACAGAATTGATGCGCGCGTGAAACCCACCCCGCGTAAAATCCCGCTAACTTGCTAACTCGCTATCCCCGCGAAGCGGGGGCTAACTTGCTGCTTTTGTCCAAAACGCGTCGCGAGACCTAAGCATCCGACTGCAGCCTCGACCGCTAATACCCCTTCAGCCCCACAATCGCCTTCAGAATCCCATCCGGCTGCGGCAGTATCGCATCCTCCAGCAGCGGCTGGTAAGCCACAAACGTATCCATCGCCCCAATCCGCTTCACCGGCGCATCCAGATCCTCAAAAAGCTCATCTGCAATCCGCGCCGCAATCTCCGCTCCATAGCCCCAGCTCAACATATCTTCGTGAGCCACAATCACCCGGCTTGTCTTCCGCACCGACGTGGCAATGGCCTCCCAGTCGTACGGGCTCAGCGTGCGCAGATCCAGAATCTCCACATCGATCCCATGTTCGCGCTGCGCCTTCTCCGCTGCTTGCAGGGCCCGCGGCACAACCGCGCCGTAAGTCACCAGCGTTATTTGCGTGCCCGGCCTCACAATCTTTGCCTTCCCAAACGGAATCGCAAACTCCGGACCCGGATAAGGTGCTCTCCCAAACGTCTCGCGGTAAAGCCGCTTGTGCTCCAGAAACAGCACCGGATCGTCGCAGCGAATCGCCGTGCGCAGCAAACCATTCGCGTCCAGCGCATTCGAAGGAAACACCACCCGCAGCCCCGGAATGTGCGTAAAAATGCTCTCTCCGCACTGTGAGTGATAGATCGAACCGCCGGTCAAATAGCCGCCGATCGGCGCGCGAATCACCGTCGGCGCAGCCCATCCTCCATGCGACCGCCAGCGCATCAGCGCCAGTTCATTGTGAATCTGGTGCATGGCCGGCCAAATGTAATCGAAGAACTGAATCTCTACCACCGGCTTCATGCCCCGCGCCGCATAGCCCACCGCCCTGCCCACAATATTCGCTTCGGCCAGCGGCGAGTTGAACACCCGCTCCGAACCGAACTCCGTCTGCAGTCCCGCCGTCAGTTTGAAGACCCCGCCCTTGCCCTTCACCTCGCCAAGCGCATGTTCGCGGCTCGCGTCCGCCACGTCCTCGCCATAAACCACAATGCGCGGATCGCGGCGCATCTCATCATGCAGGCAGGCATTGATTAAATCCGCCATGGTCCGCGGATCGCTGCCCTTCGCGCTCCCTGCCAAACCGCCGCCGGCCGCTCCCGGCGCCTCTGCATGCTCGTGATCGAACGCCGCGCCCGTCGGATCGAGATCCTCGGAATAAACGTGCTCGGCAATCCCATGCACTTCGGGTAGCGGAGCTTCCAGTGCCCGCTCGGCAGCCTCCGCAGCCAATTGGTTCTGCGACTGCTCCAGCTCGTTGATCTGCGCCTCGGTAAGGATTCCCTCCCGAAGCAGCCTCATCTGCATCTTCGCAATTGGATCCCGCAGCGCGTCGGCCTCTCTCTCCGCGGCTGACCGGTAAAGCTTGTCGTCGTCCGAGAGCGAGTGAGAGTAAGTCCGCACCACGTGCCCATGAACAAATGCCGGACCCTTGCCCGCGCGGCAGTGCGCAGCCGCCTCCTGAAACGCCCGCAGACAGACCTCAGGGTCGGTCCCGTCCACCTCGGCAAAGTAGAAATTCGGAAAGTTGGCGACTAGCTTCGAGATGTTGCCGCCCGGCGTATTCACCTCCACCGGAACGCTGATCGCATACCCGTTGTCTTCCACGCAGAAAATCACCGGCAGCTTCTGGTTCGAGGCCGTGTTCAGCGCCTCCCAGAATTCTCCCTGTGAAGTCGAGCCCTCGCCCAGGCACGCAAGCGCCACCTCATCGCCGTGGAAAGTCACATCGCGAAAAGCACGATAATCGCCTTCGGCCTTCTCCGCGGCCTCGGGATGCCGGCTGAAGTAGCGTCCCGCTTCCGCGCAACCAACCGCATGAAGTAGCTGCGTCGTTGTTGAAGAAGAGGTGCTCACAATGTGCAGCGCGGGGCTGCTCGGATGTGCCGGCATCTGCCGCCCGCCGCTTGCCTTGTCGGTCGCCGCGCCCACGGCCTGCAGCATCATCTCATCCGGCGTAAGGCCCAGCGCCAGGCACAGCGCGCGGTCGCGATAGTAAGGGAAGAACCAGTCGTAGCCCGGCCGCAACGCCAATCCTGCTGCCACCTGCAGCGCCTCGTGGCCGGCGCCCGAAATCTGAAAATAAATCTTCTGTTGCCGCTTCAGCAGGATTTCGCGGTCATCCACGTGCCGGGAAAGATACATCAGGCGGTAGATTTCCACCAACTGCTGCGCGCTCAAACGGCCGGAAGCAGCAGCCGAATCGGATACGCGGGCGCCGGAAACTGCCATTGCCATCCTTTTCACTCCAGTTGTTAGCCTTGCTGGGGGAATCCTCGCCTGATTGTATCAATCCTGTACGCCAATGTCCCTGTACACCAATGTCTGGTCGCTCGAGTTCTTTGCCACCAATCCAACTGAAACCAAAACTCGCCATCCGGACATTCCACATCGCATGAATCGTGAACCATCAATGGCGGGCAGGTTGGGTCATTGACGGCGAAGCGTCCATTAAGGACGACGGCGCCGGAGCGGGAGTTCTCATCTTGTCTTTCACGCCGTGCGCAAGCTTCTCGATCTCGGCCACCATCCGAAGTTCCTCCGGCGTAAGCGAAGCCGGATTCGTGCTGCCAATCTCGGCATTCAGCTCTTTCACTAGCTTCAGCAGCTTGTCCGTATCTGAAACCATCGACTTGTGCAGCGCGGCGTTAATCGCACGCACTCGTTTTTGTTCATCCAATGGTTCGTGTTCGTCTCCGAGAGCAATCTGGTTCAACGACGGCTCCCCCGGCCGCGTTGAGTGATCGGGCAGTTGACCGGCACCGGACTGCTGCGCCTGTGCCTGAGCCAACCCCCACGGCAGCGCCATCAGCAACGCCAGCCGCAGCGCTCGGCAAATCCCGCGGCTCCCCCCTCCGGCTGAAGGTGGATTGAATACCGGCCGCAGCTCCACCGCTGCGAACATCTTCTCTGCAGACTTCATTTCGTCCTCATCTTGTGCGCCAGTTTTTCGATCTCGCCGGCCTGGCGAACCACCGCCACTGAAAGTGTGTCCTCGTTGGTCTTGTCCATCTCGGCCTTAAGGGCGTTGGCCAGCTTCAACAGGTCAGCGGTATCGTCGGCAATTTGCTTCTGTCGCGGATCGGTGATGGCAGACGCCGCCTGCTTCGCCGCGGGGGTCTGCGCGTTGGCTGCGCTCGCCTTCAAGTCACCAGACGATTTCGCTTTCGCCCGGGCCGCCTCAGCCTCCGCCGCCTCGCTCATCGTCGAAGCCGATTGCGCCAGGCTCACCCGCACCCACGGGCACACGCACACTGCAATTAGAAGCAGACAAGCGAGCAAGCAGAACCCAGCAGCCCTGTTTCGCAACCGGCGCGCTTGTGTCGCCCCACCAGTGCAGTCTGCTCTCCCACCGCGATCCCCTCTCATGGACGACCCCCATATCGTTCCGAAAGTCCGCCGGGAATGGCCGCCGGGCATTCCGGCTCTTCCTCCGCACAGTCTAGTCTAGATAGAGGAGTTTTGGCATGTTCCCTTCCATATCCTCATCCATGTCCCCATCTTTGATGGCCGCACGATCGGGTTGGTTTGCCGAAGGCCGCTTCCTGGGCCGATTGCTCGATGAGTGGGCCAACGACACGCAGGAGTTCATCCGCAACAAGTTGCCTCATCTACTCGTGGTTGCGGTTATCGCCTTTATTCTCATCAGGATACTGAGCTCTATCACCTACCGCATGACGCGCGTTGCCGAGCAGCACGCAGTCGGCCCTGGCCGCATCTCTCAGGTCAAGACTCTGGCCGGCGTCATCCGCACCACCGGCCTGGCCATCGTCGGCCTCATCGCCGGCATGCAGATTCTCGACACCGTCGGCATCAACTTCGGCCCCTTGCTCGCCTCCGCCGGCATCGCCGGAGTCGCCATCGGCCTCGCCGCCCAAAACATCGTCAAGGACATGCTCAACGGCATCCTCATCCTCATTGAAGACCAGTTCAACATCGGCGACACAGTCCGCCTTGCGGGACTGGCCGGCACCGTCGAAGCCATGACCCTGCGCAAAACCACCGTCCGCGACGCCGACGGCACGCTCTACGTCATTCCCAACTCGCAGATCACCACCGTTGCCAATCTCAGCATCGGCTACTCCGTGGCCACCGTAAACGTCAGCGTCGACTTCTCCGCCGACCCTGACCAGGTTTCAAAGCTCCTGACCTCAATCGCCAATGATGTTCGCAACAGCGAAGAGTTCCGCCAATTGTTTGTCGCTGATCCGCAGATCCTTGGCATTGACGCCATCAAAGGCTCGGAGCTCATCTTCCCTGTCGTCTTCAAAACCCTGGCAACCAAGCAATACGGCCCCGTCCGGGAATTCCGCCGCCGCGTCCGCCTCGCCCTCGAGCAAAACCATCTGTTGCCCGGCAACCCCTACCGGGTTGTCAACACCTTCGCCGGCCAAACCGAAAACATCGCCGCCGAAGCTGCCCCCGCCCAAGACCCCACCAGCATCAAGGCAGAAGAGTCCAACCCCTTCGCCGGCAACTAGCAAGAATCGGCGGGCGAACGGCCCAGGCAAAATGCGTAAATTGCCACACAGTGACGGGTTTCGTCTCCATCCATCGGTGGACCTGAAATTCATTCGGATTGGCCATGACACGCCGCCCAGACAAAAGTACTCTGAGAATGCCCTCCAAGGCTTTTCACAATTTTCACTTCGGGCTGCAATCCGGGCTACCGTTGCAGCCCTTTTTCTTTGCAACTGAATAGGTCGCACCCGAGAGTACCGGGACGTCCTTCACGTTTTAGACCGGGGACATGGTTTACAAGCCCCTTGCGGTGAGAGTGGCTCTAATTGTGGGTTTTCCGCGGGCTTTGCCGGTCTTCAAATGCATGATAGTCGCAGCCGTAGCCGTGGTAATGTGGGAATCCCCGCAGGGATTTCCAAGGGGTGTGGGAAGGGTGGAAAGCCGGCTTT
>JBARBP010000177.1:0-3868 GCA_049793195.1 Occallatibacter sp. | reverse complement strand
GTGCTGGAAGCTATACAGCCGTTCAATGCCCGCGTTCACCATATCGTTCAGCACCGCGCGATCAATCGGCGATCTCATATGCAGCTTGTCCACCGCCTGCGCCACAATCAAGTCCGGCAGGAAACTCGACATCGTCTGCTCTGTGCAACCCCACGGATAGCTCGTCAGGTAATCGAGTGCGGTAAACACCGTCCCCGCCACCGACGGCGCCACGGTAATCGTGAGCCCGCGCAAACCCGCATCCGATCCAGGCGGATAGTTAAACGACCACTGATTTTGTCCCGAACCCGAGAACATGACGCCAGACCCTGCGGCCTTCTGCTTAACGCCGTACGGCAACACCGGCAGCGTCATCTCCAGCGCATCGGATTCTTCATTCGTAAGCGCCTTCGCCGTCAGTACCACGTTTCCGGTTGCCCGCGCTTTCACGCGCCACTCAACATAGTTCTCGCCCTTCGCCGGGATGTTCACCTTCTGCGTCTGCCCGCTCAAAACATCCACTCCAGAAACATCCAGCGCAAAGGTCACGTCCTTCGCCGTCGCCAGATAGTTATGCGCAATCACACGCAGCACTGTCTCGTCGCCTTGCCGGAAGAACCGCGGCGCAGCCAGCCGGACAATCAGGTTTTTGCGCACCAGCACGCGCGTTACCACGCCGCCTGCCTTGCCATCGTCCGTCATGGCGCGAATCGTAGTCCGCCACGTCGTCAGCGCGTCAGGGAAATTAAACTCGACCCGCGCATGACCATCCGGCCCCGTTCGCACATTCGGATTCCAATAGGCCGTATCCGGAAACGCCTTGCGAACCTTCGGCACCACCAGATCCGATCCCGGCTTCACCTGCGCCATCCGCGGGTGGAACATCCCCGCCTGCAGCTCCGCCAGCAGCGGACTCTTCTTCCCGGCCTGTCCCGAGAAGAAAAAGTCGAATGAAGTCTGCGGCTCCAGATACGCATATCTCTTCGGATAGAAGAAGCTCACAATGTCGCCGTTCGTGTCCGGCCTCACCGAGTAAAGTGCCTCATCCACCTCGCCGAAGCTCAGGTCCGCCTCTACGGGCTTGCCCTGCGAGTCCGCCGCGTAAACATCGAAGCTTCCCTTCTCGCCGGGGAGATATTGGCTCTTGCTCGCCGTCGCCGTAACCGTCAGCGTCCGCTCCACAAGCGGGACCTTCAGGCTCTTCTGCGCCGTCATCAACTGGTCGTTGTGCACAATCACCGCATTGACCATCAGGTTCGGCTGCGACTGCTGCGTGATCGGCACGTCGAACGCGAAGCTCTCGCCGGTTGCATGAATAAGCCGCCTCGATTGCACCGTCTCGCCCTCTGCCGTCACCACGGCCCACGACTCCTTCAGCCCCGTCACCAGCAGCAGGTGCGCCGTATCGCCCACCTTGTAGCTCTTCTTGTCAGCCACAATCTGCGCTTGTGTATTGGCCGTATACCACTCGCCCGCGCCATTCCAGATCCACACCCATGTGCGTCCTTGCACGGTCCGGCCCTCCGGAGTCCGTGCGCTCGCCGTCACCTGGAAATCGCCGCTGCCACTCATCGGCAGTTCCACCACGGCCGTTCCATCACTGCCCGTCGCCGCATCTTTACTGGCTACCGGCGTCTCGGACTTCTCGTGCGTTACAGAATCCCACTTCTCCAGCGCCGCGCCCAGATGGATCTGCGTCTGCACCGGCTTGCCGTCGTAATCTTGCGCCGTCACTTTCACGCGTACTGGCTGTCCGCTCTGGAACACATAGCTCGTCGGCTCCACGCTTACGCGAAACGATCCATATGTGCCCAGCACCGTCGTGTGCCCGCTCACCTCGCGATTCGCCGCATCCGTCACCCGCGCCTCAATGCGATAATCCTGATCCTCGTGTCTATCGTCGATCGCGGTCGGCAGTGTAACCGTGAGCCGGCCATTCGCATCCAGCACACCCTCATGTTCCTGCTGCTCCGTATCACCCCATGTGTTGTCGGAGTCGTCGGTCTCTTCCGATCCGGCCGCGGCATCGTCGCCTCCCGAACCGTCGCCGGCCGAGTCGTCTTCACCCTCATCCCACCAAAAGTGTGCCGATGTATGCACGACATACTTCACCTTGGCCCCCGCCACCGGCTCGCCAAAGAAATACCGCGCTTCAATACTCGCTTGGATCGAGCTCCCCTGCAGCAAATGCGCCACCGGCACCTTCACCGTCACCTGGTACTCGGGTTTCTTGTACTCCTCCACATAAAAGCTGCCGTTGCCGTCAACACCCGAATCCCCAAGGCTGACGTTGTAATACCCCAGCGTTGCGTCGCTGGCCAGATCCAGGTCGGCCGTCAGCGTCCCATGCGCCGAGAGAGCAATGTCTTTCGAAAGAACTTTCTTGCCGTTGCTGTCGGTCACCCCAAGAGTCGGCGTCCAGCCCTGTGGCAACTGCAATGCATCGTCCTTTTGTAGCCGCACAATCGCCTTGATGTGCACCGTGTGCCCCGGCCGGTAGACAGGTCGGTCCGTGTAAATATAGGCTCTTGCCTCGCGCTGATTCTGCTGCCCAAAACTGTAGCTCCACGGAGTCACCAACGCCGCATCCGCTCCGCGCCGCGCCAGAATCCACACGTTTTCAAGCTCAACGCCCCCGGCCCCTGCTGGCAAATTCGCCCCTTCCTCGCGCGGCGCAATGGTCAGCCTGGCCATTCCATCGCCGTCCGTGACGGCTGACGACTGCATGTGCCCGCCGGCCCACAGCGCCACGTCGGCCTTCCCCACGGGCGCGCCGGACTTGCGGTCGGCCACATAAAGAGAGGCCTGTCCGTTCACCGTGCGCTCCACTACCGCGATGCTCGTCACCATCGCCACGGTGTAGGCCTTGTACGTGCCGTCCGTCGCTTCGATCAGGTAAACGCCCGAACTCAAACCATCAATCGGCAACTGCTGTGTCTCGCTCACCAGCGCGGGCGGAGTCTCCAGCTTCCAGCGCGCCACCAGTTGGCTCGCATTCAAAATCGGCACCTGCGCAAACTGCGCTGCACCAACCACCCGGCTTTTCTTTCCCAGCTTGCCCTGCTCCTCGCGGAAGCTGTCGCGCGCATCGTCGGTAAACTGCGCGCGGAAGAAGTGCCGCACCACCCACCACAAATGCGCTTTGAAGTCGTGCAGCTTCTCAAGCAACGTCCGTTGATCGATCTGCTCCGCTGGCGACTCGCTTTGCACGCCAAAGCTGTGTAGGTCCTTCAACCCCGCGAAAAACTTCTGCGCGTCGTTCACCCGGTAGACGCGAAACTCCAGCTCCGGCACGTTGCGCGCGAAGAGCTGAATCTTCACACTCTCGCCCGGCGCAAAGGTGCGCGATGTCGACAGCGAGAATGACCGCGGAGCGTCATTGGCATGAATGGAGGGTGCCGAAGCGGCGGCGAAGAGCATCAGAACTGAAGCAGCAAGCAGCGATTTACGGAGACTCATGGAGTTCCTCGCAGAATATTCCAGCGATACGCGCCGAGAAAGTTGGGATTGCCGGGAAGCGGCCGCCATTGCGGCTGCGGATGGGCGAGCAGCTCGGCCAGCGCCACGCGACGTAGTTCGCCGGGCTGGCCGTGATCTGTGCCCGTGTCGTAGACGACGGCAGCCTCATCTCCCACCCGAGTCACAATCATTGAGTGCCACGGCGACGACTGTCCGAACTGTCGATAGAACAGCAGATCGCCGGGCAAGGCCTGCCGCACGTCGCGGCTTACGAAATACGCATTGCGCTCAACCAAGGTCTTTGCGTCGGCAAACTGCGCAAAGGCGCCATCGCTCACGTCTTCTGCATTGAAGGCCCCCGGCCGCACCCGGAACAGAGCAGTCCCCAACGGCGTATGCGGATAGCTCCATGCACGCACTTCGCCCGGCG
>JBARBP010000176.1:0-18267 GCA_049793195.1 Occallatibacter sp. | reverse complement strand
ACCGCAACTGCGGTTGAGGACGCAACCTCTCCCAGATCCATGCCGCCCACACCATCAGCAACTGTAAAGAGATATCCGTGAGAGCGTGCCTGCTGGCGCGAAGAGGGGACGAAGAAGCCCATTGCATCTTCATTGTTGGTGCGAACCTTGCCGAAATCGCTTGCCTGGCCGAACTGTACATCCAACATGGGCGCCGCCGCCTTGAGGTTCTCCCCTATCTCCGAAGGGGAGAAGCCTAAATGATTGTGTATCGTTTGCTTCAAAATGGCTACTGGGTGGTTCTCTGTTCCTCGTCTCGATAGAGGGTGCGAGGAGAGATTCCACCCAGCGGCCGGGGTTGGGTTACGGTCAATGCAAAGCGGCTATCTTGATTCGAGCAGGATCGTCTTTCCCTTGGCCTTGGAGGAGCGTAGGAAGTAGATAGCTCCGTAGATGCCCCACACTGCCGAGATGCCCAGCGCACAGAGTGGCTCCTTCAAGGTTCCCAGGTTGAAGACCGGGCCGATTAGGTAGAAGGCCATGCAGATGAGGTTGGCGAGCAGGCCGAAGCCGGGGATGAGCGTGTGCACCAGGAAGTTGTGGTCGGGCCGCTTGTGGTAAGCGACCATGCACAGGAAGCAACTGAGCGCGTAAAGGATAAAGGTGCCGAAGTTGGAGGTGAGCGTGATCGCCAACAACGAATTCGGAAGAGCTGCCAGCGTGTCATGCGGGAGGTAGCCGACGCTTGAGAATAGGCCGTGGGGAAGAGCGGCGATTGTGGCATCGGTAGGTGCGCCTGCGTCACCGAACACCAGCGAGACGGCGATTACGCCGATGACGGCCGATATCCATGCCAGTGTCCAGATGGCCTTGCGTGGTGAAAGAGACCCAGCATGGAGAATGCCGAAGTGTTCCGGGGCCTCATCGTCTTTGCCCATGGCGTAGGTGACACGGGCGCCAGTGTTCATGCAGCTCAGCGTGGTGCCGATGAGCGCGAAAAAGACCGTGACGGCTTCAGCAAGCATGAAGTATCTACCGTGCCCCTGGCCCAGAAGCTGGTCGCCGACAATGATCATCATATCGCCGATGGGCGCCGCCGAGCTGGCCGCGCTTGCCATTGTATACCCGGAGTTGAGGAAGTAATTGGCCGCGAAATACTCAAACAGGTAACAGAACAAGCCTTGAATCAGAAGGGAAGCGATTACGGCGATGGGTATATGTTTGGTGGGGTTCTTAGCTTCGCCTCCCATCGAAGTCACCGATTCGAAACCGACCAGGATCAGAATCGCGACCGTTGCCTGGATAAACATGTAGCTGATCTTGTGCGGCATGATCACCGAGGCCGCGTTCGGGTGGGTCAGGAAGTTGCCAGTTGCGTCGGTGGTGGGATAGGTGATCTGGAAGGGCACGGGCTTGCCGGCGGCATCGAGCAACGGAAGCGGGTTACCGCTCGAGTCACGCATCGTCGAGCCGTCTTTGGCAGTGGCGAATTGGTAAGTGTACGTCGAAAGCGACTGCGAATCGTACTGGAAGCCGGGGGCGCCCGACGGATGGTTGGCGCGATAGCCGAGCGCCAGTACGCTGAACACGATCAGCGCGGAGATCTGGATAACGTTAATCGCGATATTGACAGCCGTGGAAGCACCCGCGCCCTTGGCTGCGATCCAGGCGACAAAGAAGGAGAAAACGACAGCAACAAGCGCCATGAACACCGGCCCCGGATTGGAACCACTCATCACATTGGGATAAAGGAAGCCGACCACATAGCCTACGAAGACGCCGGTGACGGCCACCATGACGCCGGGATAGACCCAGTAATAAAGATGCGAGCCCCAGCCTACGATGAACTTGGCAACACGTGCGTATTTGAAGCCCTTGTCTTGGGAGAGCATGGCCTGCTCAGCGTAGTAATAGCTGGAACCTGTGCCCGGATACAGCTTGGAGATCTCGGCGTAAGCAACTGCAGTGGCCAGACAAAGCAGAAGGGCGGCGAAGATGCCGATCCACATGGCAGGAGCGGTTGACGGCTGGCCTGCAACACCCGTTGTGGCCTGGATGAAGAAGGTGAGCCAGAGGAAGGCGCCGGGGGCGATGAGCGCCATTGCGTTGCTGGTCAACCCGGTAAGGCCCAGGGTGGCCTGCATTTGAGGTGCTTTTTGATCTGCCATGAGCATTCTCCTGAGAAATGTGTTCGTAGGTCTGCTCCCGGCGGTTACCCCCGGGAAATTCGAATGGCTTGCCCGCATCTGGACGACAATCCGGGCCGACGAAGCAATGGTTTAGCTCCCAGCGCGTGGCATATGGATCTCTGCATGGCCCGCGGTGTTTTCTGTGACGCTTCCGGCCAGAGGTGTTTTCCTTGCCTGGCCGGAACCGTTGATGGAAATGCCGTGCTGAAAGACTAGCCTTCATCCCATCAGGACAAAATGAAGATGAAGGGTAAGAGTTAGCGCTTGGGTCCGAAGAAGGCTATAAAGGCCACCGTAAGCGTCTGTTGCTGGCCCGCCGATTGGTTGCCCAGTTTGTTGAAGAACTTCGAGTTGGAAGATTGATCGTAGCGATACTCAACACGCGAGAGCAGGCCTTCAACCCACTTGTACTCATAAGTGAATGTGCCTTCGTAGAGGGTCTGAGCGGTTCCGGTCTGGAAGCCATCGGGATCGTCAAACCACTCAAATCGGGGTGTGATCGCACTCTTCCCGCTGGCCTGGATATGCGCCGCGAATGCCACCCCGTACCAGTCATGTGTCAACGTGTCGCCTTGCGCCGCGATCGCATCCTGATTTTCGCCAAAATCGAAATTGATGTAGGCGTTGAACTTTCCGGGAGGTGTGAGCAGGAGTGTCGTGTCAAACAGATTGCGAAGCCCGCTGGTGGTGTTCGCGTTCTCCGGACCGACAATGTAATTGAGGTTCCAGGTGGCCTTCGGCTTGACGAGGGCGTTGGTGAACACGCCGGTGACGCCGCCATTGCTCTTGGAGACGTTGTTCCAGCCATTGACCAATTGGAAGCCGATTGTATCCGTCTTGGAGACCGGCAGCGAAGTACGTGCGCCGAAGTGCCAATACGGAATGGCGTTAACAAACAGCAAGGAGCGTGAGTAATTCCAGTTGTCCTTTGCTTCGATGACTTCAGCACCAGCCGAGGTGACAAACTTGCCAAAGTCCAATTCAAAGCCCTTGGCCTTTGGCGGCTTCAAGCTGAGGAACGCCTGCTCGATGTAGGGAATCTGGTCGGCGGAAGTGGCGTTGGTCGGTGCGGCGTTGATCAAAGTGTTGGTGCGGCCGTAGATGAAATCAACATGCGCTCCGACCGGATCGGGATCGTGGTTCAGCGTGAGCTTGGCCGCGCTCAGTTCGAACTGGTCTGTCTTGTCGTTGAAGTTATAGAGCTGGTTGACCTGATCGTAAAGTGCATCCGAAGTATTCGGGCGGTTGAAGTTGAAGCTGTAGTAGCCATCGATGAATCCGCTGATGTCCATCGGGCCAACGCTCCAGGTGGGGGCAGGGGGCGGCGTGGCCGGGGCCGGTGGAGCCTGTGCGGCCGCCGGAGTTGCCGCCGGGGCTGGATCTTGCGCGCCAGCGATCAGGGCGGTTGCCATGGCCGCTCCGGCCATCATTTGCAGAATGCGATTTGGCTTTGAAAACATCGGCACTATTCCTCCAGAAGAACGATTTTGGGATGACGAGCTATGAAATCAGCCGGAAATGGGACAACAAGACTTTGCTTTGGCAAGCTGCAATTTGCACACACAAAGCCTGTAAGCCCGCACGAGCTTTCTGGCCCTATGGATTCTCATCGGAATGGTTCGCTAGACTACGGTGCTGCTCCCTGAAGCAATCCGGTTGCAGCGGATTGATAACAGTAATACAAAGAATGCATAAAGAACTTATGAGGATTAGCAAAAGAATCCATGAAGTTGCATTTGCTCAAGATTCGGATGTCTTTGCGTTTGACAGGCGGTGATAGACACCCTTTTTCCGCCTGGCCCTAGCACAGCTATCCATAAGAAAGAAATAAGGGACCTGCTAAAATCTCTTTACGCTTTCATCGTTTCCTGGATTGGTCTGATCGAAGCGTTTCCCGTTGAATTGGTTATGACCTGCGCAATGTCACGTCGGAATGGATGTCCGTTCCGCCTTTAGATTCCTGAAACCCTTGACTGCAGGTTTCTTGGTAAGTCCGTCGAAATCAGAAGGTGGGTGGCGATTGTCCACAAGCTCAATTCCCGCGCGCAACGTTTTCAGCGCCAGAAGCTCACGCGGCTCGGGGTCGCGTGCGCTCCTGTTCTCGCTGGAGTGCGCGCTGGGGATTGTGGCCGTGATTCTCGTTGCGGCTCTCGCTCATTGGTTCGGGTGGTTGCTTCCAGTTGCGCTGCTGCTGTATTTGCTCATCGTTTTGCCGACCGCGCTGCTTTGCGGATTCTGGCAAGCGGCGATCGTTTCGTTCTCCGCGGTTGTGGTTCACGCCATTTTCACTGCCCGGCAACCCGAGCTCAGACTGGCGGAGGACCCTGCCAACTCAGTTACACTTGCAGCCTTTGTTCTGGTGGCCCTGGTTGTAAGCCGCCTCTCTGCGCGGGTTACCGGACATGCCCGAGATGCCGAATCCTGGGGCGGGCAGATGCACGATCTCTATGAGTTCACGCGCCGAACGCTGCAAATGAACCTGCACGTGGAGCCGGGACCGCAGTTGGCCGAGCTTGTCCACGAGATATTCTCTCTGGAGGCGGTGGCTGTGTTCGACGCCGACTTGCACGACGTTTATCAAGCCGGCTACTGGAGCGTGGACCCGCAAGAGATTGCGCAGAACGTCTATTATTTTGAAACTTCCGATGATGATCCAGTTACCGGCGTGGGCCGGCGCGTGGTCCGGTTGGGAACGGTACCTGTGGGTAGCCTGGTGGTGCGTGGGGAAACGAGCCCGCTGACCAACAACGCCATCGCCTCGCTGATTGCGATTACCTTTGACCGCTACAGGGCTTTTGCCAACGAAAGCCGCATCGAGACCGAGCGCCGCACGGAACAGTTGCGCGCCACGGTGCTCGATAGCCTGGCGCATGCCTATAAGACTCCTCTGACGGCCATCCGCGCGGCCAGCAGCGGTTTGAGCGAAATGGGTCACTTGTCGCCTGGCCAGGCCGAGCTGGTCGCTCTTATCGACGAACAGGCCGGGCTGCTCGGCGAATTGACTACGCGCCTGCTGACTACCGCGCGGCTGGATGCCGGCGAGATTACGATTCACGCTACGGCGGTGGGCGTTGGATCGCTGATCGACGAGGTGTTGACCTCGCTGAAAGACCGTTTGGCAAGCATGAAGGTCGCGGTCGATCTTGAAGATGAGGATCTTGCCTTGGACTGCGATCGCCAGTTGATGAATATGCTGCTCACGCAGTACATTGACAATGCCTGCAAATATTCAATTTACGGCACCACGATTACCATACGTGCGGTCCATGCCAATGCCGAAGTTCTATTCTCCGTCCATAGCTTTGGTCCAGTGATTCCGATGGCCGACCGCGAACGCATCTTCGACCGCTACTATCGTTCGTCAACCCACTCCAATCGCGCATCCGGGACGGGAATCGGCCTTTCCGTGGCGAAGCGGGTGGCGCTGATTCATAGCGGCTACGTCTGGGTGACGAGCGATGAGAATGAAGGAACCACATTTTTTGCCGCTATACCGGATTCAATGCAAAAGGGGAAGACGTGACAAGCCAGACTGCAATACGCATCCTTGTTGTCGACGACGAATCGGCCATCCGCAGAGCACTACGCCCACCGTTGATTGAGCTCGGCTTTCAGGTCGCCGAGGCCTCACGCGGCGAAGAAGCCCTGCAACTTTTGCGCAGTGGCACTTACGATGTGGTTCTGCTGGACGTGAATATGCCCGGCATTGGCGGCGTCGAAACTCTGCGCCGCATTCGTGTTTTCGCCCCCCGGTTGCCAATCCTGATGCTCACGGTGCGCGATCAGGAAGAGGACAAGGTGGAGGCCCTCGAATCGGGCGCGGACGATTACGTGACCAAACCCTTCAGCACCCGCGAATTGATTGCGCGCATCCGTGCGGCCGTGCGGCGTGTTCGCGCACCAGCACGCGCCGAAGACGCGCCTTTCGATATTGGAGAAATCCATTTGGAGCCGCTGAAGCGCAGCGTCACCAAGCGCGGACAAATTGTGCATCTGACGCGCAAGGAGTTCGATATCCTCCATTGCCTTATGAGCCGCGCGGGCCGCGTTGTGACTTATGCAAAGCTATTGACCGCGGTGTGGGGCGCCGATTGCCGCGAAGAGGTCGAGTACCTGCGTACCTTCGTCCGGCAGTTGCGCAAGAAGATTGAGGACGATCCCTCAAATCCCGTGTACCTGCTTACCGACGTGTATGTCGGATATCGCTTTGCCGATGCACAGATGCTGCAGGGAGAGTTCGCGGAGGATACGCCTGAATCGAACGAGCAGGAAGTGATACCAGAGTCGTCAGAGTAGAGTCATTGTCTTGATTTCCCTACCTCTGCATTCCATTATTCGTCGTAGTGCAACAGGCTGAAGACATCGTAATCGGTGAAGCGGTCACGGCCTTTCAGAAAGTCCAGCTCGACGGCAAAAGCAAGCCCGGCAATTTTGCCGCCGAGTTGCTTCACCAGTTTCACGGTGGCCTCCATGGTGCCTCCAGTCGCCAGCAGGTCGTCAACCAACACTACGCTCTGGCCGGGCTGAATCGCGTCCATGTGAATCTCGAGAGTGTCGGAGCCGTACTCCAGATCGTAGGTCACGCGCGCGACCGGGGCCGGCAGCTTGCGCGGTTTGCGCACCGGCACAAATCCGGCATTCAACCGATAAGCCAGCGCCGGCCCAAAGATGAAGCCGCGGGCTTCGATGCCCAGCACCAGGTCGATTTTATCGGCGATGTAGTGGGCCGCAAGCGCGTCGATCAGTTGTGCAAATCCGGTCTTGTCCTTCAGCAGTGTCGTGATGTCGTAGAAGAGAATTCCGGGCTTGGGGAAATCGGGAACGGTGCGCACCAGCTTCTTGAGATCTTCCACATTAATGGGCTTGCTTGATTGAGGCATGGGTACGTTCGCTCCTTGAAATAGCTTCAGAGAATATTCGGAATTTGCGGGAAGGGAACAGGCAGGATTGCAATTCGTCTTCCCTGAAGATTATAAAGGCAGGGATCAGAGATCGCCTGTCAGGAAGAGCCTTTTCGAAGACGCGGACTTTAGCGCATGGTCAGTGAAAAGGCTGAGTGCTCGACAGCAGGTCTGACGCTGATCTCTTTTCTTCACCACGCGCCATCAATCCTGAACGAACTCAGTCCCTCGGCTTCGCTGTCATCCAGGTAGTGTTCGATCAGATGATCGACGCGGCTTCCGCGCGGTCCACGGCGAAGGCTGGCGCGCAATTCGGCTAGGTCAGCAACATCGCCTTCCGCCACCACTTCGACATTGCCGTCTTCAGTGTTGCGCACCCAGCCGCGCAGGTTGAGTTCGCTGGCCTCGCGGTGAACGTACCAGCGAAAGCCCACACCCTGCACCCGGCCTTGAATCAGAAAATGGAGAACCATGGTTAGCGACCTAGGTCAGTTTTGCAGATGCGCCGCCAGTGCGCAACCGGAACACAGTTGGAAGGCTCCAGCTTCTTCGTGAAGCGGGGGCGACACTATGCCGCGGCCCTCGCGATACACTGAAACTTACCATGGTTTTCGTCCTCGACAACTACGACTCGTTCACTTACAACCTGGTCCAGTACCTGGGCGAGCTGGGCGCGGAGGTCGTAGTGCGCCGTAACGACGAACTGACAGTGGAAGAGGTTGAATCGTTATATCCGGAGCGCATTTTGCTTTCGCCCGGGCCTTGCACGCCCGGCGAGGCCGGCATCCTGGTGCCGCTCATCCGCCACATGGCCGGGAGAGTTCCAATTCTTGGCGTTTGCCTGGGACATCAGGCGATTGGCGAAGCTTTTGGCGGCAAAGTGGTGCGCGCCCAAACCCTGATGCATGGCAAGACCAGCGCCGTGGAGCACGATGGCAAAGGAGTATTCGCAGGCCTGCCGACGCCGCTCACCTGCACGCGCTACCACTCGCTGATTGTTGCCGAGAAAACGCTGCCGCAGGATCTTGAAATCACGGCACGCACGCAGGATTCGAAAGGTGCGGGGGAATCGAACGGCACGGCCGGGTCGGTTATCATGGGCCTGCGCCATCGCCATCTTCCTATTGAGGGCGTGCAATTCCATCCTGAGAGCGTTCTTACCGAGGGCGGACACCAGATGATCCGCAACTTCCTGGAAATGTAGCCGCGATGCGAAATCCTGCGCCCGTGAAGAACGGATTTCCGACCCCCTCACAGCATCGGGATCTCTCTCGCCTCATTTTGTTCGCGGCAGTTTTGGCGATCGCGCCAGGGCTGCGCTCCCAGTCTGCACAGCCAGCTCCGCAGTCTCCGCAACCAGTGCAAAGCGGAACGATGCCCTCAACTATGCCCCCAACGGCGCCCGCTGACCAGGTGTCTTCTACCGGACCGGTTCCTGAAACCCATCCCATTGCCATCGTCCCGCTTGACAGCAAGATTCCGGGGCACGCCTTTGAGGTCACAGGCGATTTGCAGGTTTCGAATGGCCGCGCGTTCATCGCTGCCAACGGATCGATCGCCTCCGCTGAGCAGAGCACGCGCGTCACACTGCCTTATCGAGGCACGCTGCTGGTCTGCGCCTACACGACGGTTAAACTGACCGCCGACGTGGGTGTTCCAGGCGGTGAGGTGCCAGGACTGATGCTGGCCCTGGAGCACGGCGCGGTGGAGATGAGTTTTGCGGCCGGCAGAGCGAATACGCGCAATGCCGATTTTCTGCTGACGCCTGATTTCCGCATACTCATTGGCGGACCTGGTGCGGCAGACGTGAAGGTTCGCCTCGGGCCCAATGGGGACACATGCGTGGATAACCCGGGCGCAAGCGCACCTTATGTGCTGATTTCGAGCGTGTTCGATGGGGGCGCCTATCGCGTGCAGCCGGGCCAACGCGTCATGTTCCAGCATGGCAGCCTGCGCGAGGTCGTGGATCAGGAGACGGAGTCGTGCGGATGCCCGCCTGCTGAAACCAAAGGAAACGAATTTCCCCTGGCGCAGAGCGAAGGACTTGCCCCGATGCCCCAACCCGCTCCAGAGCCGCCCAGCGAAACTCCCGCCCCGACTGTGCCTGTACCCCCACTGGTCTATAAGAGCTCCGAACACGCGCCGCAAGCGGCGGCAGGCGCTGAACCAGCCTCAACGCCGGCGGCAAATGCGAGTGGAGAGGCAAACGCATCAAAGGCCGGTGCTCAAAAGAAGCCAGGTTTCCTCGCACGAGTGGGCCACTTCTTCAAACATATCTTCGGGGCTGAATGAAGGTGGCTTTTCGTCGGGCCTCTGACCCCCGTTTTAGATCTCCGAGGCCCGCTCGATTGCGTGGATCACTGCTTGCGCTTTGTTGATGGACTCCTGGTACTCCAGTTCCGGCACGGAGTCGGCGACAATGCCCGCCCCTGCCTGCACATAGCCCTTGCCGCCCACTGACAGCATGGATCGGATAGCGATGCAGGAGTCCAGGTTGCCGGAGAAGTCGGCGTAGAGCACCGCGCCGCCGTAGGTCCCGCGTCGTGCCGGCTCCAGTTCCTCGATGATCTCCATGGCCCGGACTTTGGGTGCGCCGCTCAGAGTGCCGGCAGGAAAGCAGGCGCGCAGGGCATCCACAGCGGTCAGCTCCGGCCTGAGCCGGCCTTCAATCGAACTCACAATGTGCATAACGTGCGAGTAGCGTTCGACGAACATGAGGCGGTCCACGTTTACGCTGCCGAACTGGCTCACACGGCCCACATCGTTGCGGCCCAGGTCCACCAGCATGACATGTTCGGCACGCTCCTTCTCGTCGTGGATCATCTCATCGGCGAGCGTCTGGTCCTCTTTTTCGGTTGCGCCGCGCGGCCGCGTTCCAGCGATGGGACGGTACTCCACCTTGCCCTTGTGCACGCGCACCAGCAGCTCCGGCGACGACCCCGCCAGCTCCAGGGGCGCCGGGGGCGCTTTTGACTTTTTGGACGAGTGTTTTGCCTTGTCCGACGGCCCGCCTAACGGTCCTTCCGGAGAAAAGCGCAGGAAGAACATGTAGGGGCTGGGGTTGACCGTGCGCAGTGCGCGGTACACCTGGAAGCTATCCATCTCCGGTTCTACGTCAAAGCGCTGGGAGAGGACAGCCTGGAAGATATCTCCGGCAGCGATGAATTCCTTGGTCCGGACCACGGCCTTCATGTAGCCCTTTTTGCTAGTCCGGTACTTGACCTTGAGATGGGCTTTCTTCCCTGAAACCTTGCGCTGAGGCAGCTTGGGCAACGGCTGGGCCAGGCGTTTCTCCAGCTTGTCTAGCCGCTTAATTGCCTTCTCGTAGGCATCGGTTGGCTTGCCGTGGGTCACGTTGGCTGTGACAACCAGCCAGATCTCCTTGCGCACATGGTCGAAGGCCAGTACCTCGTCGAAAAACAGCAGGCAGGCATCGGGGATGCCCAATTCGTCCTTGGCCAGCTCAGGCAAGCGCTCGATCTGCCGCACAGCATCGTAAGCGAAATAACCCACCGCGCCGGCTGTGAACGGAGGCAGGCCGGGAAGCCGCGCCGGTGTGTGGCCGGAAAGCGCCAGACGCAGCACGGCAAAAACGTCGTCTTCAAAGCGAGTGACCTTTCTGCCCTCGCTGATGGTAATATCGCGGCCGCGCGCCACAATCCGCTTGAAGGGCGTGAGGCCGATGAACGTGTAGCGGCCCACCTGCTCGCCGCCTTCGACCGATTCCAGTAGAAAGCACTCCCGCTCAGCCCAGGCAGCACGCAGAAAGGCCGAGACCGGGGTTTCAAGGTCGGCGGTCAGGACGCGGCACACTGGCACGAGGGTGTGCTCATTGGCAAGGGCCAGAAACTGCTTGCGGACGGGCTGAATGGGATGGCTGGAGGCTCTCACAGGCTCCAGTGTAACTGCTGGAATGCGGGCTGGTTGGGTGCGGACTCAGGTCTAACGGCCCATGGCTAAGGTCGAGATCTTTGGAAAAACAGATATTCAGTCGCCGCTCAGGTCTAGTTGAGAACCGAAAAAGAACCAATATCAAACCGGCGGACCAGAGTTGCTGCCGCAGGTTCCCGCGGCTTGACTCACCACTGGGTGTAGCCTAAACTCAACGGGGTTTGTGGCTTCGCGGGAAGAGCAGCGTAACCACTGGGCCAGTAGGGATGGAAGCCGAAACTACCGATTGATCGACATTGGATCAACGGTTGGGCATTGCGCCATCTTGCGATTAGAGCCTGCAGCGAATTCATCGCCCGAGGCCGGGACATGGAATTGGAGAACTATATGTCAACAAATAATCCTGCACTTACTTTGGACCAGGAGATCAATCCCTGGGAGGCACAGAGCGCTCGGTTCGATTTTGCTGCACGGAAACTTAACCTGGATGAAGGTTTGTGGAAGTTGCTCAGGACACCGGCGCGCGAAATCATCGTACATTTTCCAGTGGCCATGGATGACGGCCGCATTGAGATGTTTACCGGCTTCAGGGTGCAGCACAACATCGCCCGCGGGCCTTGCAAGGGCGGCATCCGCTATGCACCCGACGTCACGCTCGATGAAGTCCGCGCCCTCGCCAGCTGGATGACCTGGAAGTGCGCGGTGGTCAACATTCCCTTTGGCGGCGCCAAGGGGGGGGTGATCTGCGATCCCAAGGCAATGAGCCAGGGTGAACTTGAACGCATGACGCGCCGCTACACCTCCGAGATCATCGAGTTTATTGGGCCGGAAAAGGACGTTCCCGCGCCGGACGTCAACACCAATGAACAGACCATGGCCTGGATCATGGACACCTATTCCATGCACATGCGGCAGACCGTGACCAGCGTAGTGACTGGCAAGCCCTTGAGCATTGGCGGTTCGCGTGGCCGTATCGAGGCCACCGGGCGCGGCGTGCAGGTGGTTTGCGGCGAGAGCCTGCGCTACCTCAATATGCAGATCGAAGGATGCCGGGTGATTATTCAGGGCTTCGGCAATGTGGGCTCCAATGCCGCACGACTGATGATGGAGCAGGGTTACAAGATCGTTGGTGTGGCCGAGAAAGATGGCGGGCTCTACAACTCGGCCGGCATCGACGTTCACGCACTCGTCGAGTACAAGTATCGAAACGGCACCACCCTGGGCTTCCGCGGCGCGGAGGCCATGCCAAGCGACGAGCTTCTGATCTCCGAGTGCGAAATCTTGATTCCCGCCGCGACAGAGAACGTGATCACCAGCCGCAACGCTGCAAAGCTCAAGGCCCGCATCGTTGTTGAGGGCGCGAACGGCCCCACGACAGCGGTGGCAGATGAGATTCTTGCCGAAAAGCGCATCTTCATTGTTCCCGACATCCTGGCCAACGCCGGTGGCGTCACCGCGAGCTACTTCGAGTGGGTGCAGGATCGGCAGGGCTATTTCTGGAAGGAAGCCATCGTCAACGAGCAGCTTGAAACCATCCTCCGCGACAGCTTCGACGATGTTGTTCGATACTCTGAAGCTCACAACGTCAACAACCGCATCGCTGCGTATATGTTGGCCATCGATCGTGTCGGTTTTACCATCAAGCAGCGCGGCATCTACGCTTAGCCTTGCATGGCCATAGGGTCGGAGAATTAAAGTGGAAACAGCAAGAGCGGGATAGGTTTCGGACCTGTTCCGCTCTTTTTTGTTGGGCTCCCGATTTGATTCTGGTGCGTCGAACAGATGAGCGGGGAATTCGCCTTGCTGCTCGTCAATGCAATAATGAAGCTGAACCGGTGTGAATTTCCGGAGCAGCGCCAGCCAGATGAATCTTCCAAATTCCATCACGATGAGCCGGATCGTCATGATCCCGCTGCTGTTGTGGATACTCTCGCCACATTTTCCCTGGCAGGCAGGGGGCGCGCAGGAGATTACAGCCTCGGTTCTCTTTGTGCTGGCCTCGATCACCGACGGCCTCGATGGCTACCTGGCCCGCAAGCACGGCCAGATCACGACCATGGGGATGTTGCTCGATCCGCTGGCGGACAAAATCATGGTCACTGGAGCGATCATTGCTCTGGTCGCCTACAATCCTCAAGTCGTCAAGGTCTGGATTGCCGTGGTGATCGTCGCTCGCGAGTTTCTCATCTCCGGCCTGCGCTCCATCGCTTCGTCGGAGGGCTTTACCATCCAGGCAAGCGATCTGGGCAAGCTGAAGACCGTTGCCCAGATCGTTTCTGTAACCTCGGCCATCCTTGCTCATCACTGGCATCAGTGGCAGGTCGGCGTGTTCGTCATTCCGATCATGTGGTACGCCGTGGCGGCCATCTATTTCACCGTGCTGGTGTCGACGATCTCCGCAGTCGATTACTTCATTGGCTTCTGGAAGCAGATCGACCACGCCTCGAAGGACCGGCGCAAGGCATCCATCCTCGCGCAGCGAAAAAGCGCCAGCATCCTGTAGTTTCCTTCTGCTAGAGCGTTGCAGCGAGCCTGACACGTCAGCCGGCAGACTCAGCCATGGGCCAGCGCAGGCTTGGCTATCGCCAACTCAATCCTGACTTCTGGCAGAGACAGGAGGGTGTTGTGAATAAGGCAACTGTGCACGGAGCGCCTCAGTCCCTCGGTCTGTTCCTCTGACAGGGGGACAGGGCACTCGACATGGATGTTGAAGTTGCCGAGCCGCGCCGGTTGCTTTAGCTTGTCGGCGGTCACCGAAACCGCGACGCCGTTATTGGCCAGGTTTCGGGTTTTCAAATACTGCACGGCATAATAGGCCGCGCAGGAACCCAAGGACGCAAGCATGAGCTCCGGTGGCGTCATGGCGCAATCGTCTCCGCCGTTTTCAGCGGGCTGGTCGCAAAGAATGGAATGAGAGCGTGATTGGATGCTGAACCTTACGTGGCCCAGATGGCTAACTTTAACTTCCATGATTCTCCCCTCTCACATGAACAAAGACACAACGGGGAAGAATCGTTACAACGCCTACAAAATTTATTCTATGGCGGGCACACCCAGGAGGCGCAGGTACTCCTGGGTTAGTAGGGCGCGAAGTCGCGACGCTACGGCCGAATCGCATGGAAAATCAATAGCTCGGCAGCGGTCGATTGCGGAGCGTAACTCGCGAAGAAACGCCACGCATGCCGGACACCCCTCGATGTGGGCCCGCATTTCGTCGCAGGCCGGCATCTGCACACGTCCGTCCATGTACTCGGAGAGATTGGCGAACAGTTCGCGGCATTCAGCAGGGCGTTTGCCAATCTTGCTGCGTGCTTTCCTGGGGTGTTTCACTGGTTCTTGTTTTTGAGATGCTGCATCGAGAAGGCGCGCCATCGCCTTGCGTACGCTCAAGCGCGCCCTGTGCAGGCGGACTCGGACCGTTCCATTCTGCAGTCCGAGAATTGTGGCGACCTGCTCGGTGTCCAGCTCTTCCATGTCATGGAGCACGAGAACCATCCGCAAGGTCGCCGGAATTTGGAGCACAGCTTGGCGCAGCAGTTGAGATTGCTCCGCGTGAAGCGCATTGCCTTCGGGATTCCGAGCCGCATCCTCCAACAGCTGCCCCAGTTCCGCGTCGTCGGGCATCAGCTCATCCAGCGCGACCGTCGCCTGTGGGGCGTTTGCGCTCTTGCGCCGCATTCGCCAGCAGCGATTCCGTGTCACTGTGTAGAGCCAGACGGCAAGTGCCCGCGGGTCCTGAAGTTTTGCAAGGTGGTGTATGGAGCGGTAAAGCACCTCCTGCATGTTGTCTTCCGCGTCTTCTGGGTGGCCACAGACCTTCATGCTGAAGGAGTAGACCGTGTTCTGCAGCAGTCCGATCGCTTCTTCGATTGCCTCAGGGGTATTGCTGCGCAATAGGTCGCTTGCCTGAGTCAGTTCGGGTCGCATGATTGACGGTTCCTGGAAACAAGGCAATTATATTGGCCATGGCAACCGAAGCATGTGTCACACGGCACTGCTCCGCTGAGAGGTTCTCGATTGCGCAAACCTGTTGCCATTGCACATCCGACTGAAGGCTCAATCTGCACAGGGGTTAGACAGCGCAATCAGACCGTTGCCGCAACCGACTCGGTCGCCGCAGCAGTCACCATTTGCCGGATCGAGCCGATCACCAGATCCGGCTCGTCCAGATGGATCCAGTGTTCGCTCGCTGGGGCAATCACCTGGTGCACATTGTCTCCAATGCGATCAAGGCACGCCTCAGAAAGCGGCGATGATTTTCCCGGCGTCAGCACCATCACGGGAATCTCGCGGATCGGCTCCGCGTCGTGCATTTCTCTTACCGTATCGGGAATCGAATCGATATGTCTGCGCATCCCAACGTAAAAACTGGGACGCGACCAGTGAGCAGCCACCACGGGCCACACCTCGCGCGGCATCTTGCCGACTTCGTTCGTAATTCTTCCAATCACATGGCGTCCGCCGGAAACAGTTGCACCATTCAGGTTTCCCGAGAACTTGGTCGAGCGTCGGAAGATGGAAGTAACGGCCAGCCGTGTCAGTCCGCAAACGGCAATCGGCTGCGCGTAGCGAATCAAACGCTTGCCAAGATTTAGCTGCGATTGCTTGGTCGGGTCCAGCGGCGGCCACTCTTCGCAGCGCATCGGATCCACCAGCACCACCCCGGTCACTTCATCCGGATAGAGCAACGCGTAGCGGCGCATCACCAGGCCGCCGAAAGAGTGTCCCACCAGGATGTAGGGCGGCTTGATTCCTGCGCGCTCGAGCATATCGTGCAACTCGACCGCAATGTTGCCAGGAGTGCGCGCTGTACGGCAGCGACTGCTGAACCCGAGTCCGCCGCGATCGTAGGAAGCAGTGCCGGTAAACCGCGACACCGTCTTTTGAATATGTCGCCAATTCAGGTTTGTTGCGCCGATCCCTGCTTCGAAAAGCACGGTCGGTCCGCCCTGGCCCTGTTCCAGAAGATAGAGCCGGCAGCCCCGCCCGATCGTCACCCAGCGTCCCGCACCGGCATACCGCAGGCGATCGCGGTGGCTGCCAACGCATTGATATACATATCCAGCCAGAATCAGAGTGAGTGTAGGCGAGAAAATCCAAAGAGCTATATGCATGTTTAATCCTGGAATCCTCAGGGGTTCCGTGGGTTGTGGTCCCGAAACCGAGGCTTCATATCCACGCGCCTGTCTTCCTTTCAGCGAAGACCAAAGCAGCTGAAGCCCGTCAACCCTTTCATTCCTTTCCGTGTTTTCTCAAGATATACATGAAACAAAATGGCGCGGTCCACTAAATTGCGAAACCTGTGTTGGCCAGATCGAAGGCAAGATGACAAAGGTGTCATGGAACTCCGTTGTTCCTCCCCCTTGAGTCGGGTTGAATGTCCCTGCCGAACGTAGTGAAGGAGTGACTTAAACACAATGAAATCAGTTAGAAGGTCGTTGCCAGCTGTGCGGGTTCGAATCAACCTCGAATTTGGGAAAGTTAGCCTGCGGAGTCGAAGGCGGATGTTCCCTTTCTGTTACTTTCGGGAACCCGGACAGGAAGCTGCCTGGCGGACCAGGTCGGACTCCCACACACGGCCCAAAAGCTTCTTGAACTGTTTAAAGTCTCTGGCGCCTAGTTCTGCGGTCCATTCGCGCTCGATCTCCAAGAGTATGCCGTAGATTTTTGAAAAGGCCGCATGTCCGCGCTTGGTAAGGCGGACGATGCGAGAACGGCCCTCGTCCGGAGAGTCGGATCGGGCAATATAACCGAGGTTCTCAAGGCTCTTGAGCAACTGGTTCATAGCCTGTTTACTTATGCCGGCGCGCTCGGCCAGAATGCTGGGCCGAATTCCGTCCGGTCCCGGATACTGGAACACGGCAATATGCGGCAGGGCTAGCTCGTCGAAGCCCGCAGCGTTGAGTGCGGCGATGATTCGCCTATGGATCGCCTGGGCCGGAACACGCAGCAGGGCGCCAATGAGAATATCCTCGGTTTTGAGCGGCGACCTGATCGGCGAAAAAGCCATTGACATTTCTAGTAAACTACATTTACTGCTCTAACATAGTAAACAGACTTTACCACAAAGGATTCCCCAATGACATCGGTAACCAAAGAGATTCAGGCAAATCCGTCCGACGAAACCATCCGCGTAGGAGCGCTTTCTGTGCGCTTCCTGCTTACAGGCGACGATTCAAATGGCACCATTGCGACGTTTGAGTTATTCGTCCCAGCCACCCAGCGTTTGCCCGGACCCGCGCACAGCCACGACCATTACGAGGAGACAATCTACGGCCTCGACGGAGTCATGACGTGGACCGTCAACGGGCAGAAGATTGAATTGGGACCGGGGCAGGCGCTCTGCATTCCCCGCGGCGCAATTCATTGCTTCGATAACAACACAAGCCGGGATGTTAAGGCCCTTTGCGTGATCACACCGGCTGCGATCGGTCCGCAATACTTTCGCGAAACAGCCGCGGTGTTCAACTCCGCTGCCGGTGGACCGCCGGACCGCGCGAAGATGCTGGAGATCATGCGCCGCCACGGCCTTACCCCGGCTCCGCCCCCACCCGAGGCATAGTTCAGCGCCCAGGACTGGCAGTTGATTTGGGCGCTGGACCGGAACGGGAAGACGCGCCTCTGCAGCTGTTTTGGGAGTATTTCGATTGAAAGATTTGAGATTGGAAGGTGGGCAGAATACCAGCCACCAAAGAACGTCCGCAAAGAACAGGGCCCCGTCAGTCGTTTCTCAGGAGTTGAACTAGGGTTTTCTTTCGGGGAAGCTAGAGTCCGATTCCAGATGGTCAGATCAGGAATCGGACCACTTCAGACTAGTATCGGCCGCGGCCTCTCGAGCTTCCGCCACCGCCACCACCGCTGCCCTTGCGCGCCTGATAGCAGTCCCGGCAAAACACCGGGCGATCGCCACGCGGCTCAAAAGGCACTGTTGTAGGCTGACCGCAACCCGAACAAATCACAGGTGTTCCCTGTGCCGGAGCCGAACGGTAGCCGGAGCCCCCCTGGTCGTTTTTCTTTGCCTGACGGCAATTCTTGCAACGTTTCGGGGTCGAATAACCACGTTCCTGAAAGAACGCCTGATCCGCAGCGGTGAAGGTAAAATCCTGCCCGCAATCGCTGCACGTAAGTGATATATCTCCGGCCATTGGTCTCCTCGTGGAGATTGTACAGCCCAATTCGTTTTTTGCACACAAGGATTCTTTTAAATTGAAAAACTTAGGCCAAGGCCAACTTTGGTCCGGATTTGCCCTTCTGAGACGGTGGCAGGGTATATTTCTTGTCAGAGCTTCCCTTGGGCGGCCAGGCGC
>JBARBP010000175.1:0-6177 GCA_049793195.1 Occallatibacter sp. | reverse complement strand
TTGTCTCGACACAGACAGTGGGTCGCAAGCCTTTCTTTCGCCAGAATCCGGTATATGCAAAACTGGTTTAAGATTCGGCCCACTATGAGTTCATATGGATGGCCAGCATCGCATTCCCTCTGGGGCTAAAGCCCGGCGAGGTTGGTGACTCAAATGTACGGGCTGAAGCCCGTACCCTTCACCTTGACGAAGATGACGAGACCGAAGCTCGCACCCTTCAATCTGACGCTCCATTAATAATTGGCGGCACGGCTGAAGCCGCGCCCTTTCAAAACAAGAACACTCGGGTTTAGAGCAGAACGGACGAGAAGAGAAACATGCCACGTAGAAATGACATTCAGAAGATTCTGGTGATTGGGTCGGGGCCGATCGTGATTGGGCAGTCGGCGGAGTTCGACTACTCGGGTACGCAGGCTTGCAAGGCTCTGAAGCAAGAGGGCTACGAGGTGGTGCTGGTGAACTCGAACCCGGCGACCATCATGACCGATCCCGAGTTGGCGGACCGCACCTATATTGAGCCGCTGACGCGCGAGTACGTGGAAGAGATTATCCGGCTCGAAACGGAGATGCTTGCGAATCAGGCAGGCTCGGGGAAGTTTGCGTTGCTGCCTACGGTGGGCGGGCAGACGGCGCTGAACCTGGCTGTGGACCTGGCGGACGCTGGGATTCTTGAGCGGTACAACGTGGAGTTGATTGGCGCGAAGCTTGAGGCCATCAAAAAGGCGGAGGATCGGCTGCTGTTTAAAGACGCGATGATTCGCATCGGGCTGGAGGTATCGAAGTCGGCGCTGGTGAATAATCTTCGCGACGGATTGGATTTTGCTTCGAAGCTTGGGTTCCCGGTGCTGATCAGGCCGAGTTTTACGCTGGGCGGGACAGGCGGCGGCATCGCTTATAACCGCGAAGAGCTGATGGAGCTTTTGGCGCGAGGATTGGATCTTTCGCCTGTGCACGAGTGCCTGATTGAAGAGAGCGTGTTGGGGTGGAAAGAATACGAGCTCGAGGTGATGCGGGACCTGGCGGACAACGTCATCATCATTTGTTCGATTGAGAATTTTGATCCGATGGGCGTGCATACGGGCGACTCGATTACAGTCGCGCCGGCGCAGACGTTGACAGATCGCGAATATCAAAAAATGAGAGACGCGGCGATTGCTGTGATGCGCGAGATTGGCGTGGAGACGGGCGGATCGAATGTGCAGTTTGCGGTGAACCCGGTGGACGGGCGGATGACGGTGATCGAGATGAATCCGCGCGTATCGCGATCGTCGGCGCTGGCGTCGAAGGCTACGGGATTTCCGATTGCGAAGATTGCGGCGAAGCTGGCGGTGGGCTATACGCTGGACGAAATTCCCAACGACATTACGCGCAAGACGCCGGCGTGCTTTGAGCCGACGATCGATTATGTGGTGGTGAAGATTCCGAAGTGGCAGTTCGAAAAGTTTCCTGGCGCGGATGACACGCTGGGCCCGCAGATGAAGTCGGTGGGCGAAGTGATGGCGATGGGGCGCACCTTCAAAGAAGCGCTGATGAAGGCGTGGCGGGCGCTTGAGACCGGGAAAAAGACGGGCGCCGAAGTGCTGGAGCCGCGCCGGTTGACGCAAATGCTTGTGACGCCGCGGCCGGAGCGGCTGGGCTATATTCGCTACGCGTTTGAGCGGGGCATGAGCGTACGGGAGGTAGCTCGATTCACAAAGATGGATCCGTGGTTCCTGCACCAGATGCGCGAGATCACGTTGGCGCAGATGGCGATTGCCGAAACGACTCCGGAGAAAATTGGCACCGAGCAGTTGCGGCAGTTGAAGCGGCTGGGACTGAGCGATGAGCGGATTGCAACAGAGTGGAAACTCGAGGGGCACGAGGGCATTAAACAAGTAAGAGACCTGCGCGAGGGGAAGGGAATCAAGCCGGTTTTCAAGCTGGTGGATACCTGTGCGGCTGAGTTTGAGTCGATGACGCCGTATCTCTATTCGACGTATGACGAAGAGGACGAGGCGCCGCCGACGGACAAGCCGAAGGTGATCATTCTCGGATCGGGTCCGAACCGGATTGGGCAGGGAATCGAGTTCGACTACTGCTGCTGCCATGCGGCGTTTGCGCTGAGGGAAGATGGGTACGAGACCATCATGGTCAACTGCAATCCCGAGACAGTTTCAACGGACTACGACACCAGCGATCGACTGTACTTTGAGCCGCTGGTGCTGGAAGATGTGCTGGCGGTTTACAACCACGAGGCACAATCGGGCGCGAAGATTGGAATGATCGTGCAGTTTGGCGGGCAGACGCCTCTGAATCTTTCGCAGAGATTGTTGGCGGCGGGAGTGCCGATTATTGGGACGTCGCCGGCGTCGATTGATCTTGCGGAGGATCGGAAGCTGTTTGGGAAATTACTTGAGGATCTGAAGATTCCGCAGCCTGCGGGTGGTACGGCGACGAGCGTGGAGCAGGCATTGGCCGTCGGGGAACGGATCGGCTATCCGGTGCTGGTGAGGCCGAGTTATGTACTGGGCGGCAGGGCCATGGTGATTGCCTACGATGCCGAGGCGGTGACTCACTACATGCGCGAGGCGGTGGAGTACTCGCAGGAACGGCCGGTGCTGGTGGATCACTTTTTGGAGAATGCAGTCGAGGTAGACGTGGACGCGCTTTGCGATTCGAAAGACGTGATCATCGCGGGGATTATGCAGCATATCGAAGAGGCGGGGATTCACTCGGGCGACTCTTCGTGCGTGCTTCCAGCGGTTGGGATTCGCAAAGAGACGCTTGAGACTTTGCGGGTTTACACGCGGAAGCTTGCTCTTGCTTTGAAGGTGGTGGGGCTGGTGAACCTGCAATTCGCCATCCAGCGCGATGCGCAGGGAGAGGATCGGGTTTACGTAATCGAGGTGAACCCACGGGCTTCGCGGACGGTGCCGTATGTGTCAAAGGCGACGGGGATTCCGCTGGCCAAGATTGCGGCGCGGCTGATGACAGGACGCACGCTGCGCGAGTTGCTGCCGGCACAGCTTGCTTCGGGCAAGGATCTGGAGACTGGATCGCATTACTACGTGAAGTCGCCGGTGTTTCCTTGGGCCAAGTTTGCGGGAGTGGATACGGTGCTGGGTCCTGAAATGAAGTCGACGGGCGAAGTGATGGGCGTGGCGGCGACCTTTGGTGAGGCGTTTGCGAAGGCGCAGCTTTCTGCGGGGCATGTGCTTCCGACCAAGGGGACGGTGTTCTTCACGGTGAACGACCACGACAAGCCGGCGGTTGTTGAGCTGGCTCGGCGGTACGCGGACCTCGGATTCCAGATTGTGGCCACGGAGGGGACGGCGAATGTGCTGGAGGGATCGGGGCTGTTGGTGGAACGGGTCTTCAAGGTGAAGGAGGGCCGGCCGAATATCGTGGACCTGATCAAAGGCGACAGGATTCACTTGATCGTGAATACTCCGCGGGGTCAGGACACTTTCTTCGATGAGAAGGCGATCCGACGGGCGGCGGTGCTGGCGCGGATTCCGACGATCACGACAATTGCGGCGGCGCAGGCGGCGGCTGAGGGGATTGCAGCGATGCAACGGCAAACGACGACGGTCTTTGCTCTGCAGGAATTGCATACAGCGATCGGGGTGTAGGCCGGGCGATCCCTCGGGGGCTAAAGCCCTTAGTTTTATTTCGCTGGTTTGATGTACGGCTGAAGCCCGTACCCTTCAGAGCGCGCGGAAGTTGACGCGGATACATTCAAAGATTAGGTTGGGCGCGGGTCAGTCTTCACGTGGCTTGCGGCGGAGGGCCAGGGCGGCACCGATGGAGTACCCGATAAGAGCGGCTGCGGGCCAGGTTCCGAGGAATGGGCCGTCGTCGTCGATAAGGCCGCTGGGCTGAGGCAGGCTGAAAAGCGTGCGCGAGAGCTTTTCGCCAATGCCGCAATGGAAGCACTGGTTAGGACGGGTCGGCATGTCGACGATCCACAAGGCAACGATCATTAACCAGATGAGGCCGAGAAGCCAGACAACGGTGGCCATGTCGTCCTGACGGATGCGGGTGACGATGAAGCCCACGATGAGAGGAACTGCGAGAGAAAGCAGGAGGATCAGGAACTGGGGGACGTTGGATGGGTTGAGCGCGTAACCGACGAGCATCAAGATCAGCCAGGAACCAAGAGCCAGAATCGAGTGGACGAGAAAAGACACGGCCTGACGGACAAGCCGGGAGGCACTCCTATCCTCATCTTCATCCGTCTGCAACAGAGAATCCATCAGGGCCGCTCCTGAAAAGGGGCTTTTCTTTCCGGCTATTATCCACTCACGGAGCGATGCTCGGCAAATTGAGAAAGAGATGCCGCGCCTTGTGGGCAGGGAAGACGAGTGGGCGGCGGTCGCGGTTCTACAATAAAGCCATGCTGATCGAAGGGGTTTTTGCGGCAACAACCACTCCGTTTTATGCGGATGAGCGGATTTATTTTCGCAAGCTGGAAGCCAACATGAGCCGGTACTCGCGCAGTCTGCTGGCGGGAATGGTGGTGTTGGGCTCTACCGGCGAGGCGCCGATGCTGGACGACGCGGAGACGCTCGAGGTGCTGCGGGTTGCCGCCGAGGCTACTGCTCCGGAGAAGGTGTTGATTGCGGGCGTGGGCCGCGAGAGCGTGAAGGGCACGGTGGAGCAGGCGGAGGCCGCGGCCCGGCTCAACTACGATGTGGTGCTGGTTCGGACGTCGAGCTACTACGCCGGGCAGATGTCTTCGGCGGCGGTGCTGCATTATTTTCGCAGCGTAGCCGACCGCTCGCCGCTGCCGGTGTTGCTTTACAACATTCCGAAGTGCGTTCCTTACCAGATTCCGATTGAGGTTATCGCAGAACTGGCGGCTCATCCGAACGTGATTGGCATCAAGGACTCGAGCGGCAGCGTGGAGAGGATTCGGGACACTGTGGCAGCGACGAAGGACACAGCAAAACGGACGGTGACGGTGACGCCGATCTTTGAAGCGGTGACGGCGCGGATGCTGGCGCCCAAGACGGTAAGCTCAGGGACGTTTGTGTCTGCGGGTGATCTGGATGGCGGCGTGGCATTGGCGACGGCCGCTCCGGCTCCGCCGATCAAGACGCGGACCAGGGAAGTGGGGTTCCAGGTGATCTGCGGTTCGGCTTCGGCGCTGCTCGGATCGCTGGAAGGGGGCGCGAGCGGGGGGATCCTGGGTTTTGCGGCATGTGCGCCGCAGGCTTGCCAGGAGGTTTATCTGGCCTGGAAGGACCACGACTTGAAGCTGGCCGAGGAGAAACAGATGAGGATTGCCGGCGCTAACAAGCGCATCGTCGGCGAACTGGGAATCAGCGGCGTGAAATACGCCTGCGACTTCAACGGGTATTACGGAGGGCGGTCCCGCGCACCGCTGCTGCCGGTTACAGCAAAGGAGAAAGTAGAGGTCGAAGGGTTGCTGGCGGAGATCCGCAATTAGAAAGGCGATCATCTCCGCGAATAAACTTAACGATCATAAAGTAGATGAGGTTGAAGCGTAATGAATTACTCAATATTTGCATAAATACCATCGATAAGCTCTTCAGACTTGAGGGTTTATCGCCTATTCTCGTGACCAGATTGAATATAGGCGGTTGCAATGGCTATCGAGAAGCGGACATGGGCGGAACCATTCAAGATCAAGGTTGTTGAGGCAGTGAAGATTCCGACTCCGGCAGAGCGCGAGAAGGCGATTCTCGAGGCCGGGTACAACACATTTTTGCTTAGGTCGGATGACGTTTATATTGACCTGCTGACCGATTCAGGGACCTCGGCGATGAGCGACAGGCAATGGGCGGCCATGATGATGGGGGATGAGGCGTACGCCGGCAGCCGCAGCTTTTACCGGCTGGAAAATGCTGTGCAGGAATGGTTTGGGTACAAGTACGTGGTGCCGGCACACCAGGGGCGCGGGGCGGAGAACCTGCTTTCGAAGGCGCTGATCAAGGCTGGGGATATTGTTCCGGGGAACATGTATTTCACGACGACGCGGCTGCACCAAGAGCTGGCCGGGGGCACGTTTGTGGACGTGATTATCCCCGAGGCGCACGATCCAAAGAGTTTGCACCCGTTCAAAGGCGACGTAGACCTGGCAAAGCTTGAAGAGGTGATCAAGACTTACGGGGCCGGGCGAATTCCTTATATCAGCGTGGCCGCTACGGTGAACCTTGCTGGAGGGCAGCCGAT